>JARXAK010000001.1 GCA_029865885.1 Rhizobium sp. | reverse complement strand
CGCCGAACCGCTGTCGCTCCTCGAAATCGCCGACGACGCCGGCCTCTCCCGCCGCCAGATCGAGCGCCTGTTCAGACAGGAAATGGGCCGCTCGCCGGCCCGCTACTATCTCGAAATCCGCCTCGACCGCGCCCGCCACCTCCTCGTCCAGTCCTCCATGCCCGTCGTCGAAGTCGCCGTCGCCTGCGGCTTCGTCTCCGCCTCGCACTTCTCCAAGTGTTACCGCGAACTCTACAACCGCTCCCCCCAGCAGGAGCGCGCGGAACGCAAGCTCACGATGTCGAGCAACCGGACCGGGGTGGTGGTGTAAGCCGCAACGCACCAAGGCCGCGCCCAGGTTAAGCCCTCCCCCTCGTGGGGAGGGTTTGGGAGGGGCCTTTGCCCGAGCACCCAAGTCTACCCCGGTGAGAAGCGACCGCGCAGAAAACGTCACCCCTCATCCTGAGGTGCCCGCGCAAGCGGGCCTCGAAGGACCGAGGCCCCGACCAACCCCACCCGCCCTCGTCCTTCTGATGTCGCTCCGCTCCCGCCTCAGGATGAGGGCTGATCCTTGGCAGGGTCCGATCTCCCCCCTTGAGGGGGAGGTCGCGCGGAACGCGCGGGTGGGGTGCCCCTGGTATCCGCCGTCGGCTCACCCCACCCCGGAGCTACGCTCCGACCCTCCCCCTCAAGGGGAGGGTGTCCGCTAGGGACGCCCCGCAACAGACTGCAATTCCCGCCACAACCATGCTACACTGAGCCCCGCACCGCATGGAGACCGGCCATGGCCCCCACCGAAAAACGCGCCTTCGACCTGCCACCCGAGCAGTCGGACTACATCGATCACCTCGTCAAGTCAGGCACCTATGCCTCGGCAAACGACGTGATCAGCGCCGGCCTCAACGCGCTCCAGAACCAGCAGGAATCGCTCGAACGCTGGCTCCGCGAAGACGTCGCCCCTGTCTATGACGCCATGAAGGAAAACCCTGACCGAGCCATCCCGGCAGAGGCGGTTTTCGCACGGCTGAGGGCGCATCACGAAACGCGCGTGAAGAGCGGCAAATGAAACCCCGCGATGTCGTCTTCGCTCCGCAAGCAGAAGCCGATCTCCTCTGGATCTACGACACAATCGCCGCCGCTGCCGATCCGGCAACTGCCTTTCGCTACATCCAGCGCATCGAAGAGAAATGTCGCGGGCTCGATCTGGGCTCGGAGCGCGGCACGAAGCGGGATGATATCCGCCGCGACCTGAGGATCATCGGCTTTGAGAGACGGGTCACCATCGCTTTCGCCGTGACATCGGAGCGCGTCGAAATCCTGCGGGTGTTTTATGGCGGGGTGAATTGGCAAGGAAAGGCGTGATTGCATCAGACGTCATCTGTGCGCCGAAGACGTTGGGAGATTCCTTCCCCAATTCTATGGTGGCATATTAAGGATGCTGCCATGTGTTGCAATTCGAGTGATAGACTGCAATTTACAATACGAAATTCCCAAAAAAACGCATTTGATAATCTAAGCAGTTAACCGCTTAAGGTTAAACAACGCACAGAGGTCGAGCAGATGAAAGATGTTTCAATACTTGAAGATCTAATGTCCATCAGCGCTGACGCGAACAGATTTTTCGAAAGCTCCGAGTTGCTTACCGCGCATGTGGAGGAAACAGAGGATCACCCCAGCTGGTACCGGAGCGTTGACTACTGGAAACATCTGCCGCCCCAGTCGCAAGCTGAAGCCAAAGGGTTAGCCTCTCGCCTTGCCCAGCTGGCTCAGCAAACCGCTCCTGCGATACGTCGCTCACCGCTCTTAACCGAGGCCGACGAGCGCGAAGCTGGCCATTCATTCAAAGGCATGCGTTCTGCATTGAAGTTTCGGGACTTTGAGTTTGAGGATGTAAAGGTACTTCACGACGAAGGTACGGTACTTGGCGTTCAAGCACCTCAAGAGAGCGAACGATGGGTGAAGCCTAGGAGAGCCCGAGACTCCTTCAATCATTGGTGTCAAAGCCTCATCGAGCGATTGGAGTTGGCCGATCTGCGGCCAGCAGATGGAAAGGACATATCGATTGAGGGTTCTAAAGCCATAGCTGCTGGATACAGGCCGAACACTGCATTCATCATGATGTGGATTTCTAAGGACAGACCGGAGCTGGAAGACGCCTGCAACAAAATAAAAGAGTGCTTTAGACGATTCGGAATCAAGGCAGTACGCGCTGATGATATTGAACATGAGGACGTGATCACTCAGCGCATTCTTGATGAAATCAAAACTGCGGAATTTTTAATCGCCGACATTACCGGGGAAAGACCGAGCGTCTATTACGAAATCGGATATGCCCATGCGCTTGGCCGAAGAGTAGTGATGTACCGCCGCTCAGGAACCCCCATTCATTTCGATATTGCAGCCTACAATTGCCCCGAGTATACCAACTTGACTGCGTTAGAGACATTGCTCATGAAGCGACTTGAGGTGCTGACCGGGGGACCTCCGCAGCACGCGTGAAGTTTAACCATATCAGTTGCAAGTAGATATTTGAGTTCTGCCCCCTCACACCAAACTCCAAAAAAACCTTGCAGACACAAACAGCAGAAACACCGCAAAGCCCATCTCCAGCTGCCGCTTGTTCAGCCGGTGCGCCAGCTGCGCGCCATAGGGCGTGACCAGCATGGCGATCGGAAAAATCACCGCAAAGGCGATCCAGTTGACGAAGCCGGTGGAGAAGGGCGGCAGGCCCGCCTCGCCCCAGCCGGCATAGATGAAGCCGAAAAAGGCCGGGATCGAGATCAGCACGCCGACGCCCGAGGAGGTCGCCACCGCCTGGTGGATCGGCCGGCCGTAAAGCGTCATGAAGGTGTTGTTGAACACCCCGCCGCCGACACCCATCAGGCCTGAAAAGAGCCCGATCGCCGAACCGGTGAGGAAGCGGAAGGGCTCGCCCGGCAGGTCGGTGCCGAGATGCAGGCGGTTGGAGAGGAAGAGCATGCGGGCGGCAAGCACCAGGCCCATGACGGCGAAGAACAGCCGCAGGCCCTCGCTGGAGAAAAAGGCGGCAACGACGGTGGCCAGAAGCGCGCCCGCCGGCACCGCGACCACCCAGCCTTTCAGCAGCGCCATATCGACCGCCCCGCGTTTCAGATGGGCCGTGAACGAGCGGATCGAGGTCGGCACGATCAGCGCCGTCGAGGTGCCGACGGCCAGATGCATGATCACCGCGTCGGGAATGCCAGCATAACCAAAAACCTGGTAGAAGACCGGCACCAGCACCGCACCCCCGCCGATCCCGAACACGCCGGCCAGGAGCCCCGCCACGGCGCCGGCAGCAGCGAGCATCGCGGCAAACATCAAGATATCGGCAATCGGCGGCATGGGGCACTCCGGAAAACAGAGGGCTCGCCTGAGGCGGCCCAGAGGCGGCAGGATCAGACATCCGCCGCCCGCACGCGGCACTAACGCAAGGGCGGACAACGGACACGCAAAGCCTCTAGGCCCAGCCCGCCCCGCCCGCAAGCCCGCCACAGCCTCACGCGGTACGGATACCGCGCCTCTACCCAATCGAAGGCGGGATCAGTCCGGGTTAAGCCCTCCCCCTTGTGGGGAGGGTTGGGAGGGGTTTTTTCCCGACAATTGCCCGAACACAGAAGATTTCAAGGCCGCCACGCACGACCGGAAAGCTGCCGCAACACCCCCCCCCCCCGCAACAGACCGCCCGCACGCGCAAACACCAAGACAATTAGGCAATTAGCAAATCAGGGAATTCAACGAAAAGCTCCTAACGGCAGTTGCGCTTGTCGAGATAGAGCGAACAATCCTTGCCCGCCGGCGCCCGTGGCTGCTCCGACGCCTGCGCCACGCGCCGGGTTTCGACCGGAACCGGATCGCTCATGCCGGTATTGCCGCTGTCCACCGAAAGCGGCAGGATCCCGCCCTCCTCCGGCATCTCGCCGGCCACCTGCGTCTCCGCAACCACCGGCTGCGGCGCTCCGCGCGGGCCCGTCACGATCTCGGTCGGCGCGTCGAAGCCGATCCCGTCGACGACAGGCTGGCTGGTGTTGCCCTCGGCAATCGCCATCGCCCCGCCCTCGGTCACCACATGCGGCTGCACGCCAACCGGGCTTGCCGCATCCGCATAGGTCGCATCCGAAACCTGCGGTGCTGCTCCAATCCCAAGCTCGCCGTCGATATTGACGCCGCCTTCGGGGATGACCATGGCGCTCATCATCTGCCGCTCGCCGCCGCCGTCCTGATCGGGCTCCGCGGCGGCCATCATTGAGGCGACCGGCTGCGTCTCGCCATCGGAAATTCTGGGCGTGTCGAGATAGTCGAGCCCCTGGGAGCCGGCATTCTGCGCGCCCGCCGGCGGCGCATAGGCGGCGGCCTCCGCCTGGGGGTCGCCGACCCGCCCGACAAGCACCCGCCCGTCCTGGCCGTGGTCCACCTTGCCGATCAGCTGGTCGCCCGCGCGGGGACCGCCGACATCGGCCAGTGGCACGCGGTCGCTGCCGGAACAGCCGGCGACGAAAAGGGCCGAAAGCACGGCAACCGTGAGCCGGCTGCCAAAGGACGAAAACACGAAACTCATTTCACCCTCGATGACCCCAAATGGGACAACTTCGAGGAGCTTACGTCAGATCGGCTTAATGCGTCATGAACGGATGACGGCAGGAATGCCGGGCAAAAAATAAGGGCCGGCGGATGGTTCCGCCGGCCCTCTTGATTCGTCCAAAGTGACGCTTACGCCGCGCGACGACGTCCCGCCACCGCCTGGGAGGCGTTGACCTTGAGGCGCGACAACAGCTGGCGCAGATTGTAGCTCTCTTCCGCCAGCGACTGGCCGGCCGCCGAGGTTTCTTCGACCATCGCCGCATTCTGCTGCGTCATCTGGTCCATGTGGTTGACCGAGGTGTTGATCTCGGCCAGCCCCGTCGCCTGTTCCTTGGCAGCGGTGGCGATCGTGTTGACGCTCTCGTTGACGCGGTTGACCAGGGCCTCGATCTCGAGCAGCGCCTCGCCGGTCGAGCGCACCAGGCCGACGCCGGTGTCGACTTCGGCAGCCGATGCGCTGATCAGGGTCTTGATCTCCTTCGCCGCATTCGCCGAACGCTGCGCCAGTTCACGCACTTCCTGCGCCACGACCGCAAAGCCGCGACCCGCTTCACCGGCGCGTGCCGCCTCGACGCCGGCATTCAGGGCCAGAAGGTTGGTCTGGAAGGCGATTTCGTCGATCACGGAGATGATCTGGCTGATCTTCTGCGAGGAACCTTCGATCCGGCCCATGGCATCAACAGCATTGCGCACGATCTCGCCGGAGCGGTTGGCGCTGGTCTTGGTCTCGGCCACCATCTGGCGGGCTTCGTTCGCCCGTTCGGCTGCCGTGCGCACGGTTGCGGTGATCTCGTCGAGGGCCGCCGCCGTTTCTTCGAGTGCTGCCGCCTGCTGTTCGGTGCGCTTCGAAAGGTTGTTGGTCGCCTCGCTGATATTGCCGGCCGAAGACGTCACGACATCGCTCGTCTGGTTGATCGCCGCAATCACGCTGCCGAGTGATTCCACCGCGCGGTTGAAGTCGTCGCGCAGCTTTTCATAATCCGAGCCGATCACGCCGATCTGCACCGTGAGATCACCCTCGGCCAGCCGCTCCAGTGCAGACCCCAGCGCATTGATCGCATGGTTCTGCCGCTCGGACGCCGTGCGCAGGTTGAGTTCGTTGCGCTCGCGCTCGCCGTTCAGGCTCGCCTGCTGCTCCACGTCGCGGTCACGCAGCTCGATGCGGTCGCGGACGCTGTCACGCAGAACCACGAGCGTCTTCGCCATGCCGCCGATCTCGTCGCGACGGTCGGTGCCGCCGATCTCGATGTCGACGCGCTCTTCAGCGATGTCGTTCATCGCACCCTTCAGACGGTTGATCGGGTTCACGACGCTGCGGACCACGAGATAGGCGAAGAAGACCATGCCGATGGTCGCAAAACCGATGAGCACGCCATAACGGATCGCGGTCCCGCGGAAGAGCACGGCCAGGTCGTCCGAATAGACGCCGGTGCCGACCACCCAGCCCCAGGGCTCATAGCCGATGACATGCGACAGCTTTTCGACCGGCTCCTCGAAGCCAGGCTTCGGCCAGTAATAGTCGACAAAGCCTTCCTTGCTCGCCTTGACCGTATTGACGAATTCGACAAACAGGAACTTGCCGTTCGGGTCCTTGTTCTGGCTCAGATCCTTGCCATCAAGCTCGGGCTTGATCGGATGCATGACCATGGCCGGCTTCATGTCGATGATGAAGTAGTAGCCATCGGGATTGTAGCGCATCGCGCCGGTCGCATCCTTGGCCCGCGCCTGCGCCTCCTCGCGCGTCAGCGTGCCATCGACTTCCTGCTTGTGATACTTCTCAAAAATGGAAATCGCCTGGTCGTTGATTTGAGCCAGCCCCATGCGCCGTTCATGGACGAGCGCATCGTAAGATTGGAACAGGCTGTATGTCAGCGCTCCCACCAGAACAGCCAGAGCCAGCGCGACAAGTGCATAGAGCCGCACCGACAGAGACACCGATTTCATGTTATCCACCCCCAAAGGTCATTGATCATCGATAAAGTTTGATATTTGTCAGTTCTAATTTCCGTAAATGCGCGCCTATAACTTATGAGGGGTAGATTTTTGCCCGTGAAATTTAGCAGTGGCGCCCAACGCGCGCGACCGGTTCTGTGCCCGGCAGAGGCAACAGAGGAGAATCTGTGAGACGATGATCATGACCGCAGCAGCGATGCCCACTGGCGAACTCACACTGCGGACGCTGGCCATGCCGGCAGACGCCAATGCGGCGGGCGATATCTTCGGCGGCTGGGTCATGGCACAGATGGACCTGGCCTGCGGCATCCGCGCCGCCGAGCGCGCCCGAGGCCGCGTCGTCACCGCCGCCGTTCAGGAGATGGCCTTCGCCATGCCGGTCAAGATCGGCGATACGCTCTGCGTCTACACCGAGATCGCCCGCGTCGGCCGCACCTCCATGACGCTGAAGGTCGAGACCTGGGCCCAGCGCTATCTCACGCATGTCATGGAAAAGGTAACCGAAGCGACCTTTGTCATGGTCGCACTCGATGCAGACGGCAAGCCGACACCCGTGCCTGAGGCCTGACCGGCATCACCGGCCGGCCATACGGCGAAACAGAGCCTCACAGGCATCGTCGGTTGGAAAGAACATTTCGATCTTGATGTCGGCGAGCGCGATATCTTCCGCCGTGCCGAATTGGGTGATGGTCGAGAACATCGGAAACACCTGCCCGCCGGAGCGGAACCGAACCGCGAGCACCGGCGGCAGATCGCCAGCCCGGCCAGGCTCGCCCTCCGGCGGTTCGGTCGCCAGCAGAGTGGCGGCCCGCTCAAGCACCGGATCGCCGCCGAGATGGGCGCTTTCAAGCCGGAACCGTGCGGAAAGATGGGCCGAGACCTCCGACCAGTTTTCCACCAGTTCGACACCCCGTCCCGGCGTCAGCAGAAAATCGATGAAACTGTCGCCGGCGGCCAGCCCGAAGCCGGCCAGCATCGCGCGCCCGCTGGCATTGGCGTCCATGACGACCCAGTGCCGGTCGAAGACGAAGGCCGGATAGGGCAGATGCCCCTCGATCATGTGGGTGATCGCCTTGGCGATCGGCTCCATGGCCACGCTGTCCAGGGGGCGACTGGCATAGGCGGGGCGAAATCCGGCTGCATCCAGCAGCAGGTTGCGCTCGGCCCTCGGCACCTCCAGCGCCTCGCCCAGACGCAGCACCATGGGCCTGCTCGGCTTGGCCCGGCCCGTTTCCAGAAAGGCGATATGGCGGGCAGAGACATCGGCTGTCATCGCCAGCTGCAATTGGCTCATGCGGCGCTTGCCACGCCAGCTCCGCAGCTGGCCACCGAAATCGACCGTCATGATTTATTCCCCCGATATTGCAGTCCAGCGCACTGATCTCTGCCCTTCTCCCACGCGTCCGTGCTCCCGTCACTTACCTCCCAAGTAATTGCGGGCACCCAAACCTACACACATGCTTGGCGCGCTGAAACCAAGAAGGAAAACCGCTCATGTCCCACGATTTCGCTCCCGCCTGGCTGAAACTGAACAGTCTCTTTGTCGTGCTTCTCGGCCTCATCGTCGCGCTCGGCGCCCATCCGGCAACCGCGTTGCCGGCCACCTTGCTCACCGACCTGGTGTTCTGGCCCTTCGACGGCGCCCAGACACTCGAAGCCCCCGCTGCCCGTGTCCTGGCCGCCATCAGCGGTGGCGTGATGGTCGGCTGGGGCGTAATGATCTGGCTCGTCATCGACCGCCTGCTGCCGGTCGATCCGCGGCTCGCCCGCCTGCTCGTGGTTGAATCCACCCTGGCCTGGTACCTCGTCGACAGCACCGGCTCCTTCGTGTCGGGCGCGACCGTCAACGTCCTGCTCAACACCGTCCTGATGCTGGCCATCGTCGTTCCTGCCTGGCGGATCGGTGCGCACCGCTTGCCCGCAATGCCCTAAGCAATGCCTGCCGAATGATGGGCGCGGCCATCGACAGCCGCGCCCATTTCCTATCCGCGAAAGACGAAAGCAGCGCCCGCTGCGATCAGCGCGAAGCCGATGACGTGATTGATCGTCAGGCTTTCCTTGAGGAAGAAGACCGAGAAACCGGAAAAGACGATCAGCGTGATGACTTCCTGGATCGTCTTCAGCTGGGCAGCCGAATAGACCTCGGCGCCGATGCGATTGGCCGGCACGGCCAGGCAGTATTCGAAGAAGGCAATGCCCCAGCTCGCGACGATGGCGATCCAGAGCGGGGAGGTCTTGTATTTCAGGTGCCCGTACCAGGCAAAGGTCATGAAGACATTCGAAAGCGACAGGAGCAGAATCGGCCACAAGGCGGCGGGGGAGAAGTTCGGCATGGGAGACTCGTGCTGGATTGGGATCAAAACATAGGCGACGAACGAGGCGACGAACGAGTCGCCGGACGATATCTGCACATCAAAATGGTCTGAGCATGGTGCGGCAAAGCTGCCCCCTCGGGCGCGCAGCCGGCCTGGCGATTTTCACAACCTGAGGAAGGAGATAGCCACGAGCCGATATCGGTTTGGCAGCCTTTTGCGGCAGGCGCGAGCACCCGCCGAGGCACCACCGAAAAGTTGCCGATGATTTCTAGTTAAATTGCGCAAAGCCTGCGTAACATACCGTTAAGTCGCTCTTGTTATTGAGTATTTATTGCGATCGGTATGGGCTTTGTTTTATGTGGTTGAATGAGAGCGGAAGTGGCGGATGGGTGTCGAAAGTGCTGCAAGCCCAGGTGGCGGACCTCGCTGAGGGCCACCGCTCGACCTTGATCCTCAACCTGATCACCTTGACCATCTGCCTGAGCGTCCTCTACCTCGGCAACGAAGCCAGCTGGGTGAACTTCGTCTGGTACGCTGTGGCACTCACCGTCATCGGTATGCGCGCCTATGTCATGAACGCCTTGACCCGACGCGGAAAACTGGTGGCGGAACCGAGAGCCAGCCTCACGATCCTGTCCATCGGCGCCCTTGTGCTCGGCCTCGTCTGGGCAGCACTTCCCTGGACCGTCAGCGATTTCGAACCGCTCGGCCAGCATGCGGCCCTGCTGCTGATCATGGGCGGCGTGGCGGCCGGTTCGGTCATCAAGCAGATCGGCTATACGCCGCTTGCGCTGAGCTACTCCATCCCGATCCTTATTTCGCTGACGCTCAACCTGATCGGCCACTGGCGCCCGAACGAAGTGCTGGTCGGCCTCTGCCTCAGTCTGATGATCTTCGTCTTCATCCGCCGCAGCATCTGGGCGGAACGCATGTTTGTCAGCAGCCAGGTGTCCCGCCATGAGGCCACGGCTCTGGCCGACAGCCTGACCCGCGCAAATTCCGACATTCTCAGGCAGAACTCCCGACTGGAAGCGCTCGCCAACCGGGACACGCTGACCGGTCTTGCCAACCGGATGTTCTTTCACGGTCGCCTGGCCGGCGATCTGGCCCGCGCTGCCGTCGTCCAGGAGCAGGTCGCCCTGCTGATCTTCGATGTCGAGCGGTTCCAGTCGATCAACGACACGCTGGGCCACAGCGCCGGCGATGCCCTGCTGCGCGAGATCGCCGCCCGCCTCTCCTCGATCGTCGAGGATGGCAGCCTGATCGCCCGCCTCGGCGGCGACGAATTCGCCGTGATCGTCAGCGGCCCCGCAGCCCTGGAGCGGGCCCGCGCCCATGCCGCCGCAGTGCTCGAAGCCAGCCGCCTGCCGATCCACTGGCACCAGCGCCAGACCGTTGTCGGCCTCAGCGTCGGCCTCGCCGCCTATCCCGATCACGCCGACAATGCGGAGGAACTGCTCGCCTGCGCCGACATGGCACTCTACGACGCCAAGCGCGGCGACCGCCGCCAGCTGCGCGAATTCGATCCCGATCTGCGCCGCAATGCCGAACGCAAGCGCATCATCGAACAGGATCTCGACCGTGCGATCCAGACCGGCGCCCTCGGCGCCTGGTTCCAGCCGCAGGTCGATTTGTCGACCCGCCGCATCACCGGCTTCGAGGCGCTGGTGCGCTGGCAGCATCCGCAGCTCGGCTTCGTCTCGCCGCCGGAAATCGTCAACGCCGCCCGGGCCGTGCATCTGTCCCAGCAGCTGACGGCACGCATCGCGGCCGATGCCTGCAAGCTCGCCCGCCGCCTGCCGGAACTCGGCCTCAGCGGCGTGACCGTCGCCCTCAACGTCTCCCCGCGCGAATTCGCCCTCTACTCCGTCGCCTGCATGCTCCAGCGCGTCACGGCCGAATTCGGGGTCGACCCATCGGCCCTGGAGGTCGAGATCACCGAAGAGGCGATCCTCGATCCCGCCCTTGCCGACGAGCAGCTGAAGCGGCTGGAAGAGGCGGGCTACAAGCTTGCCGTCGATGATTTCGGCATGGGCCATTCCTCGCTCGCCTATCTGATCGGCCTCAAGGTCGACCGCCTGAAGATCGACCGCAGCTTCATCAAGGATGTCGCCCGCTGCGAGACCAACCAGAAACTCATCTCGGCCATGGTCAGCCTCGGCCAGTCCCTGTCGCTGGAAATCGTCGTCGAAGGCGTGGAGACCCCCGAAGACGCCGCCATCCTCGCCCGCCTCGGCTGCAGCATCGCCCAGGGTTACCTCTTCGCCCGCCCCATGCCACCCAGCGCCCTCGACACCTGGATCGCCGAGCATCAGCCGACCAGCGACCTCAAGCGCAAGACCAAGGCCAAGCACCTGTCGGTGGCCTGAGAATCCCAGCCCCGGCAATTGGCGCTCCGGCAACACGACACGGAGCGCTCACGCATGCAGGGCGGACGCCCCGCCCTCCTGCCACCATGCTGGCCAGAACCCATGCCGCGCGTTGCGTTTTCGTTCTGATTTCCCCACCCCGCCCCTTCCCTTTGCCGGCGCGCTTCGCCATATTCCGGCCATGGCCAAGTCTCCCAAATCCTCCGCCCCCTCTGATAGCTTCGAGGAAGCCCCGCAAGCTCCGTTTGAAGGCGCGCCGCTGTCCGGCTCGGTTTCGGATTGGGTGAAGCAATTGGAAGCGGAGGCCGAGGCATCCACGGTCGAGAGCCAGCGCGAACTGGCGTCGAAAGCCGGCAAACACCGCAAGAAGATCGAGGTGGAAGCCCGCCGCCACGCCGAAAAAGTGGCGCTCGAAAAGGCGACCACCAAACCCACCGCCAAGAACACCACCGCCTCCAGAACCTCGCGCGGCGTCTCCATCGGCGCCTCCAACGACCCGAAGACCCGCGCCGCCGCCGGCCTCAACCCGATCGCCGGCATGGATGTCAGCCTCGAAGAGGCCGAATCGCTGACGACCGGCGCCGTCACGGCCACCGTCGAGGCCCTCACCGCCCTGATCGAGAGCGGCAATCCGCTGTTCAAGAATGGCGAACTCTGGATGCCGCACCGCCCGGCCCGGCCGCAAAAGTCCGAAGGCGGCGTGCCGATCCGCATGGCCTCAGACTTCGAGCCCGCCGGCGACCAGCCGACCGCCATCCGCGACCTCGTCGAGGGCCTCTCCAATGACGACCGCACCCAGGTGCTGCTCGGCGTCACCGGCTCCGGCAAAACCTTCACCATGGCCAAGGTGATCGAGGCCACCCAGCGCCCCGCCGTCATCCTCGCGCCGAACAAGACGCTCGCCGCCCAGCTCTATTCCGAGTTCAAGAACTTCTTCCCCGACAATGCGGTGGAATATTTCGTCTCCTATTACGACTACTACCAGCCGGAAGCCTATGTGCCGCGCTCGGATACCTTCATCGAGAAGGAATCGTCGATCAACGAGCAGATCGACCGCATGCGCCACGCCGCCACCCGCGCCATCCTCGAGCGCGACGACTGCATCATCGTCGCCTCCGTCTCCTGCATCTATGGTATCGGCTCGGTCGAAACCTACACCGCCATGACCTTCCAGATGTCGGTCGGCGACCGCATCGACCAGCGCCAACTGCTCGCCGACCTCGTCGCCCAGCAATACAAGCGCCAGGACATCAATTTCATCCGCGGCTCCTTCCGGGTGCGCGGCGACACGATCGAACTCTTCCCCGCCCACCTGGAGGATGCCGCCTGGCGCATCACCCTGTTCGGCGACGAGATCGAGAGCATCACCGAATTCGACCCGCTCACCGGCAAGAAGACCGGCGACATGAAGACGGTGAAGATCTATGCCAACAGCCACTATGTCACGCCCCGCCCCGCCCTCAACGGCGCCATCAAGTCGATCAAGGAGGAGCTGAAAATGCGCCTCGCCGAGCTCGAAAAGGGCGGCCGCCTGCTCGAAGCCCAGCGCCTCGAACAGCGGACGAAATACGATATCGAAATGCTCGAGGCGACCGGCTCCTGCGCCGGCATCGAGAACTATTCGCGTTACCTCACCGGCCGCAAACCCGGCGAGCCGCCACCGACTTTGTTCGAATACATCCCCGACAACGCCCTGCTCTTCATCGACGAAAGCCACGTCTCCGTCTCCCAGATCGGCGGCATGTATCGCGGCGACTTCCGCCGCAAGGCGACACTTGCCGAATACGGCTTCCGCCTGCCCTCCTGCATGGACAACCGCCCCTTGCGCTTCGAGGAATGGGACGCCATGCGCCCGCAGACCGTCGCCGTCTCCGCCACGCCCGGCAGCTGGGAAATGGAGGAGGCCGGCGGCGTCTTCGCCGAACAGGTCATCCGCCCGACAGGCCTCATCGACCCACCGGTCGAGATCCGCCCGGCCAAATCCCAGGTCGACGACGTGCTCGGCGAAATCCGCGACACGGCGCTTAAAGGTTACCGCACCCTCGTCACCGTGCTCACCAAACGCATGGCAGAGGACCTCACCGAATACCTGCATGAACAGGGCGTGCGCGTCCGCTACATGCACAGTGACATCGACACGCTGGAGCGCATCGAGATCATCCGCGATCTGCGCCTCGGCGCCTTCGATGTCCTCGTCGGCATCAACCTTTTGCGCGAAGGCCTCGACATCCCCGAATGCGGCTTCGTCGCCATCCTTGATGCCGACAAGGAAGGTTTTCTGCGCTCGGAAACCTCGCTGGTCCAGACCATCGGCCGCGCCGCGCGAAACGTCGACGGCAAGGTCATCCTCTATGCCGACCAGATCACCGGCTCGATGCAGCGCGCCATAGACGAGACGTCCCGCCGCCGCGAAAAGCAGATGACCTACAACACCGAACACGGCATCACGCCTGAATCCGTCAAGGCCCGCATCTCCGACATCCTCGACAGTGTCTACGAGCGCGACCACGTCCGCGCCGACATATCAGGCGTCTCCGGCAAGGGTTTCGCCGATGGCGGGCACCTCGTCGGCAACAATCTCCAGGCCCATCTCAACGCGCTGGAAAAAGACATGCGCAACGCCGCCGCCGACCTCGACTTCGAAAAGGCCGCCCGCCTGCGCGACGAAATCAAACGTCTCAAGGCCGTCGAACTCGCCGCCATGGACGACCCGATCGCCAGGCAAGAGGCGTCGAGCGCTGAAGGCGCGAGAGGGAGCGGAAAGAGCCAGGCGTCGAGTGCCGAAGGCACGAGAGGGAGTGCAAAGAACCAGGCCAGAAACACGGAAGGCGCCGGCGGAAACCGCAAGGGCGCCGCTCCCACCCACCTCCCCTTTGAGGGGGGAGGTCGCGCGGCACGCGCGGGTGGGGGTGACCCCGCCGCCGAAGCTCACCCCACCCCGGACCTGCGGTCCGACCCTCCCCCTCAAGGGGAGGGTGTCCCGCGCCTCTCCCCATCAGGCCGCAACAAATCCGGCGCCCCGCAAGGCCGGGGCAGCAGCCTCTCGCCCGAAAACCCCGAGGCCACCTCTTACTTCAGGAAAAACACCCTCGACGAAATGACCGTCGGCCGCACCGAAAAACCTGTCACCGGCAAACTGCCGGAGAAGCCGCGCGCTCCCGCCTCTCCCCTTGCGGGAGAGGATAGTTCGCCCCAAGAGGCGAAGCCGATTGGCGAGGCGAACTTGGTGAGGGGTGCAGACGACCCCCGCCCCATCATCCGCGCCCGCTCCGGCGCCGGCTCCTACGAGGACCCCGCCGACCTCAAACGCAAGGGCCGCACCAAGGGCAAGACGGGTCGACCGGGGCGGTGACGTTCTCTCCCCCCCTTGCGGGGGAGATGGTGCCCAAAGGGCGGATAAGGGGCACTCCCGATACACTTGACGCGGTTCTCGGAGGACGACAGCTTGTAGACTTGGCGTCCAACACAAGCCCTGCAACGAACCAACCAACGTTCACTTGCCCCTTGCGCTCGACTCAACCTAAAAGGGACGAAAAGGGCGGGCGAAATGAAACCAAAGCATGACTACACACTAATGTGTCTCACTAAATGGGATCTGGTGGGGATTTTCGTAATTTATGCAATTTTAATGATTGGTTCGATCTCAATGTTGCTGCACCAGTTGCTAAGCAACAGCGCAAACAGCTCGATTTCCGGGTATCCGTTTGTAATAGTTCTGGCTTCATCCTCTTTGGCTGGATCAAGCACATTCTATACTAGAAAGCTGTACAAATCCGCAATTAATACTTATTACAACTTTGAAGAAAGTAGAGGCAAATCGGTTCAGAGGATAGGAACGATAGCATTTTTCCTTTTTAGACCTCTTTATGGATTGATTTTTGCTATTGTTTCATACGCTCTGTGGAGAGCTTCTATTTCGGCATCAACAAATTCAGCGGCTCAGACCAATGACCTGATGTTTGTCGTAATCACAATTGGATTTTTTTCAGGCTTTTCAGCTGGAAAACTTGTTGAAAAGTTTGAGGAGAGAGAGACAGACCAGCACACAAACGAACGCGGAAATACAGAATGACCTCACCAGCACTTGTAGACCGGCAAATTATTGAGCTCGAAAAGCTCGCCCAGCAAGTCCTGGAGATAAAGCGGCGGTCACGGCCGCGAAGGCCTATAGTTATAGAATTCGCTGGATCGCCAAAGGCTGGCAAGTCAACCTGCATTGGCTCACTTGATATATTCCTTCGGAGAAACAATTTCCGCACGAAGATTCTGACCGAACGGGCGAGTGTGTGTCCAATTCCAAATAAATTCGACCCCATATTTAATGTTTGGACGGCGTCAGCGGCACTGAACCAACTTTCTGAAACCCTAGCGAATTCGTCCAAAAAATTAGACGTGATAATACTTGATAGAGGCTTTTTCGACGCGTTGTGCTGGTTTGAGTGGCAGCGACGGGAGAAGCTGTTGCGCAATGATGACTACCAACGTTTTACAAACTTTTTTACTGCGATGCGATTTCGAATGTGTATCGACCTCGTATTGGTGTTCGAGTCTTCGCCTGAAACGTCAAGCGAGAGGGAATATAAAAACCTGCTCACGCGCAAGGAAGGTAGCATAATGAGACGAGAGGTTTTGACCTCGTATCTCGATACAATAAAGCACACGACACACAAGTACAAATCGTCCTTCAGGGAGATAAGGGAGTACAACACTGACGATCAGGATCAAAACGAGGTCAGTTACAACGTAACAAAGACGACACTTGACCTCCTCAAGAATCTTGCTGACGAGAAGATAGGATATATTCCTAAATCGTGCATGCCAAACGTACCAACCATTTTTAAATACAGTGACATCAGGCAGAAAATCGAAGAAAATCTGGAGTTTAACGACAGAAACGCGGTTGAAGATGATGCTGATTGCCTCCAAATAATTCCGATCGCTGTAATAAAAGAGAAGAACCGGGATGAATTTCTTGTTGGAACCAAGGCTCAAAAAGCAACTTCCAACACCTCGCCAGAAAAAGGCCGAACATTATGTTACTTCGGCGGACACGTTCGAGAAGAAGACTCCAACCTTCTTGAGGGTGGGGACAAACTCGACGTTCTGAAGCAATGTGTGTATCGGGAGGTCAAAGAAGAAATCGGCATCGATCTGGATCCTGACAGCACGGATCCTGCCTGTATTTGGGTTCGAGACGGTTCAAAATCCGAACATCACCTGGCCGTTGTGTTTATGGTAGAGCTATCCCTTTCGAGAATAAAACTGAGTGTCGATGGCGAAGAATTTGCGCGGTACGAGAAAAAGGGGCGCACTGGAACTGGCGACATCATCTCGGCCTATGAATTGGCGCAGATGAAGATTGACAGTTGGACTGAAAATATCGTGAAGCGCATTGCGAATGTGAATTATCAAGAGCGTGATCCAAGCCAGCCAACATTGTTCAAACCTGTATGAACAGTGTCAATTTCGAACCAAGGTGACGCGGCCAGATATCCTTAATGTCTTGGGCGCAGCACAATTCGGTATCCGGCGCGTCGGCAATTGAATGCATCTGTTTCGACCTTCACTGGTAGACGTTGGGTATGCGTCATACACACCCGCCCCCACCTCCCCCCATGCGGGGGAGGACGGAAAATCGAAGGCTTAGGCGAGCGTTAGCCGCCTAAACTTCAGATTTTCCCGGAGAGGGGCACGGTTCCGCTGGCACTCACCTCACCGAGCCCCCCTCTTGCGAAATCTGAGGTTTGGCCCTGATCGGGCCAATTCCTCGATTTCGCTTTCTCCCCCGCAAGGGGGGAGATAGGCCCGCGCAAGCCGCCAAAAACCCCTCAATTCCCGCAGT
>JARXAK010000082.1 GCA_029865885.1 Rhizobium sp. | reverse complement strand
TGCCGAGACCATCGGTCGCCAGCCTGCGCATGGTGCGGAAGATTTCGGCCTTGGCGCCAATGTCGATGCCGCGAGACGGTTCGTCCATCAACAGGATGCGCGGTTTGGTCATCAGCGCCTTGCCGATCACGACCTTCTGCTGGTTGCCGCCCGACAGGCTGGAGACCGGATGTTCGAGGCTTGCAATCTTGATCGCCATGCGCTTGACGAACTCCGCAGCCTTGGCGGCTTCGGCCTTCAGGCTCAGATGAAACACCCGCGTGAAATCACCCAGAGACGAGAGCGTCAGGTTTTCGCGAATGCTCATGATCTGGACCAGACCATCGCGCTTCCGGTCTTCCGGGATCAGCGCAAGACCACGCCGGATCCGCCCGGACACGCTGCGCTCCTTGACGCGCTCTCCACCGATATAAAGCCTGCCCGTGGAGGCGGGGTGCTGCGCCATGATGCATTCCAGAAGCTCCGACCGCCCGGCGCCCATCAGCCCATAGAGACCGACGATTTCCCCTGACCGCACCGAAAGCGAAATGTGATCGACCACATAGCCGCCGGCAGGACTGGGCAAGGAGATGTCTTCGACGCGGAATATCTCGGCCCCGAGCGAGTTATGCTCGGTCTTCGGAAACTCCTTGGATGCGCTGCCGATCATGTTGGATACGATCCACGGGATATCGACCCCCTCCATCGACCGCGCACCGGTGATCACACCATCCCGAAGCACGGTGATGTAGTCCCCGATCCGGATCAGTTCCTCGAGCCGGTGGGAGATGTAGACGATGCCGACACCCTGGCGTTTCAGGTCACCGATGACACGGAAAAGCACCTCGACCTCTGCAGCGGAAAGCGCGGATGTCGGCTCATCGAGGATCAGGATCCGCGCATCTTCAGCGAGCGCCTTGGCGATCTCGATGATCTGCTGCTGGCCAATCCTCAAATTCCCGAGCGGCATGTCGGGATCGATATCCTGTTCCAGACGCTTCATCAGCGAAGCAGCGACGGCCCGCTGGGCGGTCCGGGCGATATGGATACCGCCGACCGTCTTCTCATGACCGACAAAGATGTTTTCCGCCACGGTCAGGTTCGGGAAGAGATTGAGCTCCTGGAAGACGATGCCCACGCCATGGCGCGCCGCGTCCGTGCGGTCGGCGAAGACGACCGTCTTGCCGTCGAGCGTGATGGTTCCGCCATTCAATTGCTCGACCCCGGCGATGACCTTCATCAGCGTCGACTTGCCGGCCCCATTTTCGCCGACCAGAACGTTGACCGCACCCATGCGCAGGTCGAAATCGACAGTCTTGAGGGCCTGCGTCCCCGGATAGATCTTCGAGCCGGAGCGGATCGTGAGCCCGATCGGATGCACCTCGCTCATGGCACGACCTCGACACTGACAGGCGTCACCAGCGGTTTCTCGCCGGCAGAGCGCAGAACGGTCGCACCGAGAAACTCGACCGTCTTGCCATTCAACGCGCTGTCGGCGGGTATGGTCGACACGGCACGATCGTTCAGCGCCCGGCCAAGGCGCGCATATTCGATCTGGTCGCGAAACGCGGAGAAGTCGTAGAGCGGCGTCGCGTCGCGCAGTGCCGAACCCTTGACGACAGGGCCGAGCTGCAGGATCGCATCAGCCGTCCCGTCGCCATCGACATCGATTTCGGCAACCGCAGCCTTCGAGGCGCGGTTTTCGGCAACGACCTTGCCCTTGCCTTTGACGGCGAAGTTCCAGCCACCACCGGCACCGCCAACTCGCAGGCCGTATTGGCCGCCTGCCCCATCCAGCCCGGCCGTGACGGCCTCGCGCAACACGGAAAGATCGACCGCTTTCTCAGACAACGCGGGCACGAGTTTCGCGTCGAAGGTTTCAGACACCAACGTGGCAATCGGATCGGCGGCCGCGTCGTCGGCGCTCTCGGTTTTCACGAGCTTGCAGCCCGAAAGGCTCAACGCGACCATGAGGCCCGTTGTGAACAGGATGGGTTTCATCATCAAACGACCAATTTCTGGAACAGAGACAGCCACCCGGAGCGCAAGCGCACCGGGTGGCCTTCAGGCACGAAATCACTGCGTGAGAGCAAAGGTCTCGAGCTTGGAGGCATTGTCCTTGTTGACCAGAATGCAGTCCATCAGCTGCTTTTCTTCGACACCGGTCGAGCC
This sequence comes from Rhizobium sp., assembly GCA_029865885.1. GTDB lineage: Bacteria > Pseudomonadota > Alphaproteobacteria > Rhizobiales > Rhizobiaceae > Allorhizobium. Next base: position 13,321 of record JARXAK010000082.1, on the reverse strand, counting down.
AGTCTTGATGAACTTGTCGGCCTGCTCGACCGCCAACTGGGCCTGCTGATAGGCAGGCTGCAGAACGGTCGCCTTGATGCCATCCTTCAGGATGGAATCACGGACATCGTTGGAGCCGTCGAAGCCGACCACGATGACATCCTTGCGGCCCGCAGCCTCAAGTGCCGCATAGGCGCCCATGGCCATGGTGTCGTTGCCCGAGATGACACCCTTGATATCAGGATGCGCCTGCAGGATCGATTCCATCACCGTATAGGCTTCGGTCTGCGACCAGTTTGCCGTCTGGCGGACGACCATCTTCATGTTCGAATACTGGTCGATCACGTCGTGGTAACCCTGCGAACGGATGCCGGCATTCGTGTCGGACTCCTTGCCGACGAGCTCGGCATAATTGCCGGCCTCGCCCATCAGCTTGACGAACTCTTCCGCCCCGAGCTGTGCACCCTGGTAGTTGTTCGACACGATCTGCGACACAGCCACACCCGTCGCCGTGATTTCGCGGTCGATCAGGAAGGACGGAATGCCCTTGTCCTTGGCCTTCTGAACGGCTGCGACGGAAGCGTCGGCACCGGCATTGTCGAGGATGATGGCCTTGACGCCCGCTGCGATGGCGGAATCGAACAATTCGTTCTGTTTGTTGGCGTCGTCGTCATGGACCATGATCATCGTCTCATAGCCCAGCTCCTTGGCCTTGGCCGCGGCACCGTCGGCTTCCGCCTTGAAGAACGGATTGTCGTGGCTCGGCGTGATGATCGCAATGGTATCGGCCGCCATGGCAAAGCCCGGCACAAAGCCGGACAGGGTCAATGCGCAAACGGATACGAGCAAACGGCGTGAAATTTTCATGAGAACCTCCCTTTCTCCAAGCCACCTCCTTGTGACCTGCTGCATTTTCTATCGAATGATTTCGAATTCTGTCAATCTGTTTTTGTTTGACTCCTTATTTCCGTGATTTTCGACAGATCCGATTGAGCATCAAAACGAATAAGGCCTCAAAAACGCTGCAATGCAGCAAATTTCAGCTCCGGAATTGAAAGGCTCTTGTCGAGAACTTCAAATTATGGAAGATATCGAAATCAAACAAAAGCAAACGAAAGACGTTCACATAAATCGCAGACCCCGCGAAGCCACCGCGCTACGGGACAAGCAGACCTGCGAGCAGGTGGGCGGATTTCCCAAACGGGAGGACGCATCGCATGACGACCCAACGCTTCGGCGCCGGAATCTGGCATTTCGCAACCTATGTGGATCGCTACGCGACCGACGGCTACGGGACGCCGCGCAGCGTCATCGACGCGATTGATCTTGCCGGCCAGGTGCGCGACCTCTCGGTCGTCGACATCAACTATCCCTTCTTCGGCGGGGACTTCACCAACGCCGAGATCAAGGCCGCTCTCGACCGCAACAATCTCGGTGTCATCGGCATCACCCCGGAGATCTACACCCGGGAATTCTCCAAGGGCTCCTTCACCAATCCGGATGCCGGTATTCGCAGGCGCACGCAGGAACTGGTGACGGAAGCCTGCGATCAGGTCCGCTACTTCGGCGCTGACTATGTGAAGCTGTGGCCGGGTCAGGACGGCTGGGATTATCCCTTCCAGGTCGACTACGGCACCTTGTGGAAGCATTCGCTGGATGGCGTCGGCCAGCTGGCGAGCGAAAACCCAGACCTCAAATTCGTCATCGAATACAAGCCGCGCGAACCACGGGTCCGCATGAGTTTCGGCTCGGTCGCCCGCACGCTTCTCGGCATCGAGAAGATCGGTCTGCCGAACATCGGCATTCTCCTGGATTTCGGTCATGCGATCATGGGCGGGGAATCCGCCGCCGATAGCGCGCAGCTCGCCATCGACTATGGCCGGCTCTTCGGCATGGACGTGAACGACAACTATCGCAGCTGGGATGACGATCTCGTCGCCGGCAGCCTGCATCCGATCGAACTGTTCGAATTCTTCTACGTGCTCAGGAAGAATAAGTGGGAAGGTGTCTGGCAGCTCGACCAGTTCCCCTTCCGCGAGGACAGTGTCGCGACTGCCAACCACGCCATCGACTTCCTGAAAGCCGCAGACAAGGGTCTTGAAGCCCTCGATCTCGACGCCCTCAAGGAAGCGCAGAGCCGGCACGACGCCATCTCTGCCTTGCGGATCGCCCAGAAGGCTCTCTTCGGCGCCATGTGAGCGCAGATTGCGGTGGGGCTTGCCCCAGACGGAAAGGCTTTTTGAATGCTTAACAACGATACCATCAAGACCATCCGCGAGAAGGCGCTGTGGATGCGCCGTCGCGCCTTCAAGATGGTCCATGACGCCCAGCTCGGGCATCCGGGCGGGGATTTCTCTGCCATCGATATCATCGCGACACTCTATTTCGGCGTGATGCGATATGATGCAACGAAACCGGCGCTCGAGACCCGCGACCGCTTCATCATGTCGAAGGGCCATGCGACCGGCGCGCTCTACACCGCACTCTGTGCCGCAGGCTATTACCCCGAGGATTGGCTGGACACCTACATGCAGCCGAATTCGAAGCTGAATGGCCACCCCAACCGGAACTATCTGCCCGGCGTGGAGACAAACACGGGGCCGCTTGGCCACGGCATGCCGGTCGCGCTGGGCATCGCGATCGCTGCCCAGATCTCGGGCCAGGCCCATCGCACCTTCGTGCTGACGGGCGACGGCGAATTGCAGGAGGGATCCAACTGGGAAGCCGCGATGACCGCCGGCCACCGCAAGCTTGAGAACCTGACCCTGATCGTCGACCGAAACCGCCTTCAGCAGGGCATGGGCACCGAGGAGACCAACGGTCTCGATCCGCTCGACGAGAAGTTCCGCGCCTTCGGCTGGGATGCCGTCATGGTCGATGGCCATGATATTGGAGCGCTCGTCGACCTTTTGGCTCCACCGCGCCGTGGCATGGGTCGCCCGCTTTGCGTCATCGCCAACACGGTGAAGGGCAAGGGCGTCTCCTTCATGGAGAACAAGGCCTCGTGGCACCACGGCGTGCCCAATGCCGAACAGTACAGAATTGCTTTGGAGGAACTGGTCTGATGGCTGCTCCCGCAACGAAACAGGACGGCTTTCACGATTGTCGTGACGCCTGGGCCCGCACGCTCGAGGAACTCGCGGCCCACGATCAGCGGATCGTCGCCGTCGTCAATGATTCCGTCGGCTCGTCGAAACTCGGCGGTTTCCAGAAGGCCTTCCCCGAGCGGCTCGTCAACGTCGGCATCGCCGAGCAGAACATGGTCGGCGTTGGTGCAGGTCTTGCCAATGGCGGCAAGGTGCCCTTCGTTTCGGCCGCCTCGTGCTTCCTCACGGCCCGCGCCCTGGAGCAGATCAAGGCCGACATCGCCTATGCCCGCTTCAATGTGAAACTCGTCGGCCAGTCGTCCGGCGTGGCCTATGGCGAACTCGGGCCGACGCACCACTCGATCGAGGACTTTGCCTGGCTGCGTCCGCTGGACGCCATCACCGTGATCGTGCCTTCTGATGCCTGGGAAACGGCGGAAGCGGTCAAGTGGGCAGCCGCCCATGAGGGGCCCGTCTACATCCGCCTCAGCCGCATGCCGGTGCCAGACCTTGACGTCAAGGATCGCGTCTTCCGTCCTGGAAAGGCAGAACGCGTGCAGGACGGCAGCGACGTGACACTGATCGGCTGTGGCACCACCGTGCATCTCGCGGTGCAGGCTGCGAATAAGCTGCGGAGTGAAGGCGTCTCGGCACGTGTGCTCAACATGGCGACCCTCAATCCGCTCGACGAGGAGGCACTTGCCGCTGCCGCCAGCGAAACCGGTGCGATCGTGACGGTGGAAGAAGCCAATATCCGTGGCGGACTGGGCGGCGCCGTTGCCGAGTATACGGCAGGACACCAGCCGGTCCCGGTGGAGCGGGTCGGCTTTCCCGGTTTCGTCGTCACCGGCTCCGTTGATTTCCTCTTCGATCATTACGGCATCACCCCCGATGGGATCGCCGCGGCGGCCGGCCGGGCGATCGCGCGCAAGCGGTGAGTTCGATGGCGCAGGACATGCCGCTTATCCTTGCCATCGATCAGGGCACGACCAACACCAAGGCCGTGCTCGTTGATGCCTCCGGCAAGGTCGCTGCCAAGGCCTCGGCACCCCTTGCATCGCACTATCCGCGCCCGGGCTGGGCCGAGCAATCGGCCGACGCCATCTGGAAAAGCGTGCAGTCCGTCATCGCCGATATCGTTGCGGGCAACCACGGCCCCATCGCCGGGATCGCCATCAGCAACCAACGGGAGACCCTCGTGGTCTGGGACGCCGAAACGGGCGAACCCATCGCACCCGCCATTCTGTGGCAGTGCCGCCGGACGGCAGCAGCCTGCCAGACCCTGATCGATGCTGGACACGATGCAGCCGTCGTCGACGTGACCGGGCTATCGATCAATGCCCTGTTCCCGGCCTCGAAGCTCGGCTGGGTCATGGAAAATGTCGCTTCGGCGCGCAATCTCGCCGAGCAGGGACGACTGCGGGCCGGCACGGTGGACAGCTGGCTCCTGTTCAAGATGACGGCCGGGAGAGGCTTTGCAACCGACCATTCCAACGCCTCGCGCACCATGCTCTTCGACACTGCGACACTGGACTGGAGCCCCGAACTCTGTAGCCTGTTCGACGTGCCGCTTTCGGCGCTGCCGCAGCCGCTGCCCTCCAACAGCCGCTTCGGCGAAACCGCAGAAGGAACAACGGCGTTGCCCGCAGGAACGCCGATCCTGGCCATGATGGGTGACAGCCATGCTGCTCTCTACGGCCACGGCGTTCGCGCACCGGGCCTGGTCAAGGCAACCTACGGGACCGGCTCGTCCCTGATGACCCTGACCGAGAGGCGCGTCCTGTCCGGACACGGCCTTTCGAGCACGATCGCCTGGTCGGATGACCGTGGCGTCGCCTATGCCCTCGAGGGCAACATCACCGTCTCGGCCCAGGCGATCGCTTTTGCCGCGACCCTGCTGGGGCTTTCAGGCCCAGCGGCATTGTCCGATCTGGCGCAGACAGTTCCCGATAGTGGCAGCGTGGTCTTCGTCCCGGCACTTGCCGGTCTGGGGGCACCACATTGGACCGATAATGCCACGGGCACGATTTCCGGGATGACCCACGCAACGACTCCAGCCCATGTCGCCCGCGCAACAATGGAGGCCGTCGCCCTTCAGATCGCCGATGTCTTCGAGGCCATGCAGCAGGATGTCGGGCTCGCTCTGTCCGGACTGATGGCAGACGGCGGCGCTTCGACCAATGACTTCCTTATGCAGTTGCAGGCTGATGTGCTGGACCGGACGGTGCTGCGCGGCGATCAGCCGGAAGTCGGCGCCCTGGGGGCTGCGGCGATGGCGTTCCGCTCTCTGGGGATCGGCATTTCCGAGCCTTCCCATGCGCGCAGGTTCGATCCAGGGGCCATGCAGGCGGATGCAAGAGCCAAGCTGCTGATGCGTTGGCATGAAGCGATCGCACGGGTGAAGTCACCGGCTTCAACAACCGTTTGAGAGTGGCCGAAAGAGCTGATCTTTCGGCCACAGCAAGGCTTCAAGCGGCAACCGCCTCGCCACTCTTCTGACCCGCGATGTGGAGCGCCAGATCAGCGATCGTGATCAGCGGCAGTTGATGCTTCAGGCAGAACTCGCGCAGTTCCGGCAGGCGCGACATGGTTCCATCGTCATTCGCCACCTCGCAGATGACGCCTGAGGCCTTGAGGCCCGCGAGCTTCGCAAGGTCAACTGCCGCTTCGGTGTGGCCGGGACGGCCCAGCACACCCTCGGGATGCGCACGAAGCGGGAAGATATGGCCCGGACGGGCGAAGTCATCGGGCTTCGCGCTATCGTCCAGCAGCGCGCGAACGGTCGCGGCCCGGTCGGCCGCCGAAATCCCGGTCGTCGTGCCATGGATGAAATCGACCGAGACCGTGAAAGCGGTCTTCAGATATTCCGTATTGCGCGGCACCATCAGCGGTATGTCCAGCGCATCCAGCCGTTCGCCTTCCATGGCGACGCAGATCAGGCCGCGGGCATGCTTCATCATGAAGGCGACCGCTTCAGGCGTAATCTTTTCCGAAGCGATGATGATATCGCCTTCGTTCTCGCGGTCCTCGTCGTCCACGACGACGATCATGCCGCCCTTTGCGAGCGCCGCGACCGCATCTTCAATTTTCGAGACTGTCATTTCCATGCCTTTCAAGGGTATCCCGCTTTCGCGGCAAAACACGACCTTGCGGTCGCAATTTTCCCTTGGGCGAACAAACGCACGCGCCCATCCTCACGGACGGGTCAGCAAGCCTTGTCCTCTTCCATCCGGACTATACCGTCGGCTCCGGCATCGCACCGGATCTGCTGCCTTCTGCCGAAACAGAAGCGCTCGCGGGCTCCCGGCAAAGCCGGATACCGCCGGTGGGGAATTGCACCCCGCCCTGAGAACGAGACAGTCTTACAATTCCCACGGCGTTGAATGCAAGAAGAGATGGCAAGCATCAAGCAGATGACGGCATCCGAAAGATTGCCTGATATCCGGGTAGCCCCACCAGAGCTTCGGGTGGCGATCTCTTCGATCCGCATTTCGGCAAGGTCACGGAAGCCAGTTTACCGGTGGCGACAAGCGGAAATCGCCATTATCTTCCGTCCGCGATCAGCCTAGCGGATACGCAAACCGTTGGACGCGTTGAACAAAAGAGCCCTGCTCGGATCAATGCCAACTGTCAGGCTATCTCCCGCCTTCAAGTTCTTGGCGCCTCTGATTTCGATGGTCAAAGGCTCTTCCCGGCCATGTTGTACATAGGCAAAGGACGAGGCTCCCAAATTCTCCAGAACGTCGAGGCGGACACTCAGCCCCGCTGCCGGATTCAGCTGAAAGTGCTCCGGCCGCACGCCGAGCGTCAGCTTGTCCGCAAGACCTGGTACGGCCCCCTTCAGGGACAGCGGAACAATCACACTCGGGAAATCATCCAGACGAACCACGATGTCTGACGCGCTGCTGGAGACCAGTGTCGCGGGCAGAAAATTCATCTTCGGTGAACCGATGAAACCCGCAACGAAGAGATTGTCGGGATCCTCATAAAGCTCCATCGGCGCGCCAACCTGTTCAATACGGCCAGCCCTGAGCACGACAATCCTGTCCGCCAGGGTCATCGCCTCGACCTGGTCATGCGTCACATAGATCATGGTGGTCCCCAGCGACTGATGCAGCCTCGCGATTTCAAGCCGCATCTGAACCCTAAGTTCCGCGTCGAGGTTGGACAAAGGCTCATCGAACAGGAAGACATCCGGCTCGCGCACGATCGCCCGCCCGATCGCCACACGCTGGCGCTGACCACCGGAGAGCTGCCGTGGCCTGCGTTGCAGAAGCGGCTCCAGTTGCAGCGTGCGCGCAGCAGCCAGCACCCTGTCTCGCACCTCTTCCTTGGAGAACCCGTTGATCTTCAGGCCGAAGCCCATGTTCTCCTCAACCGACATGTGCGGATAAAGGGCATATGACTGGAAGACCATGGCCACGCCGCGATCGGCAGGGGCGACCCTTGTCATATCCTGATCCCCGATGGAGAGGGCACCGGAGGATATGTCTTCGAGACCGGCAATCATTCTCAAGAGTGTCGACTTGCCGCATCCCGAGGGACCGACGAACACGACGAACTCACCATTTCCGATCGTCAGATCAACGCCATGCACGACATCGACCGCGCCATAGGATTTCCGGACCTGCTTCAGTTCCAGACCAGCCATGCTCTTCTCCTCCCTCGTCTCGTGATCGGCCGGGCGCAGATTGCGCCCGGTCAGTTTGCTGTCAGCGCAGGTTTTCGGGGATCCATTCCCCGTGAGCCTTCAAGAGATCGTCGGTCAGCGCCCAGATCTGGTCGAGATCGAGCTCGGTAGAGGTGTGAGGGTCGAGCATCGCGGCATGATAGATATGCTCGCGCTTGCCGGTGACGATCGCCTCGACGGTCAAGGCCTGGACATTGATGTTCGTCTGCATGAGTGCGGCCAGATGCGGCGGGATCGCGCCGATCCGTGTCGGCTGGATGCCATTGCGGTCGACGACGCAGGGCACTTCGACACAGCAGCCCTCCGGCAGGTTCGAGATGATCTGGTCGTTCGGCACGTTCCCATAGACGACCGCAGGTTTGCCGGTCACCATCGCGCGGATGATATGCGATCCGTATTCCACGCTCCGCTCGATCGGGATCGTCTTGGTCGGATCCTGCAGGTCTGTCGACATGGTCTTCCAGTCCGCGATCTGCTTTTCACAGCGGCGCGGGTATTCGTCGAGCGGAATGTTGAAGCGTTCGATCAGGTCCTCACGACCCGTCTTGATGTACCAAGGCACATATTCTGCGAAGTGTTCCGAACTTTCGGTAACGAAATAGCCGAGGCGCTTGAACATGTCGTAGCGAACCCGGTTGCCGTCAGGCACGCGGCCCTCTTCCATGACCTTGCGGATCAGCGGATAGAGATCCTCACCGTTGCGCTCGAACTTGAGGTAGAACGCCATGTGGTTGATGCCGGCGACGAGGTAATCGATTTCCTCGTAGGGCACGCCGATATCCTCGGCGAGTTCCTTGGCCGTATAGGGAACGGAGTGGCAGAGGCCGACGGTCCTGATCTTCGACAGGCGGCTGAGGCCCCAGCAGTTCATCGCCATCGGGTTGGCATAGTTGATATGCAGCGTGTCGGGGCAGAGGCGCTCCATGTCTTTCGACATTTCGGCAAGCACGGGAACCGTGCGCAGCGCCCGCATGATACCGCCAATCCCGAGCGTATCGGCAATCGTCTGGCGCAGGCCGTATTTCTTCGGGGTCTCGAAATCGACGACGGTGCCCGGCTTGTAGCCGGCAACCTGGATCATGTTGATGCAGAAGTCGGCGCCGTCCATGGCTCTTGACCGGTCCGTGGTCGCGGTGATCCGCGCCGGGACATTCAGCTGCTGCTTGATCTTGTTGCCGACGGCGAGCGACTCGTTCAGCCGCTCTTCGTTGATGTCGTAAAGCACGATATCGACATCCTGCAGGTCCTCGAACGAGAGGATATCGCCCATCAGGTGCTTTGCGAACACGGTGCTGCCGGCACCGATGAAGGTGATCTTGGGGGGACGCATGGGGTTCTCCGGGATAACTGGCGTCTTGGGCCGCCGGTCTTGAAACGATTTTGGTTAGGCCCGCGCCCACATCATGGGCGCGGCGCAAGGTCGTCGGGAGGTATGTCCGCCGCTTAGAAGAGGTTGTTCACCTCATCGTTTGCGGTTTTCAGGATCTCGATAGGGTCGCCCTGGTCGAGCATGACCTTTGACACGGCAGTCGAGAAGATCGAGGAAATCTCGCCGCCGAAGTCCGAGATCGGGAAGGGGAATGTTGTCGCGGGCGTCGCGAGCAGCGTGAAGGCGGAGACGTCGAGCCCCTTGGCCTTGTGTGCTTCTTCTGCCAGCTTGGTGGCCTCGGGCCGTGCCGGAAAGACAACGCCGGCTTCACCGACAATTGCCTGGCAATCGGCCGAGCCAAGATACTGCACCCACTTCCACGCCTCGTCCTGATGCTTCGATCCGGTCCAGATGGAATCTGCCAGACCATTGAACATCGAGCGGCGACCTTCGGGTCCCTCAGCAAGTGGCGCAAAGCCGAATTCGAACGGGGTGTTGTCGCGATAGGAGTTGATCATCCAGGATCCATCCGGAACCAGAGCGGCCTTTCCGGCCGAAAACAGACCGACGGCCTGCAGGTTGCCCGCCTGTTCCTGGGATACGCTGAAGCCCTGCTTGAGCGAGAGATCGCGCAGCCAGGTCAACGTCTCCGCCAGCTTCGGATCGTCATAGAGATACTTCGTACCCCAGGGCTGATCGATGAACTTCACCCCGTAGGACGCGGCGAAGTGGCTCCACTGCGTCTGACCGTAACCATCGGCCGGATTGGTCGCCAGACCAAAGACTTCGATGTTCTTCGGGTCGAAGCCTTCTTCATTGCCGCGCTTGCCATTCTTGTCGATGGTCAGCTTGGCGAGGATCTGCTGGAACGTGCCGCCATCCTTCGGGTTCCAGGTCATGTTGCGGAGGTTATCCTCCGTCACGCCTGCGTCGGCGAGCATCTTCTTGTTGTAGACATAGGCAATCGTATCCCAGTCCTTGGGCAGGCCGAACTGCTGGCCATCCTTCGCCCAGGCTTCGGCGAGACCCGGCAGGTAAGCCGCCATGTCGACCTTATCAGCGGCGATCTTCTCGGTGAGGTCGACCATGACACCGTTCGCGAGAAACTCAGGGAAGCGGCTCAGATGGTTGACGAAGACATCCGGTGCAGTGCCCGAAACGAAGCCTGTGGTGAGCGTCTGCCAGTAATTGTCCCAGCCATCCTGCTTGATGGAGATCTTGATCCCGGGATTGGCGGCTTCGAATTTGTCGGCGCATTTGCGATAGACCGGCGCCTGGTTGCCATCCCACATCCAGTAGCTCAGTTCGACATCGGCGGCTTTAGCCGAGGTGGCCAACGCGCCGGCCAGCATGGTGGTCGACAATATGGTCGCGATTGCATTTCTCATCTTCACTCCTCCTAGTTTTCCCGATGATTGATTGCGGGTTACTTCATCCCTGTGGTCTGCAGGGATTCCACGATGCGCCGCCCGAAGAAGGCGAGCACGAACAGAACCGGTATGATCGAAAGGCTGACCGCAGCCATCAGCCCGGTCCAGTCAGGCGTGCCCTGCCCGGTCTGGCTGAGGAAGTCGGACAGCGCGACGGCCATGACGCGCACGCTTTCATCGCGACCGGTCAGGAACGGCCAGAAAAACTCGTTCCAGGCATTGATGGTCAGCAGGATGGCGAGCGTTGCGATCGGCCCCTTTTGCAGGGGCAGCGCGATCTTCCAGAAGATCTGGAACGCGGAGCATCCGTCGAGCTTCGCGGCTTCCTCAAGTTCCCGCGGCGACGAGATGAAAAACTGCCGCAGGAAGAAGATGGCGAACGGAGACATCAGGATTGACGGCGCAACCATGCCCTGGAAGGTGTTGATCCAGCCGAGTTCCTTCACAAGAATGAAGTTCGGGATGAACAGAACCATGGCCGGGATCATGGTCGCCGCGACAAAGGCATAGAAAAGCACTGCGCTGCCAGGAAACTTCATCCGGGCAAAGGCGTAGCCCGCCAGGGCCGAAAAGAACAGCTGACCGCCCACGACCAGCACCGTGTAGATGACACTGTTGCGCAGGGCGACGAGGAAGTTGATCGGCGAGGCATTGACCGAGGTCAGCACCACATCGGTCGGCAGCCCCATCACGCGACTGAAGTTTCCAAGTATCGCATCCGGCGGCAAAAGCGCCGTCGAGCTCTGGAAGATTTCCTGCGGATGGGTCAGCGCTGTCTTCAGCGCCATCCAGAGCGGCAGCAGTGAAATCACGGAAAACACCGCAAGGACCGCGTAGCCGAGGATTGCCCAGGGGGAAAGTCTGTTCATGATCGCCTCCTCACGCCAGATCTGACTGCCCGCCACGCAAGACCCGCATCTGCAGGAGCGTGACGAGAATGAGGATGGTGAACAGCACCATCGAAGCGGCGGAGGCAAAGCCCATCCGATTGAACCGGAATGCCTGCTCGTAGATGTACCAGAGGACGACGCGGGTCGATTCCGCAGGCCCACCGCCCTTGGTCGCAACGGCCACGACATCGAAGATCTGAAAGGAACCGATGACGGATGTGACGAGGATGAAGGCGAGAACCGGCCGCAGCAGAGGCAGCGTGATGTGCCGGAACATCGTGAACTCGGAAGCCCCCTCGAGACGCGCTGCCTCATAGAGATCCTTCGGGATCGACTGCAAGCCAGCGTAGAAGAGCAGCGCGGTCAGACCCACATGCCGCCAGATCGATATGCCCGCGACAGAGATCAGCGCCTGATCGGGGGAGCTCAGAAAACCTTGGCGCGCGACGCCAATAAACTCCAGCCAGTGGTTTGTCAGGCCGAGCAGCGGATCAAGCATCATCAGCCAGATCAGGGCGGCCACCACATTGGAAAGAAGATAGGGTGCGATGATGATTGCGCGGACGGCAACACCACGCGCCAGCCGATCTGCGAGCACCGCAATCAGGAGGCCGAGCGCCGTCTGCACCGGGATGTTGTAGACCACATAGAGCAGGGTCAGACGTAGCGAGTCCCAGAACTTCGGGTCGGAAAAGAGGCGGACATAGTTGTCGATCCCGATAAAGCGGGGCGCGCGCAGCATGTTCCAGTCGGTGAGACTGATCTCCATCGCCCGCATGGTGGGAAGCAGATAGAAGAGAACAAAGCCGATCAGCGCCGGCAGAACGAAGAGATATCCGACAGCCCATTCCGGCAGCCGCCTGCGCCGACCTTGCCGATTTCGACGCAGTTTTCCAGATTCCGAAACCGTGGCCATCAGTCCTCCCTCCATCCCCAGCCCTCCAGCTGACGCGTGTTAGTATCACATATTGGAATTACTAACACGTGTTAGTATGGATAAGAGACGTTTGGCCGATTGTCAATCTCCGGCAGCGGTGCATAACGATCCGCAACGGGCATGTTCGGCAGAGAAACGGTTATGGAGGCTTGAATTCATGGTGGCGAAGGTGACCAGTTGGGACGTTGCCCGCATGGCGGGCGTGTCGCGCACGACCGTGTCGATGGTCCTCAACAAGTCGGAGACGGTCAGCCTTTCGGACGAGACGCGTCGTCGTGTCCTGCAGGCCGCCAGCGATCTCGGCTACAAGCCGAACTCAGCTGCTCGGATGCTGGTGCGCGGCGATACGGAAACGATCGGGCTCATCATCTCGGACCCGGCAATCCTGCCGATCGATGCATTCATTCCCCAACTCATGCACGGGATCAGTCAATGCAACCGCGAGCACGGCTATCATGTCCTTCTCGAGGGCATCACGGCCGGGAACAGTGCAAACCCTTATGAAAGCATGGTGGAATCCCGCCGGATAGACGGCATGATCGTGCTCAATCCTCGCAGTGACGATCCCAATCTGCGCGATCTGATCGACAGAGGGTATCCCGTCGTGCTGGTTGGCTCCGTCCGGCATCCGAACGAACTGTCCGTGAACTTCACCACAAGCGAAGGCATATCCGCAGCTGTCGAGAACCTGGTGGGGCTAGGCCACCGGAAAATCGGGACCGTGCCATTCTCCAGAGCGGGACTGATCGGAACGGACGTCCGACTGGCCGTGCTTCGGCGAGAGCTTTCCAGTCATGGGATAGAACTGCCGGACAGCCACGTCGAGCACGCGAATTTCAGCGCCGAAAGCGGCCATCACGCAACGCGCCGCCTGCTGGAACGCCATCCCGACATCACGGCGATCATGGCCGGCAACGACACGATCGCGATCGGCTGCATC
>JARXAK010000018.1 GCA_029865885.1 Rhizobium sp. | reverse complement strand
GGTATGGTCTGTCGTATGATCGATGCCGGAGAGGCGGAAATAGTCCTTGCCCGTTGCTTCCTTGTCGCCGTCAAGCAGCAGCTCGCGCAGCGCCTCGTCCTTCGGATTGCCGTCGCGCGGGATGCGGAAATAGCGCGGCTGCTCGCCACCGGTGACGAAGGCCGAGCCATAGGCGAACGGCCCGTCCTTCATCGGGATCGACGAATCGTCTTCCTTGATACGGCCCTTCATCTCGGCAAACAGCTGGCCCTGAAGCGCTTTCGTGTCGGCCATCGCCGCGTCCATATAGGCGTTCTCGGCTTCGAGATATCCGCGGATATCAGGGTCGAGGATCGAGGTATCCTTGAACATCGCCTGCCAGTTGTCGGCGCGCAGCCAGGCGTAATCATCCGTGCGGGTGATCCCGTGGCGGGTATCGGAAACGGGCTTCTTGGCGGCGGCGGGTGCGGCGGGCAGGTTCTTGAAGACGGACAAGGGATATCCTTCCGGGAATGGAAACATTCAGCTCAGCGAGAGATAGAGAGGCGAGGGGCCGCGATCAAGCGGCCCGAATGCGGGAGAGGTCGTCGCGGGGCTCAGCCGTCCGTGCCGGCCGTCGACTTTGCCCAGTCCATGTAGAGCTCCAGCGCCTTGCGTGTCACAGGTCCTTCCTGGAATTGCGCGTCATCGAGACGCGTCACCGGCACGACCTTGGAGTAATTGCCGGTCTGGAAGATCTCGTCTGCATTCATGAAATCCTCGACCGACAGTGTCGCCTCGCGCACCTCGAAACCGGCCTGGCGCAGCAGGCCCATGATGCGGGCGCGGGTGATGCCGGCCAGGAAGGTGCGGTTGGCAGCGGGCGTGTAGACCACGCCGTCCTTGACCATGAAGACATTGGAAGAAGCGGTCTCGACCACATTGCCATTCATGTCGCGCACCAGCGCATTGTCGAAGCCGCGTTTGCGCGCATCGATGATCATGCGGCCGGAATTCGGATAGAGGCTGCCGGTCTTGGCGTCGGTCATCGCACATTCCGGCGTCGGGCGGCGGAAGGGCGAGAGCGTCAGCGAGGAGGGCTTGGCGGTGTGCATCGGCGCTTCGAACAGGCAAAGCGCAAACCGGGTCGATTCCGGATCGGCCGCGACCACCGAGCCCATCTGGCCGTGTTCTGCCCAATACATCGGCTTGATGTAGATCGCGGTCTTGCCGTCGAACTTGGCGATCCCCTCCCAGGCGAGGCGCTCGATCTCCTCGGCCGCCACCACGGCCTTCATGCCCATATTCTCGGCCGAGCGGTTGACGCGCTGGCAATGCAGGTCGAGATCCGGCGCAATGCCGTCGAACCAGCGTGCCCCGTCGAACACCGTCGAGCCCAGCCACATCGCATGCGAGACCGGTCCGATCAGCGGCGGATTGCCGGCAAACCAGTCTCCGTCGACATAGGTGAAGGTGGGCGTGCGGGCAGATGTATCGACGGCCATGGCGGTCTCCTGTTCTCGTTGCTGTGCAGCAAAGTCGCGTCGGAGGGCGAGGTCAAGGCGAAACACGGCCATCGGGACAGGAATCCGCAGATGGTTGCACAAAGCCCCGCCAAAAATACCGATTTCCACATGAATCCAGAAGCTTGGATGATGGATCAATCAGTCCCGCTGATGATGTTGCCGTGTCGGGCGCTGGCAGTTTGGCACGTGGTTAAAGATCCCGTAACAGATTCCTGAAATATTGAATGAAGTCGAGATCACGATCTTCGGGTCTTTTGTTCTGCGTTTTCTTGGGGGTCATCATGAACAAGCTGCGCATTGCCGCCCTGCTGGCCGCGTCTCTCGCGGTTTCAACGTCACCGGCCCTGGCCGACGGCTTCTTCTCCGGCAACTGGTATGTGACCCTCGGCGGCTCCGGCATTTCGGCCCCCACATTCGAGGGCTCCAAGGACCGCAAGCTGTTCTTCTCGCCGATCATTTCCGTCGGTCGTGGTGGCACGCCGCGCTTCTCGTCGCGCAACGACAATCCGTCTTTCGCGATCTATGACACCGACGTGCTGCGGGCCGGTGTCGTCGGCAAGTTCTTGCCCGGCCGGGATGCCGGCACCGACGACGCGCTGCGCGGCCTGTCCGAAGTCAAGTGGGGCGGTGAACTCGGCGCCTTCGCCGATGTCTATGTCACCGACTGGCTGCGCGCCCGTGCCGAGGTCCGCCATGGCATTCGCGCCCATGATGGTATCGTCGCCGATGTCGCGGTTGATGCCTTCACCGATATCGCCCCCGACTTGCGGGTGTCCGCCGGCCCGCGCATGAGCTTTGCGACCAGCGGCTATACCGACGCCTATTACGGCGTGACCGCCGCCGAGTCGGCAGCATCGGGCCTCAGCCAGTATACTCCGGATGGCGGTGTCACCTCCTATGGTGCCGGCGGTGCGATCACCTGGAACGCCACCGAGAAGATCACCATGAGCGCCTTTACCGAATACAAGCGCCTCGCCGGACCGGTTGCCGATTCGAGCCTGGTGCGCCAGCGCGGCTCTGAGAGCCAGCTGATGGTCGGTATCTCCGCCAGCTACAAGTTCGGCGTCAGCTTCGACTGACGAAAGGGTCGCAGCCGATTTTGCCGGGTCGATGGCTCCGGGCGGTTTTCTTGGAGCCGCCCATGCTCTATCAACGGGGATATGAGCACAGCCGAACCGAACCTCGACCGCGTCGTCGACGCGCCTTCCGATAACTTCGTCTATCGCGTCCTGCCGCGATGGCTCTGGCCGCATGCCCAGCTGGCCCGCTGGGATCGGCCGATCGGCTGGCAGCTGCTGATGTGGCCCTGTTTCTGGTCTTCGGCGCTGGCGGCCAATGCGCTCGCCGCCGAAGGCCGGCTGAGCCTCTCGCTCTTCGTCTTCCACCTCGTCCTGTTCTTTATCGGCTCGGTCGCCATGCGCGGCGCCGGCTGCACCTATAACGACCTTGTCGACCACGATATCGACAACCTGGTTGCCCGCACCCGCTCGCGGCCCTTGCCGTCGGGCCGCATCTCGCGCCGCAACGCCAAGATCTTCATGGTCCTGCAGGCGCTTGTCGGGCTTGCGGTGTTGCTCTGCTTCAATGGCTTTTCGATCGTGCTCGGCATTCTCTCGCTCGCCGTCGTCGCCATCTATCCCTTCGCCAAGCGGTTTACGGACTGGCCGCAATTCTTCCTCGGGCTTGCCTTTTCCTGGGGTGGCCTCATGGGCTGGGCGGGCCTGCATGGCAATCTGTCGCTGGCGGCGGTCCTCGTTTATGTCGGCGCCGTCGCCTGGACGATTGGCTATGACACGATCTACGCCCACCAGGATCGCGAAGACGATGCGCTGGTCGGCGTCCGCTCCACCGCGCGCCTCTTCGACCGCGATACCAAGATCTGGCTGACAGGCCTTTACGGCCTGACGCTCGTGCTTTTGCTCTCGGCCTTCGTCGCGGCCGGTGCCGCTTTCCCGGCAATCGCAGGCCTGCTTGTCGCGGGCGGCCTCTTCGCCTGGCAGATCAAGGTGCTCGATATCGACGATGGAGCCCAGTGCCTGGCGTTGTTCAAGTCGAACAACCGGGTGGGGCTGATCATCTTCCTCGGCCTCGTGGCAGCCATCCCCTTCTCCTGAGCGCCCCTTCTCCTGAACGCCCCATCTTCTGAGCACCATGCCTGAAAAACGGCGCCGCAGATTTGTGTTTGGGTCAAAAATAGGGTACCCCCCTATAGTATGAGTCATACGCACAAACACCAGGCCAAGCTGCTCGCCCGCATCCGTCGGATGAAGGGGCAGATGGAGGCCGTCGAAACTGCGCTGCTGGCCGAAGCGCCCTGCGCCCAGATTCTCAATCAACTCGCCTCGGTTCGCGGCGCGCTTGCCGGCCTGACGGCGGAACTGATCGAGGATCATATCCGCGAACATCTCGTGGATCCGGACCGGGAGCCGGACCGGGAGCGGGCAGACAATGCCCGTGAACTCATTGACGTCGTGAGGAGCTATCTCAAATGAGCAGCCACGAAGACCACGATCATTCGCATGATGATCACCATGGCCATGACGACCATCACGGCCATCGCCATGAACCGGCTCCGGTGAAGCCTTCAAGCCGTCTCGGCAATCACCATTCCCATGTCTTCCTCGGCGTGGACCACGATCGAAACGCCAGGCGCACCTGGATCGTCATTGCGATCACGGCCAGCATGATGGTGGCCGAAATCGCCGCCGGCCTCGTCTATGGTTCGATGGCGCTTCTTGCCGACGGCTGGCACATGGCAACCCATGCCGGCGCCATCCTGATTGCCGCGCTCGCCTATCGCTATGCCAAGCGCAATGCCGCAAACGGTCGCTTCACCTTCGGCACCGGCAAGGTCGGTGATCTCGCCGCCTTCGCAAGCGCCATTGTGCTCGCCCTGGTCGCCCTGCTGATCGGCTGGGAAAGCTTCTGGCGCCTGACGGCACCGGTCGCGATCGATTTCTCCGAGGCGATCCTCGTCGCCATCCTCGGCCTGGTGGTCAACCTCGTCTGCGCCTTTCTGCTGCATGGCGGCGGCCAGGGGCACAAGGACCACGCCCATGACCACGCCCACGCCCACCATCACGATCATCACCACCACGACGCCCATCACGGTCACCATCATGGAGGTGAAGACAGCAATCTGCGGGCCGCCTATGTGCATGTGCTGGCCGATGCGCTCACCTCCGTGCTCGCGATCATCGCCCTCGTTTTCGGCAGCCTCTATGGCTGGCTCTGGCTCGATCCGGTGATTGGTCTCGTCGGCATGGTGGTCATCGGGCGTTGGTCGCTGGATCTGATGCGGCGGTCCGGTGCTGTGCTGCTGGATTATGGGCCGCGCGACGAGACGCTGCCGGCCGAGATCCGCGAAATCATAGAGCGCGAGGGTGGACAGATTGCCGATCTGCATGTCTGGCAACTCGGGCCGGGGCATCACGGTGCGATCGTGTCGCTCAGCGCCGACGCGCCAAAGCCGCCGTCGCATTATCGCCGGAAGCTTGCCGGCCTGTCGGCTCTCTCGCATGTGACCGTCGAGGTCGAATGGCCGGAAATGGCACATGCGCATTAAAAGGCGGCGCAAAATTTAAGGCCCGGAAGTCGCCTTCCGGGCCTTGGCACTGTTCTGTCCTGGGACGAAATCAGCTTCTGGCGATGATTTCCTTGCCGGAAATCTTCATGGTTACACCGAGCTTGCCGGTCGAACGGCGCACCAGGAAGCGCGGGCGGCGCTCGGCGAAATAGGAATGGCGGCGACGCGGCTGCGTGTCGCGGGTGCGGACCTCGCCGAGATGCTCTTCGAGTGGGCGGGCAACGCCGTCTGCTTCGACCATCAGCATCGGGATACGGAAGGCGTCCGCCCAGCCGCGCCAGTCGGCAGCGATATCGCAGAGATCATGCGCCACGAGCAGCGGGATGCAGAGATCCGGGTCCTCGTGATGCAGTTCGAGCGTGACGGTGACCTCGCCGTCGCCATGATCGATGGCACGCGCGGCAACGCCCTTGAAGGCCCGCGCCGGAAGCGCGAAGGAAAGCGGCAGGCCGCTACCGGGAAGGATCTTGCGCAGAACGGCTCCGCGCTCGTCGATGGTGATCGTGACGTCACCCAGGGCACCGCGCAGTGCGTAAG
>JARXAK010000192.1 GCA_029865885.1 Rhizobium sp. | reverse complement strand
CCCCGCCGTTTTTGATGTCTGACCTGTGGCTCTCGCCTCAGCTTGTCGTCGCCCGCGTGCGGGCGAGGCCCTGCTTGGCGGGTTCGTATTTGGCGTCGAGGCGCAGTGCGTGGCTGTAAGACTTCGCCGCGCGGGCCTTGTCGCCGCGACGCTCGTAGATCAGAGCCTGGTTGGCCCAGCTTTCGGCGATGTTGTTGTTCAGCTCGATGGCGAGGTTGAAATCGGCAAAGGCGTTGTCGTCGTCATTCAGCGCCACATAGGACACGCCGCGCCCGTTATAGGGCTCCGGTGCGCGTGGGGAGAGCGAGATCGCCTTTGAGAAATCGTCGATCGCCTTGGCGTGGTCGCCGCGCAGCTGATAAATCAGGCCGCGGTTGTGGAAGGCGCGACCGTCGGTCGTGTCGAGCTGGATGGCGCGGTTGAAATCGCCGAAGGCTTCGTCGATCCGGCCTGCCTGACGGTAGATGTTGCCGCGACCGATATAGGCGACGTCGTAGTTCGGATTGATCTTCAGCGCCATGTTGTAGTCGGCGGCAGCTTCAACAGGCTTGCCCATGTTGCGATAAACCAGGGCGCGGTTCGCATAGGCCTGGAAGAACTGCGGATTGAGCTGAAGCGCGGTGTTGAAGTCGTCGAGGGCCTGTTTGAACTGACCTGCGCGGCCATAGGCGGACCCGCGGACGTTATACCCCTCCGGATCGCGCGGATTGGCCTGGATCACGCTGGTGAGCGAGGCGATGTTCTCGTCGGAGCCCTGGGCGCGATCCAGGCGGATCACGTCGGTCGTTTCCGTCGTCGTGGCGCAGCCTGCCAATGTCATGGCGGCGAGCAGGGCCAGGGCCGAGGCCAGGCGATGCTTGCGGTCGCTGTTGGAGGCAATCGTCAGCACGGAGGTTTTCGTCATGAGGCGCATCATCCGGCCGCTGCCTCAGCCGCATCAGGCTTCAGACAGCGCAAGTTGGTGTTTCATATCAAAAGAGCGGCGGCGATTCGTCTCGCCCCCGCCCTCATTTCATAGGAAAACGCCCAAATAGGGGCAGCTCAACGACCGCGTGCAGCCGGCAGCAGGCCTTCGCGCTGCATCTTCTTGCGTGCGAGCTTGCGGACGCGACGAACGGCTTCGGCCTTTTCGCGTGCACGCTTTTCGGACGGCTTTTCGAAGAAGTCGCGCATCTTCATTTCACGGAAGATGCCTTCGCGCTGCATTTTCTTCTTGAGAGCGCGGAGCGCCTGGTCAACGTTGTTGTCGCGGACTAGTACCTGCACGTTTATCCCGTTCCTTTGGTTCTTTGAGTTGGTCCTTCCGTCGATGGAGGTCACATCTACGGAAACAGCATATTGGTTCGCGCGGCCCGTGAGTCCGGCGATTAGGGTGCGAAATACCAGAAGAGCCCGGTGAAGTCCATATGGTGCAAGGCTTGCGATCAACAAATTTCCGCCAAAAGCCTTGCTTCTCGCGGGGTGTCGAAAGACGGATGACATTGCGTCGCAAAACGGACGTCATGTCGTGGGTTGATCTGCGACCTGTATCATCCTACCCACAAGCCTGAACCACAGGAGTTTAAGGCGAATGCGCAAATATTCGGTCTTTGCCGTTGTCCGTGAGGCCATGCGTGCTCACAAGGGATGGGAGGCTCAGTGGGTCTCTCCCGAGCCGCGGCAGTCCTATGACGTCATCATCATCGGTGCCGGCGGCCATGGCCTGGGCGCTGCCTATTATCTCGCCAAGGAGCACGGCATTACCAATGTCGCTGTCATCGAGAAGGGCTGGCTCGGCGGTGGCAATACCGGCCGAAACACGACGATCATCCGGTCCAACTATCTCTATGAAGAGAGCATGGACATCTACGAGCATTCGCTGAAGCTCTGGGAGGGCCTGTCTCAGGACCTCAACTACAACGTGATGTATTCGCCGCGCGGCGTGATGATGCTGTCGCACAATGTGCATGACCAGCAGTCGTTCAAGCGCCATGTGAATGCCAACAATCTCTATGGCATCGACAATGAGTGGCTGACGCCGGAGCAGGCCAAGGCGTTTTGCCCGCCGCTCGATATCTCCAAGACCGCGCGCTATCCGATCAATGGGGCTGCGCTTCAGCGTCGCGGCGGCACGGCGCGTCACGATGCGGTTGCCTGGGGCTATGCGCGTGCGGCGTCCGATCGCGGCGTGCACATCATCCAGAACACCGAAGTGACGGGGCTCCGTCGCGGCCCGAATGGTGAAGTGACCGGTGTCGAGACGACGCGCGGCTTCATCGGCGCAAAGAAGGTCGGCGTATCCGCTGCCGGCCATTCCTCCGTTGTCATGGGCATGGCGGGCGTGCGCTTGCCCGTTCACTCGACGCCGCTGCAGGCGCTCGTGTCCGAGCCCTTGAAGCCGATCTTCCCCTGCGTCGTCATGTCGAACACCGTGCATGCCTATATCTCGCAGTCGGACAAGGGCGAGCTGGTCATCGGTGCCGGTACCGACCAGTACAACTCCTACAGCCAGACCGGCGGCATGCAGATCATCACCCATACGCTGGATGCCATTTGCGAGCTCTTCCCGATGTTCCGTCGTGTGAAGATGATGCGCCAGTGGGGCGGGATCACCGACAACACGGCCGACCGTTCGCCGATCCAGAGCGTCACGCCGGTTCAAAACCTCTTCGTCAATGCCGGCTGGGGCACGGGCGGTTTCAAGGCGACGCCGGGGTCTGCCAACCTGTTTGCTCATCTCATCGCCAAGGGCGAGCCGCACCGGCTGGCTCAGGGCCTGACGCTCGACCGGTTCCGCACCGGCCGCCTCATCGACGAGGCAGCCGCCGCTGCCGTTGCGCACTGATTGCTAAGGATCGCACATCATGCTGGTCATCAAATGCCCCTATTGCGAAGAAGAGCGTGCAGAGCTCGAGTTTCGCGCCGCCGGTGAAGCGCATATCGCGCGTCCTGCCAACATATCGGCGATTTCCGACGAGGAGTTCGCCGACTATTTCTTCCTGCGCGACAATCCGAAGGGTCTGATCTTCGAGCGCTGGCGCCATATCCATGGCTGCGGCCGCTTCTTCAATGCGGCTCGCGACACCATCTCCGACAAGATCCTGCTGACCTACAAGGCCGGTGAACCCATGCCCGATCCCGCAACATTGGTTGCCCCGTCTGCATCGAAGGGAGAAAAGGCATGAGCGCTGCCAACCGTATTCCCGGCAAGGGCCGCCTGACGCCGGCGCTGACTGCCCGCTTCACCATCGATGGCCGCACGCTGACGGCTTACGAAGGCGATACCGTGGCGTCTGCCATGATCGCCAACGGCATGCATCTCGCCGGCCGCTCGTTCAAGTATCACCGTCCGCGCGGCATCCTGACCGCAGGTCCGGAAGAGCCGAATGCGCTGCTCGACGTCTCGCGTGACGCTGCCCGCCGCCAGCCGAATGTGCGGGCGACCGTGCAGGAAGTCTTCGACGGGATGAAGATCGAGACGCAGAACCGCTGGCCGTCGCTGTCGCTCGACATCGGCGAGGTCAACAACCTGTTGTCGCCCTTCTTTGCCGCCGGCTTCTACTACAAGACCTTCATGTGGCCGAAGGCCGCCTGGCATCAGATCTATGAGCCCTTCATCCGTCGTGCGGCCGGTCTCGGTCATGCGCCGAAGGAAGCGGATCCGGACCATTACGCCAACCGTTACGCCCATTGCGACGTGCTGGTGATCGGTGGCGGTGCCGCCGGTCTCGCGTCAGCGCTCGCTGCCGCCCAGACGGGCGTGCGCGTCATTGTTGTCGACGAGCAGCCGGAGATGGGCGGTGCCTTCCACTTCGACACAGGCGCGACCATCGACGGCCAGAGCGGCTGGGACTGGGCGCAAGGTGTCGTCGCGAAGCTTAAGGGCATGTCGAACGTCACCGTGCTCTCCCGCACGACGGCCTTCGGCTATCACAACCACAATTACGTGGCGCTGGTCGAACGCGTCACCGATCATGTCGCCAAGCCGGCCAAGAACCAGCCGCGCGAACGGCTGTGGCAGGTGCGCGCCAGGCGCGTGATCATCGCCAGCGGTGCGATCGAGCGTCATATGGTGTTCGCCAACAACGACCGTCCGGGCATCATGCTGGCCTCCGCCGGCCGCACCTATCTCAACCATTTCGGCGTCGCCGTTGGTGCCAAGGTCGGCGTCTACACGGCGCATGACTCGGCCTATGAAGCGGCGATCGATCTGAAGAAGGCGGGCGTTTCCGTGCCCGTCATCGTCGATGCGCGCGAAACGCCGGGCGAGGGTGTTCTGGCTCAGGCCCGCGCGCTCGGCATTGAAGTACTGACCGGTCATGGTGTTGTCGACACGGCTGGCCGTCTGCGCGTCCGCTCGATCACCGTTCGCCGCAATGGCGGCGGCGCCACCCGCAAGATCGAGGTCGATGCGCTCCTGATGTGCGCTGGCTGGACGCCGTCCGTGCACATGTTCTCGCAGTCGCGGGGCAAGCTGAAATATGACGCGGCCAACGACCGCTTCCTGCCTGATGTCTATGTGCAAGATTGCGTCTCCGTCGGCGGCTGCAACGGTACTGACGACCTGCAGGCGCTGCTCGACGAGGCAACCGCTGCCGGTCTCTCCTCGGCCAAGGCTGCGGGTGCGACCGAAACGCCAGCCGTCTCGCTGTCGGGTGCCAATGCCCATGCCTGGACCGGCGGTATGATCGGGGCTGCCGAAGGGGCTGGCCGTGACGACAACGTCAAGGCCTTTGTCGATTTCCAGCATGATGTCTGCGCCAAGGACATCCGCCTCGCGGTGCGCGAGGGCATGCATTCGATCGAACATATCAAGCGCTTTACGACCAACGGCATGGCGTCCGACCAGGGCAAGCTGTCCAACATGCATGGCCTTGCCATTGCAGCCGAAGTGCTCGGCAAGGAGATCCCGCAGGTCGGTCTCACCACCTTCCGCGCGCCCTATACGCCCGTCACTTTCGGCACGCTGATCAACCATTCGCGTGATGCGCTGTTTGATCCCGTGCGCAAAACGCCGATGCATGCCTATGAAGTCTCACAGGGTGCCGTCTATGAAGATGTCGGCAACTGGAAGCGCGCCTGGTATTACCCTAGGGCGGGCGAAGACATGCATGCCGCCGTCAACCGCGAATGCAAGACGGTGCGCGATGCAGCCGGCGTGTTCAACGCCTCGACGCTCGGTAAGATCGAAGTCGTCGGTCCCGATGCTGCCGAGTTCCTGAACCTGATGTATACCAATGCCTGGGACACGCTGAAGCCGGGCAAGGCGCGTTACGGCATCATGACCCGCGAAGACGGCTTCATCTATGACGATGGTGTCGTCGGGCGTCTGGCCGAGGATCGCTTCCACGTGACCACCACGACGGGCGGTGCGCCGCGCGTCATGCATCATATGGAAGACTATCTGCAGACGGAATTCCCGCATCTGAAGGTCTGGCTCACCTCGACCACCGAACAGTGGGCCGTCATTGCCGTCCAGGGTCCGAAGGCGCGCGACATCATCGCGCCCTTCGTCGAGGGCATCGACATCTCCAACGAGGCCTTCCCGCATATGAGCGTGGCCGAAGGCACGTTCTGCGGCGTCCCGACACGGCTCTTCCGCGTCTCGTTTACCGGTGAACTCGGCTTCGAAGTCAACGTTCCCGCCGATTTCGGCGCTGACGTCTTCCGCCAGATCTGGGAGCGCGCCCAGTCGCTCGGCGCCTGCCTCTATGGCACCGAGACCATGCACGTGCTGCGCGCCGAAAAGGGCTATATCATCGTCGGCCAGGACACCGACGGCACGCTGACGGCTGACGATGCCGGCCTCTCCTGGGCGGTGTCGAAGAAGAAGACCGACTTTGTCGGTATTCGCGGCATGAAGCGTCCTGATCTGGTCAAGGAAGGCCGCAAGCAGCTCGTCGGCATCTTCACCAAGGATCCGAATGAAGTGCTGGAAGAGGGCGCCCAGATCGTCGCCAATCCGAACCAGCCGAAGCCGATGACCATGCTCGGGCATGTGACCTCGTCCTATTGGTCCGAAAACCTCGGTCGCTCGATTGCGATCGCGATGGTGGCCGGTGGACGTGCCCGGATGGGCGAGACGCTTTACGTGCCGATGAAGGACAAGACCATCGCGGTTGAGGTCACCGACATGGTGTTCGTTGACAAGGAAGGAGGCCGCATCCATGGCTGATATGTCTGTTGCAGAGCGCAAGACCGTGCTCGCCGGCTTCCACGGCGGCAGCGCCAAGGTGCGCCTCACGC
>JARXAK010000166.1 GCA_029865885.1 Rhizobium sp. | reverse complement strand
CTTTGAGCTGAAGTTCCAGGTCACGATCCGCCGTGAGCTCGACATGCCGGCCGAGAAGATCAATGCGCCTGGCGCACCGGCACAGCGCAAGCCGAACGAGATCGGCGTCTGGGAAGAGATGCCGGCCCTGCCCCGCACGCTCAGCCATGTCGTGTTGTTCGTGCCCGACATCGAGATCGCGACCCGGTTCTATTGCGATCGCCTCGGTTTCGTCATCACCGACGTGCTGACCGGCGCCGGTCCCTTCCTGCGTCCCAAGGCAAACGACGATCACCACACACTCTTCTTCATCCGCACGCCGGAATACATGAAGGGCTGCGAACACCTTGCCTTCCACATGGGCGGCCCGACCGAACTGATGGTGGCCGGCACGCGCTTCGTGAAGAAGGGCTATCAGAGCTTCTGGGGTCCCGGCCGTCACAAGTTCGGATCGAACTGGTTCTGGTATTTCAACAGCCCGCTCGGCTGTCATTTCGAATATGACGCCGACATGGACAAACACGACGACACCTGGGTCGCGCGTGAAGCGCCGATGGGGCCGGAAACATCGCAGATCGTGCTGTTCGAAATGCGCGAGAAATGGGCTCCCAGCGGCCCGCCTCCCGGCGCAAAGGGCTGAGAGGCCGGAGATACGGGCATGGGAGGAGAGCGTGTCGATGGGTCTTGTGCGCAAAGCCCCCTTCAACAACAGGGTCAACGCCTCTGCCACAGGGACGATGTGGCGGAAGGTGAGGCACGCGGCTTCGGGCCACTGGCCGGCTCGAAGCGGAAGGTCATCGTCGTCAGGAGAAACGGTGCGCTGCACGCCTGGCTCGACGCCTGTCCGCATTACTCCACCGGCACGCCGATGGCCTGGAAGACCGATGCCTATCTGAATGGCGAGCGAACCCACCTCACCTGCCATTCCCACCATGCCCTGTTCGAGATGGATACGGGCGAATGCATTCTGGGGCCCTGCCTCGGACAGAGTTTGACACGAATTGAAATTGCTGTCGGCGAAGCGGGAGACGTGTTCGTCGTTGTGCCATGCGAAGGAGGAGTAGCATGAATTCTGGTATCAAGAAGATCCTCGTCATAGGTGGCGGTTTTGCGGGAATGACGGCTGCCGTGCAACTGTCACGCCAGGGTTTCGAGGTCGATCTCGTCGAGATTGATGCCGGCTGGAGATCCTATGGCGCGGGCATCAGCCTGCATGGCTCCACACTTCGCGTCATCAAGCAGCTCGGCCTGATCGACCAGTTCATGCAGGAAGGTTTTGCGACCGACGGCCTGGAAATGCGCGGCCCGAACGATGCGGTGCTGGTCAGCATTCCCACCCCGCGCGTTGCCGGACCCGACATTCCAGGCGGAGGTGCGATCCTGCGCCCGGCGCTGGCAAAGATCCTGTCTCAGGCCGTGCGCAACTCTGCCACCCATATCCGCCTCGGCCTGACCTTCACGGATATTTCCCAGGACGAAGAGGGCGCAACAGTCACCTTCAGCGATGGCAGCGTGTCGCGCTATGATCTGGTGATCGGCGCCGATGGCCTCTATTCGACCGTCCGCACCAAGGTCTTCCCCGATGCGCCGAAGCCTCGCTTCATCGGTCAGTCTGTCTGGCGCGCCATCCTGCCGCGTCCCGAGGGCATTGATACGATCACCATGTGGATGGGGCCCAAGCTCAAGGTCGGCGTCAATCGCGTCACCGAGGACACGGTCTATCTGTTCCTGACCGAAGATCGCGCCACCAATGATTTCGTGCCCCCGGAAACCTTTGTCGAAACGCTGCGGGGACTGCTTGAGCGCTTCCCGTCGCCGACGATCCGCAAGATTGCATCAGAGCTGTCATCCGAACACCACATCGTCTACCGCCCGCTGGAGCAGATGCTCCTGCCGCGCCCCTGGCACCGCAATCGCATCGCGCTGATCGGTGACGCGGTTCATGCGACATCGCCCCATTTGGCGGCTGGCGCCTGCATTGGCATCGAAGATGCGATGGTGCTTGCGGAAGAGCTCGCCAAGGGCATCGACCTGCAGGGTGCCCTCACCGCCTTCGAAGAGCGCCGCTGGGATCGCTGCCGCATGGTGGTGGAGAACTCCGGCCGTCTGGCCGACATCGAGATCCATGGCGGAAGCCGCGAGGAACATGCCTCGATCATGCAGCAATCCATGCGGTCGCTGGCTGGGGCCATCTGACCAAGACCAGGTGCATGGCACGGGCTGGGAGGCGCTTCGCCATGCACCGACAACGAGGAGGAGAATCAATAATGTCGGGACAAAAATTCAAGATTGCAGGAGCAGCGGCCCTCGTCATCGGTCATTGTGCGGGCATGCTCGATCTGATCGCGCTGCCGATCTGGGTTGGAGCTCTGGTGGAGCGACTTGCCTTCACGCCGCAGATGGCGGGTGCAGTCTTGACCCTCTTCCTGCTCGGTGCCGTTCTGGCGAGCGTCATTCTGGCGCCTCGTTTCAACCGGTTGAACCAGCGCATGGTGGCCGCGATCGGCTTTTCTGTATCGGCTGCCGCATTCTTCATCGCTGCCGAGCGCACCATGTTTGGCGAACTGGCCATTCTGCATCTGGTCTCAGGCCTGGCCGTGGGTGCAGCCCTGTCGATGGTGCATGGAACGATGGGGCGCGCTGCAAATCCGCATCGTCTTTTCGCCATGGCAGGCATAGCGATCGGTCTCTTTGCGATCGTGCTTCTCGGCGCCATTCCACAATTGATGATTGCGTTCGGAATTCCGGCTCTGTTCCTGACGTTCGGCGGTGTCATGGCCTTCGCAGCCGTTTCATCCTTCCTTTTCTTTCCCAATGTCGAACGCGGCATTGCGGAAGAGCGCCCTCCCTTCAGCCGCGCCATATGGCTGACCATCCTTGGCATCAGCTTCATGACCTTCAATCAGGCCATGGTGTTTTCCTTCGTGGAGGTAATCGGCCGGACGCGCGGCTTCGAAACCACTCATATTCTGGGGGTTCTGATTGCCTTGGGGATTGTGAACCTGGTGTTTCCATCACCTTTGGCCGCAATTCTGGAAAAGCGCATCTCCGCAACCGCGGTGACACAGGCCGGGCCGGCGGTTCAGGCCGTTCTTGCCATCGTTGTCACGTCGGCGACGGCATTCCAGATCTGGGCACCGGCAGCGGCAATCTTCGTCGCGGTGCAGATTTTCACCCACACCTTCGCCTTCGGCCTGCTGGCACGCCTTGATCCCACCGGCCGTGCGGTGGCCGCAACGCCTGCCATGCTGATGGTCGGTGCAGCGCTTGGTCCGATCTTCGGGGGCGCTCTGGGTGAAAACCTCGGCTTTGCGGCCCTGGGCATCATGGCCTGTGTGGTGTCTGCAATTTCCATCTCGTTTTTTACCATCGCCCGCTCGGCTGGCAATTCCTTGAAGGTTACAACGGCATGACTGCATTTCCTCCCATTACGCGCATCATCACCGGCCATGCCGATGATGGCCGATCCATCCTGACCGAAGTTGGTCCTTTGCCCAAGGTCGTGGAAATTGCCGCAATTCCCGGCACCGTGTTTCACGAAGTCTGGGCTACCCCCGCACAGCCCGTACCCGTGGGCAACGATGCCGATCCGACGCTGGGTCCGCTGGTGCTGCCGCCGCCGGCCGGCGGCACCCGGATCCGGTTCGTCGACATTCCGCCGGATACCGAAGAATTTCTGGAAAAGGGCGCGCAGCAGATGGGCGACGCCTTCGAGCAGATCGGTGACAAGAGCGCATCGACTGTCGAGGAGAACTCGCCGCATCCCCTGATGCACCGGACGGAGTCGATCGATTACGGCGTGGTGATCGAGGGCGAAATGACGCTCGTGCTCGATGACGGTGAGGTTCTGCTCAAGCAGGGCTCGGTGGTGATCCAGCGCGGAACCAATCATGCCTGGGCCAACCGGTCCGGGCGGATGTGCCGCATGCTCTTCGTGCTGGTTGCCGGCACCTATGAGCCTGATATCGCCGAAAAGCTCGCCGGAAAATAACGCCAATCCCAGCAGGAATGAGGTCGCTATGAAATTTGCCACCTATCACGACGGAACCCGCGACGGACAGCTCTGGGTCGTATCGCGCGACCTCAGCCGCGCCATTCCGGCGACGGGTATTGCCGCGTCTCTGATCGCCGCTCTGGAGGACTGGGACAGTATAGCCCCCCGGCTTGCCGAGCTGTCGGATCGGCTGAATGCGGGTAACGAGCCTTTCGCCACGGCCTTTGACCCCCGCCGTTGCCTCGCCCCGCTGCCGCGCGCGCCGCAATGGCTCGACGCCTCGGCCTTCCTCAACCATGGCCGCCTGATGGACAAGGCGTTCGACAATCCGATCAATCCGGATTTCGAGCTCATCCCGCTTGTCTACCAGGGCGCAAGCGACGATTTTCGCGGGCCGCTCGCCGATGTCGAGTTTCCCGACGACGCGCTTTGCATCGACATGGAAGGCGAATTTGGCGTTGTGCTTTCAAACGTCCCGATGGGCACCTCAGCCGAGAATGCCGAGGCGCATGTCCGCCTGCTGGTGCAGATCAATGACTGGTCCCTGCGCGCCATGGGTCCAAGGGAAATGCGCGCCGGCTTCGGCTTCCTGCAGGCAAAGCCGTCAACCGCCTTTGCCCCAGTGGCGATCACGCCCGACGAACTGGGTGACCATTGGGCGAACGGGCGCGCCGGTCTTACCCTGCATGTCGAGATCAACGGCCGTGACGTTGGCCGCGCCCATGGAAGCGAGATGCATTTCTCCTTCGCTCAACTGATTGCCCATTGCGCCCGCACGCGCCGGCTTTCCGCCGGCACCGTCGTGGGCTCCGGAACGGTTTCCAACGCAGACAGAGCCGCCGGCTCCTCCTGCATTGCGGAAATCAGGGTCATTGAACTTCTCGATGAAGGCGCCGCCCGCACACCCTTCCTGACCTGGGGCGACCGGGTGCGCATGGAAGCCCGGCTCTCCGACGGTTCGGCGCCCTTCGGCGTCATCGACCAGCAGGTGGTGAAGGCCTGATGCGCATTCTGGTCACTGGAGCAGGCGGTTTCCTCGGCCGCGGCCTGATCGCCCGGATCGCCGATGCCCTGCCGCAGGCACGACGCATCGTGCTCACCGATCGCGTGGTCGAGGGTCTGGGCGGCGCGGGAGTGGATACAATCGCCGGGGATCTCAGCGATCCGGCGTTCCGCCGGGCCTTGCTCGATCCTGGCTTCGACCTCGTCTTCCATCTGGCGAGCATTCCTGGCAGCCTTGCCGAACGCGAGCAGGGTCTCGGACTCAGCGTCAATCTGCTGGCCCCGATCGGGCTTGCAGAAGACGTCGCAGCGCGGCAACCGGGCGCCCGCTTCGTCTTTGCATCCTCGATCGCCGTCTATGGCAATCTGGGAGAGGATACGGTGACAGGCGCGACCGCCTGCCAGCCGGAGCTCACCTATGGCGCCCACAAGCGGATGACAGAAGTCCTGCTGTCCGACATGACGCGCCGCGGTGCCCTGTCTGCCATCAGCCTGCGTTTTCCGGGCCTTGTCGCCCGTCCCGCGACAGAAAGCGGTCACGGCTCGGCCTTCATGAGCCAGATCTTCCACCAGATTGCCGCCGGAACGCCCTATGCCTGCCCGATCGCCGCTGACAGCACCTGCTGGTGGATGTCGCGACCGGCAGCCGTCGAAACACTGCTTTGGGCAGCACGCCTCGCCGATCCTGGCACTACCGTCGTCCAACCGCCGGTGCTGCATGCCGACCTGACAAGCGTGGCGGCTGCGACGGCCCGCATCACCGGTCAAGCGGCCCGGATAGACTGGGGCAATGATCCAGTGCTGCGACAGATCTTCGGTGCCATGCCGCCGCTTGATGCCAGCCCTGCCCTTGCGCTCGGCTTCAGGGCCGATGCCGATCTCGACGCGCTGGCGCGCGCCGCTCTTTCAGGAGATCCGTGATGAAGATCCTCGACCTCTCGGTTGCCATCGAGAACGACATTCCCGCCGATCCGCCCGGTCTCGGGCCGCGCATCACCTATACCGCCCACGCCGAGGGTGCTGCCGAAGTCCAGCGCTTCTTTCCCGGCCTCGACATCGCCGATGTGCCCGGCGGCGAGGGCTGGGCCGTAGAACAGTTGAATCTCACGGCACATGCGGGCACCCATCTCGATGCCCCCTGGCACTTCGCCTCGACGATGAACAATGGCGAGCGGGCCTGGACGATCGACGAAGTGCCACTCGACTGGTGCATTCGCCCAGGCGTGAAACTCGATCTGCGCCATCTGCCGGATGCCAATGTGGCGTCCGCAGCCGATCTGGAGGCCGCCGTGAAGGCGACCGGCCAGACACTCCAGCCCTTTGATATCGTGCTGATCAACACATCAGCCGGCGCCGCCTACGGGCGGCCGGAGTTTCTCGGGAAGGGCTGCGGCATCGGCCGCGAAGCGACACACTGGCTGATGGCAAAGGGGATACGCATCGCCGGAACCGACGCCTGGTCCTGGGATGCCCCCTTTCCGGCGACCGCCCGTCGCTTTGCCGAGACGAAGGATGCGGGCCTGATCTGGGAAGGTCACAAGGCAGCGCGCGAGGGCATATTCCTGCACATGGAAAAGCTGACAAGGCTCGATGAACTGCCGCCTTCAGGCTTCACGGTCTCCTGCCTGCCGGTCAAGATCAAGGGCGGATCGGCAGGCTGGTGCCGCGCGGTCGCGATCCTGTCCTGACGTCCTATCCCTTGAATCTTGCGCGCCCGGTCCAAGTCAATGGATTCCGATCATCGAGACTTGGCGACGACTGGATAAGTCCGCCCAGAAAGAGATCGATACCGGGTTTAGGGTTCAGACTTATTCATAGCCAGAACGCGACGAGGGTAGCCAAGGCGACTGCAGAGAGGAAGTTGCTGGCAAGCTTGTCGCAACGCGTTGCGACGCGTCGGAAGTCTTTGAGGCGGCAGAAGCCATTCTCGATGAGATGGCGGCTTTTGTAGCGCTCGGCGGCGTATCGGATAGGGCGCTTGCGATTGGAGCGGCCAGGTATCACGGGGACGATGGCGGACTGGCGCAGCCGTTTTCGAGGACTGTTGGCGTCGCATCCCTTGTCCGCAAGCAGATAGCGCGCCCCCTTCAGACCAGCGAGCAAGGGCGGCGCGACCGGGCTGTCTGCGGCATTGCCACCTGTCAGCATGACCCCAAACGGGCGGCCGATCATGTCCGTGAAAACGTCGATTTTTGTGATTTGCAGG
>JARXAK010000142.1 GCA_029865885.1 Rhizobium sp. | reverse complement strand
GTGAAGAACTCGTAGCAGTTCCGGCCCTTCTCCTTGGCCTGGTAAAGCGCGATGTCGGCGTTGATCAGAAGCTTGCGCGGGTCGGGGGAGACGCCTTGCGCCTGGGCAATCCCGATGGACACGCCGCAGCGACAGTCGAAGCCTTCGAAATCGAGCGGCTGGCGCATCTCTTCGATGATCTTGTTGGCAAGCGTCGCCAGCTCATCGACCGAGGTCTGACGGCGGGCCAGCACCACGAAT
The DNA here is from genome assembly GCA_029865885.1 of Rhizobium sp. Lineage (GTDB taxonomy): Bacteria > Pseudomonadota > Alphaproteobacteria > Rhizobiales > Rhizobiaceae > Allorhizobium. The sequence goes on along the minus strand of JARXAK010000142.1, from coordinate 11,851 downwards.
TCATCGCCCCCGATGCGGGCCACGAGGTCGCCGCGCGGCACATGCTTCATCAGGATGCGCGAGGCATGCACCAGCATGGCATCGCCCGCTGCATGGCCGAGTGTGTCGTTGATTTCCTTGAAGCGGTCGAGGTCGAGGTGAAGGATCGCGAATTTCGAGGATTGCCGGTCGCCACTGCGCCCCAGCATGTCGAGCTCGAGGTCGAGCTTGCGCCGGTTCGCGAGCGCCGTCAGCGGATCATGCAGCGCGTTGAACTCGATGCGGTTCTTGGCCAGCTCCAGCTCGATGTTGCGCATGTCGGCTTCCGCCTTGGCGGACCGCAGCTGCTCGGCGAGAAGCGCGTCGGCGGTCACGTCGAAGGCAATGCCGATCAGCTTCTTCTTGCCGTCACGACCGATATGCGGTTGCCCGACGGAGCGGATATAGCGGATTTCGTTGTTAGGCAGCAGCACCTTCTGCGTCGTGTTGAGGACCTGGTCGAGGGTGACTGCCCGCTTGGTGGCAAGCTGGATCTCGCCGCGCTCTTCGGGATGCAGGCGAGACAGCCAGACATGTTCCAGCACCGGCTTGTCGCTGAAGGGCAAGCCATAGAGCTGGTGCATGCGTTCGTCCCAGATGGCGGTCTTGGTTACGGGATCGCCTTCCCAGGTGCCGCAATTGTAGGAGCCGAGCGCAAGATCAAGCCGTTGCGAGGCCTCTGCGAGCTGGTGTTCGCGGCTCGACAGTTCTTCAAGCGCCAGTTCAAGCTCGGCATTCTTGATGTCGCTGTTTTCCTTCGCGCGGCTGAGCGACTGGGTGAGCAGCGTGTCCGTCGTCACGTCGCAGACAATGCCGGTGATGCTGCCGTCGAGCGTGCGGGCACCAACGGACCGCAGGTAGTGGAAACTGTCGTCGGACAAGGGAACGCGATAGCTGATGTCCCACTGGTCTGCCGTGGCCGCGATGACGCAATCGAAATAGAGCTGTTCGGCCTTGCCGGTATCGCCGGCATGCAGGCAGGCGAACCAGTCGGCGAGCCGGTCCTCGTCGTCGGAAAGGCTTTCCGGTAGGCCGTGCAGACCGGCGCTACGGCTATCCCAGATCAGGGCATGGGTCGCCGAATCGATTTCCCAGATGCCGATATTGGATGTTTCCAGCGCCAGCTGGAACCGTTGGGACAGTTCAAGCAGCCGCTGTTCGCGGCGCCTGAGGCGCGCGATGTTGAGGTTGCGCTCGCGCAGCAGATAGATGGCGAGCAGCACGGAGATCGTCATCGCGATGACACCGGCAAGCACGAGCAGACGGCTCGGAAGCAGCCTGTTCATCGCTTCATCCCAGCCAGCGTCAGGTACACCAAAGAGATTGAAAGGCAGCGGGCCATCCTCGAAGGCGACGGCCACGGGTTGATCATCGAAGATCGTTGTATCCCCGAAAACCTCGTCGCCGCCTGAAGACGACGACATGACAACGGCGACCTTGGTGTGGTCGTGTTGCTCCTCGTCCTGCGGGCCGGGTTCGATCAGGAGTCCATGCTTGATGAAAAAGTTGTCGCCGTCGATTTCCACGACCAGCGCGCCCCATGCCTCCCCTGATTGCCAGGCGGCGGGCGGCACCGCGATGTCGATGACGAACATCCGCGAATGCCTGGTGATCTTGGGCGTGAACGCTGTGCGGCTCGGGTCGTTGAGGGCGGCGAGGCGAATGCTGCGAATATGCACGTTGTCGGCAAGCAGCCTGTTGACGGTGCGGTTGAACTCCATCGGCGACAACATATTGTCATCGCCAATGTCATCGGCCAGCGCCAGCGCGAGACCGATGTCACGATTGAGGTTTGACTGGATCTCGGATTGCAGGTGCAGGAGGCGATCGAGGATCGCGTGCTCGATGCGTCCGCGTTCCTTTTGCGCGGTCTGCTGATCGATCATCAGGCCGGCAGAGACAATCAGCATGCTCAGCAAGGCGGCGCCGATCAGCCAGAGCATGCCGTTGCTCAGTTTTCTGTCGGCACGCGCGTCCATCGTCAACTTGCGCAAGTGTATGTGTCCCTTGATCCCCATTGCGCTAAGTCTATGGACCTGCGGTTAATTTAGGATTTCGGCAGAGGCAGATTTTTTCTCCGTCTTCCACTTTCCGGCATAAGGTTCATGGGCCACCGTTTGGGATGAGCGTGCAGATTGTCAGGGCGTAACCTGGGATAAGCGCTTGATCCCGGTTGCCATTCGGGTCCACAATCCCTTTGAATTGACATTATCGCGGGCGAATTCCGCCACATTCAGGAGGCTATTTTGCAGTCGTTTTCAGCAGGGATTTGGTCGAGGGTGGTTCGCATGCGTGTCGTGGTCTCTTTGCTTCTTGCCACCACAGGCTTTCTGTCGCCGGTCAGCGTTTTCGCCGGCAGCGCTGATGTCGAATCCACCATTCGCGACGTGAACATCGACGCCATGAACCTCGTCCTCGATGACGGCAAGACCTATGCAGTTCCGTCCGAGTTCAATTTCGAAGGCCTGGAGCCGGGTCAGAAGGTTATCGTGTTTTACACGGAAGTGGACGGCAAGCGCGTCGTCGACGATCTGGAAGTCCTGCAATGACAAGGACATGGGCTGCCCGCACACGGGCGGCCCTGTCGATGGTCACAACCAGCCGATCTGCTTGCGGTCACGGTTGATCATCAGGATGCGATCCTGCGGGATGTTCATTTCGCAGGCTTCGTCTTCGCTGACCTCGCCGATCAGGCGAAAGCAGCTGCGGATAACGCCGCCATGGCTGACACAGACAGTCGGGCGCTCGACGGAATTGAGCCACGCGCCAATCCGCCAGGACAGGATCTCGTAGCTTTCCGCATCCTCTCCAGGCGGGATGAAACCCCATTTCTGGCGTGCCCGCTCTTCGACCCGTTCCGGTGATACTTTCGCCAGTTCCGGCAGCGTCGAGCCTTCCCAGTCACCGAAGGAGAGCTCCTTCAGCCGGTCATCCATCCGGTAGAGTTCGGGCTGAAGACCCATGGCGCCGCGCACCCGTTCCATCGTGTCGCGCGTGCGTCCGAGCGGGGAGCTTACAAAATCAAAATCCCCGGCGCGGTCGCCGAGGATTTCACCGAGCTTGCGCCCGTTTTCAGTGGCCTGCTGACGACCGATGTCGTTGAGGCCGATGTCCTTCTGGCCTTGCATCCGGCCTTCGGCATTCCAATCGGTCTGGCCGTGGCGGATCATGTAGATGAGCACGGCGCCGTCTCCGAAATCAGTCTTTGCCAAGCACGATGTCAGGCGCGTCGACCGACTTCATGCCGACCGTGTGATAACCACAGTCGACATGGTGGACTTCGCCTGAAACACCGGTCGAAAGGTCGGACAGCAGGTACATGCCCGATTTGCCCACTTCGTCGGTCGTCACGTTGCGCTTGAGCGGCGAGTGGTATTCGTTCCACTTCAGGATATAGCGGAAATCGCCGATGCCGGAGGCCGCAAGCGTCTTGATCGGGCCGGCCGAAATCGCGTTGACGCGGATACCACGGCCACCCATGTCGACGGCAAGGTAACGCACCGAAGCTTCGAGCGCCGCCTTGGCGACACCCATGACGTTGTAATGCGGCATGACCTTCTCGGCACCGTAATAGGTCAGCGTCAGCAGCGAGCCGCCATCATTCATGATCTTTTCGGCACGCGCCGCAACGGCGGTGAACGAGTAGACGGAGATGTCCATCGTCCGGGTGAAGTTGTCGCGGCTGGTCTCGATGTAGCGGCCGGTCAGCTCGTCCTTGTCGGAAAAGGCAATCGCATGCACGACGAAGTCGATCTTGCCCCAATGCGCCTCGATGGCGGTGAACACGGCGTCGATGCTTTCGAGGTTCGTCACGTCGCAATCGCCGGCGAGGAAGGCGTCGAGTTCCTGAGCCAGCGGCTCGACACGCTTCTTCAGCGCATCCCCCTGCCAGGTCAGCGCGATCTCGGCGCCCTGGTCACGACAGGCCTTCGCGATACCCCACGCGATGGAGCGATTGTTGGCGACACCCATGATGACGCCGCGCTTGCCTGCCATAAGGCCGGAACCTTGAACCATATCGGGACCCTTTAAGACTATCGGTGGAGTGCCTATGGCATAGGCCGATCCGGGGTTCAAGATTGCAGCGCCAGATCGGCGGGACACGGCCCCGACATTCGTCGCAACTGTCAGAAATCACTTATATAGCAGGGAGAGATCTGATGCGCCGAAGCGCAACAATCGAGCCGGGCAGAAGCCGATAGGTTCGCCGAGAATGGGGCGCATGCGACGAGGTCGAAACGCGCAGACCCGTCCCCGGGACCCAAGGGCTTCAGATATAGAGCCCCTCGCGCATCAGCCGCATGAGATCGGTAACCTTCTCGTCCGGTTTTTCCCACAGCATGACCCGCAGTTCGACGACGAGCGCGCCGCGCCCGCCTTCGTTGTTGGGAAGGCCAAGCGCGTCGATGCGGATCACGTGGTCGGAATTCGACCAGGCCGGAACCGTGACGGCAACCATTGTGCCTTCAGGCCCCTCGACCTCGGTTTCGCAGCCAAGCACGGCATTTTCGAGGGTGATCGGCAGAACGGTGCGAATGTCGAACTGGTCGACGGCGAAACGCTCGACCTTCAGGACCTTGATCGTCACGGCGACGTCGCCGCGCTGCAGGCCCTGGAATTTCAGCCCCTGGCCCTTCAGGCGCACCACATGCCCCTCGGTCACGCCATCGAGCGGTACGCGCACTTCGCGTCCGTCATTCAAGGTGATCGGCACGGACTTCTGCTCTAGCAGGTCGGCGATCGCCACCACGGCTTCGGCGAAGATATCGGGGGCCTTTTCCGGCAGCGGCGGAGGCGTGCCGCGCAGGCGCCGCACCAGTGAACTGAAAAGCTCGATGGGCGCGAGCAGGGGGGAGGTCGCTGGCTTGAGCGGCATGCCCTCGGAAAGCTCTGCCGCCTCCTGTTCGCGGCGCAGGGTCTCGGCCGCTGCGGCGGCTTCCGGGCTGTCGCCGAAGATTCGGGATGCGGCTTCTTCCGGGCCGGATGTCGTGCCGCCAACGGAGGCGCCGGCACCGCTTGCCGTTCCCGTTGTTGACCCGGCTGAATTGGTCTTCTCGGCGCCGGCAGAAGCCGTTGGTCCGGCCTTGGAGGCCTCGTCCTTCGTCGTCGCCTGGGCCTCGGCCTGAGCCTTGGCCTTCGCCTCGGCGGCCTGTTCCTTCGCGGCCTTGACCTTGGCCGCCTGGGCTGCATCGGCCTTGGCCTTTTCGGCCTCGGCACGCGCCAGTTCTTCCAGCACGCGCTCGGCATTGGCCTTGGCCTGCTTGGCCTTTTCGGCTGCCTCACGCGCCGTCTGGCGCTGCTGCATGATCGTCTGTTCGCGTTCCAAGGCTTCGACCTTCATGCGTTGTTGGTCATACCGGCTACGTTTGGCCGGATCCTTCAGCACTTCATAGGCCCGGCCGATCTCGGCGAAGCGGTTGTGTGCCTGGGGATCATCACGGTTCTGGTCCGGATGCACGGTTTTCGCCTTCGTGCGCCATGCGGCCTTGATTTCGTCTGCGCCGGCATCACGCTTCACGCCAAGGATCGAATAGAAATCACGCATCGAGGACACCAACAAACCTCATGCGAAAGGGCCCGTTCATGGCTCCCCTTCGCGATACTGAAATGCCGACCCTCGAAATTCATGCGGGGCCGCGCGCTATAGTCCGGCGAAGCGTCGCATGCGAGGTGCTAATCGAAGGTTACGTTGCGTCAGGGGCAACGGACCTATTTCTTCGGGTTTGCTTAAGCAAGTCTTTCGAATGCGACCGAAATCGCCCCGCCGTTTACGATTGGCGGTCGAAGCTCATCAGCTGCCAGTTGCCCGAACCCGAGGTGCAGGTCTTGCCGGAGAAATAGGCAATGCCCTCGTAGGAATGGCGCGTGGTCGAGAAGTTGCGGCAGATCACGCCTTCGCCCTTTTCCTCCTGGATTGCCGTCACCACGCCGGCGCTGCCGGTCGTCGCATTGGCCCAGGGAAGGGGCTTGCCCTCGGTCTTGGAGAGATCGGCGGATGAGACGGCGCTCTGCACTGTCAATTCGTCGGAACGGCTGGTGGTGTTGCCGCTCTTCACCACGGTGGAGGTCGAGATCGAGCTATCGACGGTGTCGGACCCGAACAGGTCCATGCTGCTGCCGAAGCAACCGCTGAGCGGAAGTGTCGCAGCGATGATGAGCAAGATAGAGCTTCTACGCATGCACCAACCCTTTGTCCGCTCGACCGATTTTGCTATGTCTGCCAAGGGGCCTGCGATCCAGTGCTTCGTCATCGACGGCCAATATGCATATCGGGAGCATTTTACACAATATGTCAGATATCGGGTTAACAACTGGTGACTTCACCGAGGAAAGCGAGCCTTTCGCCCTGTTTGCAACCTGGCTGAAGGATGCCGAAGCCGCAGAGATCAACGATCCCAATGCGCTGGCGCTCGCGACCGTGGATGCGGACGGCCTGCCGAATGTGCGTATGGTGCTTCTCAAGGGCTTCGATGTCAGAGGTTTTGTCTTCTACACGAATTTCGAGAGCCAGAAGGGACAGGAAATTCTCGGCCAGAAGAAGGCAGCCATGTGTTTTCACTGGAAATCGCTGCGCCGCCAGATCCGGCTGAGGGGCGATGTCGAGGTGGTCTCCGACGACGAAGCCGACGAATATTACCAGTCCCGTCCGCTCGGCAGCCGCATCGGTGCCTGGGCTTCGAAACAGTCCCGTCCGCTGGAAGGTCGGTTTGCGCTGGAAAAGGCGGTCGCTGAATACACGGCCAAATACGCGCTCGGAAGCGTTCCCCGTCCGCCCCATTGGTCGGGCTTCCGCATCATCCCGAGCTCGATCGAGTTCTGGCACGATCGCAAGTTCCGCCTGCACGATCGCATCGAATTCCGCCGCGACGGCGAGGGCTGGTCGAAGGTTAGGATGTATCCTTGAGCGGGGAGGGGCTCAGCCGCCGGCAAGCTTCGACGGCAGCCCCGATGCCAGCGCCTCGACATAACGGCGCTTCTGGTAAAAGCCGTTGAGCGAGATCCGCGGCAGAAGCTGCGGGCTCTGCATCGCAGCCGGCGCAAGCGTGCCCGGCCGTGTCGTCACCGACAGCTTGAAACCGGCCCAATCTGCATAACCTGCCGTGCGCGCCGTTGCGCTGCGGCAATCACCATAGGGATAGGCAAAGGTCAGAGGGCGGCTGCCGGTGATGGCCGCGACATAATCTGCACTCTCGTTATACTCGCGCAGCAGCTCGTCGTCGTTCAGTGCGGCGAGCCCCCGGTGGCTCACGGTATGGGCGCCGTAGGAGACCAGCGGATGGCGCGCGAGAGCCGCCAGCTCGTCACGATCCATGATCAGTTCCGATACCAGCGCATGCGGGTTGATGCCGACCGCATTCGCTGATGCATCGAGCTGGGCGACACTCCTTGTCTCGTCGCCTGCCAGGAGCAAGGTGGCGAGCGCGTCAAAGGCTTCGAATTTCGTCCGCGTCGTGCTGCAGTCGAGATCGAGCCGACCGGCAGGCAGGCACACCGCAAGACGATCCCGCCTTTCGATCAGCGTCGCTGCCGTATCCCACCACATCGTATGGCTGCGTTCGGAAAGCCCCTTGCAGACGAAGATCGTGAAAGGCACGCCATGCCGCTCGAAAACCGGCAATGCATGGTCGCGATTGTTGCGAAAGCCGTCATCCAGGGTGAAGACGGCAAAGGGTTGGGCACCCTCGGGCTCGGCAAGGGCTGCCGGCACGTCGTCCAGCCGGATGAAGCGGTAGCCGCGCCCGGCAAGCGCCCGGATCGCGGCATCCAGAAAGTCGGGTGTGATGTCGAGGTGGCGGTTCGGCTGGAACGGCCGAGGATCGGCGGGGCGAACGTGATGCAGGGTGAAGATCACGCCTCGGCCCCTCAGGCTCGCGGTCAGCCCAAGCCGAGACAGCAGGAAGGACATTTCCAGTCCCGCCGTGATCGCCGCTCGCTTCACCGTCTTTCTGAACCGTCTTGCCATAGCTCCGCCTGAAATTCCATTTTGCGCAATGCCGGGCAGGCTACCCTTCAACTCCTTAAACTAGGCTCAACGGCTCTTCTCAATTTTATGGCGAATGCGGCAGCCTTTCCGCAGCAAGCCGGGTCGCCCGCCGGGCAAGCAGCATGGCGGGGATCGTCCACCCGATCGGGATCAGGAAGGTCAGCGAGAAGGCCTGATATGCGGGGTCATCGCCCGACAGCCCGCCCAATCCAAGGCTGTTGCCGGCAAGCCCCGCAAACGCGGCCCCGATCGCAAAACCGGCCGATTGCAGCGTCGGGATCAGCCCCGACGTCTTGTCGCGCTCGGCACTCGTGCTCGCCTCCATCAGCATCTGGCTCAAAAAGGCCCAGCTCGCGCCGAAGGCTGCACCCACCACGATTTGCCCGGTGATGATGAGGGGGAGCGATCCCTGATGAAAGCCGACAGCCACCAGGATCATGCCGCAGGATTGCAGCAGCGGCCCCGCTTCGATTGCCCGCCGTCTCGCTCTGCCGGTGCCGACATGCGCAACGAGAACGGCAACCAGGCTCCAGCTCATCGCCATGATTGCGCCGAGCCCTCCGGCCGCCAGCGGACCGAAGCCAAATCCATGTTGAAGCCCGAAGACGAAATAGACGCTGCTGGTCGCCTGGGCGACGGGCATCAGGAGCACCAGCCAGAGGCCCGCTCCGACCGTTGATGACAGGCCGAAGGCGTCATGTGGCATCAGGCTGGTTGGCAAAGCCCGATCGCGGCGAACGCTTGCGACAAGCAGCGCCATGCCGAAGACCACCAGGACGGCCGAGATCAACGGCTCTGCCATGACGCCGGAGGAGAGGATCATCAGCAGCCCGACCGACAACAGCACGAGCGGGGAAAGCGGAACGCCGCCAAACGCAGCGCCAGCCTTCTCCCGCGACTTTGCGGTCAACAGCGCCAGCAGAAGAAAGATGAGCCCGAAAGGCAGGTTGATCAGGAAGGCCATGCGCCAGGAGAAACTCTCCGCCAGCCAGCCGGCGGCAAACGGGCCGCCAAAGGAGGCGCAGGTCCAGACCAGCGCTTCCACGCCAAAGACCTTGGGCACCAGCCGGGACGGATAGAGTGCTGGAATGAGCGCATAGCAGATTGCGGCGACCACGCCTTCGCCCAGCCCCTGTCCAATCCGCCCCAGAAGAACCTGCTCCATCGTCGAAGCAAACGCGGATGTCAGCGTTCCCGCGAGGAAGACCAGCGTTGCCACCACCAGCACGCGGCGGGCGCCGAAGCGTTGCTTCAGTTGGGCGGCCGTCACGCCTGCGACGATCGAGCCGATCAGGTAAAGCGACACCGACCAGGCGATGAGATGGCCGCCGCCGATCTCGGCGATGGCGCTCGGCAGCACGGTCGAGACGAAGAAGCCGTTAAAGGCGAAGAGGGCCACCCCCATGCTCAGCATCAGCGTGGTGGCGAGGTGTTCACGCGAAAGAAGATCGAGCCAGCCTCCGGCCTCGCTCGATGGGGCCGCGATCTCGGAAGCGTTTTCGGCGGGCACGGAAAGGAGAGGGCCGGCGAGGCTGTCGGTCGCACTGTCTGGCATGAAAGAACTCTCTTTGCGAAATGGCATTGGATGTGATTTGGCCCGATGCTACAACCTCAACAAAGGTTGAGGTAAAGCCATGCCCGAACAAAAAAACTATCTGACCGTCGGAGACGTCGCCCATCGCAGCGGACTGGCGGTGTCGGCGATCCATTTCTACGAGCGCAAGGGCCTGATCGTCGCCGACAGGACAGGTGGAAATCAGCGTCGTTATGGCCGTGATGTCCTGCGCCGCCTCGCCCTCATCCGCGCCGCCCAGGAAGTCGGCCTGCCGCTTTCGGAGGTCGCCGAGGCGCTGTCCGCTCTTCCGCAGAAACGCACGCCCACGCCGGAGGACTGGCGCCAGATTGCGACCACGTGGGCCGAAAAACTCGACGCACGTATCCGCATCCTCCAGCGTCTTCGCCATGATCTCGACGGCTGCATCGGCTGCGGCTGCCTGTCTCTCCAGCGCTGCCAGCTCGTCAACCCCGCTGACCGACTGGCGGACGAGGGCACCGGTGCAGTCACGCTCGCCCGCTGACGGTTTCTTGACCGTCACTGCCAGCATTCGCTTGGTGAATTAACCTTCTGTTGACCATGTTCGGGTGACCTTCTGTGGACAGATGGTTGCATTTGATTCCGATCGGCTGATTGTCGCCCCAATCTTGCCATAAGGGCTCAACGCACAGACGGCGGATCGATCAAGTCGAGCCCACCACAGTCATCATTGAAATCCGGGCGGCATTGGAGTTTTCATGAGCAAGTTGCTGATCGCACTATCGTTTTGCGTAGCGATCCTCTCCGTCTCGACAGCGGCCCAGGCCGGCAGTGCCCAGCTTCTGCTCGATGCCCGCACCGGCGAGGTGCTGGCTTCCGAAAACCCCGATGAACTGAACCATCCGGCCTCGCTGACCAAGATGATGTCCGTCTACATGGTCTTCGACGCCATCCGCGCCGGCAAGATCAGCTGGGACAGCCCGGTTCCCTTTTCGAAACATGCCGCCTCCCGTCCGCCGACCAAACTTTTCGTCAAGGCCGGTGACAGCATCACCGTGCGCGAAGCGGTGCTGGCGATGATCGTCAAGTCTGCCAACGACGCCTCCGCCGCAATCGGTGAAAAGCTCGGCGGCAGCGAAGAGGGCTTCGCGGCCCTGATGACCCGCAAGGCCCGTTCGCTGGGCATGATGAACACCACCTTCTTCAACGCGTCGGGCCTGCCGCATGACCGGCAGTTCACCACGGCCCGCGACATGTCGACGCTCGGTGTCGCCCTGATGCGCGACTTCCCAAAGGAATATGAACTCTTCGCCACGAAGAGCTTCAAGTTCCGCGGCAAGACGATCAGCGGCCACAACAACCTCATGTACCGCTACAAGGGCATGGATGGCATCAAGACCGGCTATACCAATGCCTCCGGCTTCAACCTCGTCAGCGCCGTCGAGCATGATGGCCGCCGCGTCATCGGCGTCGTCATGGGTGGCCGCACCGCAGCCAGCCGTGACCGGATCATGGAGCGTCTGATCGACGCCAACATCCGCAAGGCCTCGACCGGTCAGCAATTGCTGGTGTCGCGCTCGAACGGCGTCCAGATGGATATGGCCCGCCTCGGCGACGACATTCCAGTCCCGGCCTCCCGCCAGTCGTCGCTTTCAGCTGTTCAGGGCATGGCCGGTGCGACCGGCACCTCGGATCCGGGCGCCGCTGCCGCCTATGCGCCGTCGGACACCGTCTCCGCAGAACTTGTCGCCACCCCGGCAAGCCGTCTCGCTCCCGTTGATCCGCAACACACCGCAAGCACGCCGGCGGTCTCCGCCGAGCGCAAGTGGCAGATCCAGATCGCCGCTGCCACCTCCGCCCAGGCCGCCATGGACCTCCTCTCCCAGGCCCGCCAGAAGGTTGGCAGCCCGCTGCAGGATCTCGATACCTATACGGAAATGGTCACCCGCAACGGAGTCACCTTCTACCGCGCCCGCTTCACTGGTTTCGAGACCAAGGAAGAAGCCCGTATCGCCTGCGACAAGCTCGTGCGCCAGCGCTACGACTGCGTGCTGATGCCCGCGCGGGGGTGAGGCTGGTGTAGTCTGGGTTAGATCACCAGACGGTGGCGGTCAGGTTCCAGATTAAGCTAGCCAACCTTAAGCCAGTTGATCTCTCGCCATCCGCATAAGCTCTCGCTGGAGCTTCCTGGGCAGATCGCGGCGCACGTCGATGAATCTCAGCACGCCCAGTCGGTCATCGGAGAGTTTTCGGAAGAAGACATAGTGCATCCGATAGCGCGAGACATAAATCAGGGGGGGGGGGGGGGGGGGGGG
>JARXAK010000059.1 GCA_029865885.1 Rhizobium sp. | reverse complement strand
AGGCCAGACTTGGCAAAGGCCGAAAACAGCACCGGCGCTGCCGTCTTGTAGCCCGCAATCCCCGGCACGGCCGCATTATCCGGTCGGCCAATCCAGACACCGAGGACATAGCGACCGTCATAGCCGACCGACCAGGCATCGCGATAGCCGTAGCTCGTGCCGGTCTTGTAGGCGATGCCGGCCGGGGGGCTGCCAGCGGGCGGCTGCACCGCACCAAGGATGTCGGCCACGGTCCAGGCGGCGGCAGGTTCCAGCAGCGGGTGGTCTTCGATGAGACCGGGTTTCTCCCTGACACCGTCGCCGAGCCTCACAGGCTGTTCGCGATTGGCGAGGCCGGCATAGAGTTGCACCAGCCCTTTGAGGGTCACACCGGCGCCGCCGAGTGCTATGGCGAGGCCCGGCACTTCGTTGGGCGGCAGTTTCAAGGTAACGTCTGCCCGACGCAGGCGGACCATCAGGCGGGACGGGCCGACGCTGTCGAGCAGCCGAACAGCCGGCACGTTGAGCGACAATTGCAGCGCCTGGCGGATGCTGACATCGCCCTGATACTGCATGTCGAAGTTCTTCGGGCGGTAGCCGAAGAAATCGGCCGGACGATCCTCGACGATGGTTTCCTGGGCGACCAGACCCTGCTCGAAGGCAAGGCCATAGATGAAGGGTTTCAGTGCCGAACCCGGCGAACGCTCTGCCCGCGTCATGTCGATCCAGCCGGAGCGGGATGCATCGAAATAATCGGCAGCGCCGACTTCGGCGACGATCTCGCCGGTGGAGGCATCGGCCATCAGCAAAGCGAGCGAGACCTTGGGGTCAAGCTTTCGACCCGCTTCGAGCGCCACCTTTTCCAGGATCTCCTGTACCGGTCGCAGGATGGTGGTCTGGTGGGTGCTGGCCTCGGGTGCCTTTCGCCGTGCGGCTTCCGCCAGATGCGGCGCAAGCGCCGGCAATTGACGCCGCACGGTCGGCAGCGAGGCGTTGAGCGCCAGCTCGACCTCCGTCTCGTCGACGACTTCAGCGTCGCGGGCGCGTTCCAGAACGCGTTTGCGGGCTTCGAGCGCGTTGTCGCGGTAGCGGTCCGGGCGGCGCTTCTCGGGCAGCTGGGGCAGGGCGACGAGGAGAGCTGCCTCCGCTGTCGACAGGCGTTTGGGCTCCTTGCCAAACCAGGCAAGGCTTGCCGCGCGCACGCCTTCGAGATTGCCGCCATAGGGGGCGTGGGTCAGGTAGAGGTTGAGGATCTCCGTCTTCGACAGGCGCCGCTCGATCTGGATGGCACGGGCGATCTGGATGAGCTTGGCGCTGATCGAACGTTCCCGTCGCGGCTCGATCAGGCGGGCGACCTGCATCGAGAGCGTCGAGGCGCCCGAGACGATGCGACCGTTCGTGGCAAGCTGCCAGGCTGCGCGACCGAGCGCCAGGACATCGAGGCCGGAATGGTTCTCATAGCGGCGGTCCTCATAGGCGACGAGCATGCGCAGCAAGGCCGGATCGACATCATCGACCGTCGTTTCGAGCCGCCAGAGACCTTCGCGGGTCGCGAAGGCGCGCAAGAGCTGGCCGTCGCGATCGAGGATTTCGGTCGAGACCTCCCGCGCCGCTTCCAGCGGGGGAGGGTAATTTCTGTCTGCCCAGTCGAGCGCAGCAGACGAGGCGGTTGCCGCGATGGCGACCGCCCCGATGCTGATCCCGATGCGCCTCACCCGACCCATCAGGGTGCGGTCGAGACCGTCATCGCACCGGCTGCCGTGCGCGCCGACAGCTGCGGGCGATACATGTCTTCGACGCTCGCTGCCGGCAGGTCATAGGTGCCCGGCGTGACGGCGCGGACGACATAGGCCAGTGTGATCGTGCCGTTTTCGCCCTCGCCGCGATTGATCGCTGCCACGAAGCGGTCGCTGCGGAATTCGAGATGCGCCGTTTCGGTCTGGCCGATCCAATCGAAGTTGGCGAGGGCGGCGCTGTCGACAAGGCTTGGATTGTCGATCTCGAAGCCGGCCGGAAGCAGATCGGTCACCAGCAGTTGCGCCGGCCACTCGTCTTCCTCGGTCACCTCCAGCACCACAACATAACGTTCGTTCTGGATCGCTTCGGTGACGTTGGCTTCCTCGCCGTCGAGACCGTAGTAGGTCTTGGTGATCTCGAAGCCTTCGCCACCGGCTGCCGGCGGTTCAACCGGGGCGGCGACCGTCGTGATTGCCGCACTGACCGGATCAAGCCCGGTATTGGTGAGCGTCATCGGGGCCTGGAGCAGGGCGTCGCCCGGGATGGTCGCGGCATAGGCGCCGGTCTTTTCCGCGCCGTTGACATCCAGCTTCAGCCCCTTGTCGTCCTGCTGGAGTGCGCGGGCGGCGAGCAGCATCCAAGTCTGTTCCTGGGTGCTAAGAGTTTGCTTCGCCTTCCACTCGTCGGCCACGACCTTTGCCAGGATCGGCACGACAGGCGGAACCGGCCGGCTTTCGGCGGCAAGCGCCAGAACGCCAGCGGCATCACGAAGCGCCGAGCCATAGTCGGAGCGGGAGAAGCTGACCGGCGTCAGGCTGGCCTGTTCGCTCATGCCTGCGGCATCGAGGAAGACGCCGTTGGCCCGCTCGCTGTCGCCATAGAGAGACAATGCCGCTGCCAGATGCGCCTTGGACAGGGGGGTGGGGAAATCACCCAACATCGTATCGGCGTAGTAGCGCAGGTCGCTGAGCGAGGCCTTGCGGCTGCGGGCGAGCACATAGAGCGCATAGGCGATCTCGTTGCCGCGCGTGCGGATGTCGTTGTCGTAGGCGATGCGGTTCTGCAGGTTCTGCAGCGCCTGGACCAGGGCTTCCTCCGGCACGTCGTATTTCTGTTCGCGGGCGCGGGTCAGGAAGTCGGTGACATAGGCGTCGAGCCAGAGGCTTTCGGAACCGGGTGCCCAGAGGCCGAAGGAGCCGCTTGACGACTGATAGGCCAGCACGCGCAGGATGCCATCCTGGACGCGCTTGTTGATCGCCTCGTCTTCCGGCAGGCCGGAGAGCTTGGCCAGTTCATCGAAATAGAGAAGCGGCAGCGCCCGGCTGGTGGTCTGTTCGGCGCAGCCATAGGGATAGCGGTCGAGCGCCATCAGCAGGCCGGGAATGTCGAGGCCATCGGCACGGGCGACATTGAGGCTGACCGAGGCGCCCTGAAGCAGGCTGTCGGCGAGCAGGTTGCCATCGACGGTCAGGCTCTTGCCCGGTGCGAGCGCAATGACCTGACGCTCGGTGATCGGCAGGGTGGCCGGACGCACCGGAAGATCGAGAGACTGGCTGATGGCGATGCCGTCGGCGCCGGAGAGGGCAATGTCGATTGCGCCATCGCCGGGGGTGTTGGCGGTGAGCGGCAGCGTGACGGTGGTGGTCTCACCAGCGGTCAGCGCAACTTCCTGGCTTTCTGCACCGCCGACGCTGACCGGACCGTTGCCGGTCACAGCGAGCGTGTAGGTGCCGGATGGAGCGTCTGTCGCCGCGATATCGAGGCGCAGGCTGCTCTGGTCCTCAGGCGCGAGGAATTTCGGCAGGCTTGCCGTTACAACGACCGGATCGCGGATGATGACGTCCGTCTCGCCATGGCCGACGCCGGTCTTCGACCAGGCCCAGGCCATGATGCGCGCCGTGCCGTTGAATTGCGGAATGTCGAAGGACACGGTTGCCTTGCCATCTGCATCCAGCTTCACGGGGCCAGAGAAGAAAGCCACGAGCTTTTCGCGCGGCGGGTTGCCCTGCAGGGCGACCTGACCGCCGTCACCACCGGTGCGCAGACGTCCGGTTGCCCCCAACGAGCCATCGATCAGGCGGCCATAGAGGTCGCGCAGTTCGAGGCCGAGGCGGCGCTGGCCGAAGTAATAGCTTTCCGGATCGGGTGTCTCATAGCGGGTGAGGTTGAGGATACCGACGTCGACGGCGGCGACCATCACATAGGCTTCCTCGCCGATGCCGGCGCCGGTGACTTCCACCGGGATTTCCAGCGGCTGGCGGGGCAGGGCCTTTTCCGGCGGCGAAAGCTTGATCGCGAGTTTGTCGGCGCCCGGATCGACGGCGAGCCAGGCAATGCCGATCGCACGTGCCGGCATGCGGCTTTCCTCGGCGTCGCCCGGACGGAAAAGGGTAGCCGTCACATAGGCTCCGGCACCGAAGTCTGCTGTCACGGGGATCTCGATTTCCGCGCCGGTGGCCGGGACTTCGGCGATCTGGGTGGAGATCAGAGCATCCGTGCCGGAGGTTACGATCACCTGGCCGGCAAAGCGCGGCGAGATCTTCAGTTTTGCGGTGTCGCCGACCTGGTAGGAGGGCTTGTCGAGGCCGATTTCCAGTGCATCCGGCGTTTCGGTGGAGCTTGCGGTGACGAACCAGCCGGCGTCGAAATCGACGCTGGTGACAGCGCCGCCCTCTTCGACTTCAAGGCGATGGCTGCCCCAGGTGACGGGTACCGAAAGCGGGGTGCCGTCGGCTGCGATGTCTGTGGTGCCGTCGGCCACGAGCTTTGTCGTGGTGATCGGCTCGTAGCGCCAGGACGAGCCGTCGCGGTACCACTGGTAGTTCCGCTCCAGCTTGATCAGCTTCCAGCGTGCAGCCGGCAGTGCCTGGCGCTGACCATCGGGGCCAAGGGCGATCAGGTTGAAGGCGGCATTGGTGTTTTCGGCGAGATCGCCCTCGAATTCCGGCTTGATGCCGATCATAGGACCTTCCGGCGTGACCGGCAGGCTCAGCTTGCGTTCGACGGCGCGGCCGCCGCCTTCGCGCAGGCGCAGGACCACGTCGGCATTCAGGAGCCGCGTCGTGGAGGGCAGGTCGGTCAGGGAGACGTCGATGGTGGCGAGACCTTCGTCATCCAGCGGAGAAAGGCCTTCGAGCGGGACACGCATGTCCTCGATGCCTTCTTCGTCGGCGAGGCCGAAGCTGTAGCGGTCGAAGTCCGGATGGCTTGTTGTCGGGCGAATGACGACTTCGCCTTCGAGCGTGAGCCCTGCTGCCGGCGCGCCGTAGAGGTAACGACCATCGGCGGAGACCGTCACGGGCTCCTCAGGCGAGATTGCCTTTGCTTCGCTTGACAGTTTGAGATCGAGCCGATCCGGCACGAAGTCATCGACGAGGAAGGTGGACTGGGCGATGGCCGGCTTCTTGGGATCGGTGTGGATTGCGACCGTCCAGGTGCCGCGCATGGCATTGGCCAGGATGGGCAGGTCGACAGCATAGCCACCAAGCGTCTCGCTTGTTACCGCCATGCGGCGGAACTCGACACCATCCGGTCGCGAGAAGAGGAATGTCAGTGGAAGGCCGGAAATGGCGTCGGCATTGGTGTCGCGGGCCAACGCTGCCGCATGCACGGTTTCGCCGGGGCGGTAGATGCCACGCTCGGTCCAGGCGAGGATATCGACCGGGCCCGGTGCCGGGCGACCGGTGACGCCACGGTCGGAGAGGTCGAAGCCGGCGCGGGTCATGTCGAGGAAGACGTTGTCGTCGGCACCGCTGCGGGCGGCGATGACGGCCGGAGCAAGGGCTGCGCCGCCGCGGACGAGACCGGCGTCGAAGCGTGCACGACCCTCGGCATCTGTCGTCGCGGTTGCCAGGATCTCGTTGTTCTTGGCGATCAGCTGCAGTTCGATATTGGCAAGCGGGCTTGCCGATGCGAGCGAGCGGGCAAAGACATGCAGGCCGTCGCTACCGGCGAAGATCGAAAGGCCGATGTCGGAGACAACGAACCATTGCGTCGCGCGGCTGTCCCAGCTCTCGGTGACACCGGTCGGTGAGACGGCGGTCAGCACATAGATGCCGGGTTTGCGGGTGGGCAGCGCTTCCTGCAGCGGAATGCTGGTGACGACTTCCTTGTTCTGTTCGTTGGCGATCTCGACCGAGCCTTGCCAGACGAGTTCGCCGATCTCGTCCTTGACGCGACCGGCGGTGTAGCCGTCCATCTGGGTGAGGAACTGCGAGGATGCCAGCAGCGGAGCGATGTTGCGGTCGCCGATCCGGTAGAGTTCGAGATTGGCGCTGTCGCTGTTGATCGAGACGAGCGGAATGCCCTGACGCGCGGAGGAGGGGAGAACGAAGGCGTCGCCGGTGAAGCGCACGGTGGAGCTGCGGTCGCGGACATAAAGCTCCAGCTCGACCGGGGCTTCCAGATTTTCGTCCACGGATGAGGGCAGGCCGGCGCGGATTGCGAGGCGATAGCGGCCGCCATGCTCCAGACCTTCGACGCAGATCTGATTGTTCTTCGCTTCGAGCGCCTTTGGCGTCTTGCCGTCGAGGGTGACGAAGGACGAATAATCAACGCCGCGCTTGACCAGCGGTTCGGAGAATTCGACACAGGCGCGCGGCGATGCGCTGTCGGAATCAACCGTGTTGTTGACGACGCGGAAGCCCTGGCGAGAGCGCAGGTCTTCGAAGGCGGCGCGCACTTCGGCGTTCGACGCAAGTTCGAGGCTTGCCTTGTAAGCGTTGAGCGCCGGGCGCCAAGTCTCGCTGTTTTCGAGTGACTTGGCGAGCGTTGCCAGGGCGTCGGCGCGGGTCGTGGCACCACGGGTCAGGAGATAGCCGTTGATCGCGGCCATCGCGCCTTCGTTGGCCATCGCATAATTGCCGGTCACGGTGTTTGCCATGCGGGCCAGTTCCAGCCACAAGGCCTGATCATCGGGATCAATCGACAGCGCGCCCTTCATCGAGGCAACGGCGAAATCGATATTGCCGCCGGTGAAGGCGGCGCGGGCGGTTTCGATGAGGGCGTCGCGTCCAAGTCCCTCCTGCTCCGGAGTGACAGCGAGATTGTCGCGCTGGTTGCGCGCCTCGGTCTTCATGTAGTCCGACACGAAGGGCAGTGCCGGCGGGGCACCGATGTCTTCCTCGTCTGTCTGGACGACCACACGACCTGCGATCGCTCCCGGGAAACTGTTCAGCTGGTCATAATCGGATTTGAGGAAGCACCAGCTGACCTTCGGATTGTAGGTGAAGGCTCGGCAGGACGCGTCGCCGATGCAGCTCGCTTCACACTCGTCGATGGAGACATTCTTTTCCGTCCGCAGGTCGAAGCCGAAATAATCGGCGTCATCGATCCGCTCGATAGTCCGGATGTCCTGGGCTTTGGCCGGAAGCGCGAGGGGGACGAGAGCCAGCGCGAGCGTGAAGATTGCCGAAAAACGGTTGTGAAACATGGTCCCCTCCGAGCCTGATCATGGCTTTCGAAGGTTAGTCTTTGCTCATGACAGGGGCTTGTCAATCGGCACAGAACACAGGCAGCGAGTCATTTCTGGGTGCAGTTGAGCCGCTTGCAGCATGTTACCCGCTGAAGGTCCGTGCCTGTTCCAGGATCCAGGCAGAAAAAGTGCTCGCGGGGCCATAAGCCATCTTCGAAAGCGGTCGAACGAGGTAGTAGGCGCTGGCGCTCTTGACCTCGTGATGCCAGGCCCGGACCAGTTGTCCGCTCGCCAGTTCCGGTTCAATCAGGAATGTCGGAACGAGCGCGATGCCGAGGCCCGCATGGCAGGCCTGAACGACGTTGGAGAACTGTTCAAAGCGCATGCCGCCCCCCCGGCCTTCGCTGATGTCTAGGCTCGCGAACCAGTGTTCCCAGGCGCGGGGACGGGACGCCATGTCGAACAGCGGCTTGGCCAGCAGGTCCTCCGGCCGCTTTACCGGGTTGGCGGCGAGGAAGGCAGGGCTGCAGACCGGCACCACCATCTCATGCATGAGGAACTGGCAATCCGTGCCGGGCCAGTTCGGTTCGCCGATATGGATCGCGGCATCAAGCCCCGACCCCTCGAAGTCGAACTGGCCGATGCGGGTGGCGAAATCCATGATGATGGCAGGGTTCTTGGCCAGAAAATCGGGGATGCGCGGCATCAGCCAGCGGGTTCCAAAGGTTGGCAGGATGGCGAGGCGAAGATGGGTGTCGTCGCGCGTCGCCATGGCTTCGAGCGAGAGCGTGCGGATGGTGGCGAGCGCGTCGCCGATGCCTTTCGCATAGGTTCGCCCGATGGCTGTCAGTTCAACGCCGCGATTGGTGCGCTCGAAGAGCTTGACGCCGAGCTGGTCCTCGAGAAGGCCGATCTGGCGGCTGATCGCCCCTTGTGTCAGCGCCAGTTCGTTGGCGGCAGCCGAAAAGCTGCCCAGCTTGGCAACGGAATCGAAAGCGGCGAGCGCGCTGGTCGAAGGCAGGAAGCGGCGTTGATGTGTCAGCATGCGATATGAATAGACCTAATAGCAACATGAGTAAACATGGCTTGAATTCTGGCTGGGCATGAGCAATCTGGCATAACGAAACAAATGGATGAGACCGATGAGCGAGATGCGACCCTTTTCCTGGAGTGACCCCTTCCTGATGTCCGAGATCCTCAGCGAGGATGAGCGGATGATCCAGGATGCAGCGGCGGCCTTTGCCGAAGCCGAACTCGCTCCGCGTGTCTCGGACGCCTATCTCGGTGAAACGGTCGAGCCGGAACTCTTCCGCCTGATGGGCAAGGCCGGTCTTCTCGGCGTCACGCTGCCGGAGAAGTACGGTGCCGCCGACGCCAACTACGTGTCCTACGGCCTCGTGGCGCGTGAGATCGAGCGCATCGACAGCGGTTACCGCTCGATGATGAGCGTACAGTCGTCGCTCGTCATCTACCCGATCTATGCCTATGGTTCGGAAGAGCAGAAGGACAAGTATCTGCCGGGTCTCGTTTCGGGTGAACTCATCGGCTGCTTCGGACTGACCGAGCCGGATGCCGGCTCCGATCCGGGGGGCATGAAGACGCGTGCTGAAAAGATCGAGGGCGGCTACCGCCTGCGCGGCTCGAAGATGTGGATCTCCAACGCACCGATCGCCGATGTCTTCGTCGTCTGGGCGAAGTCTGAAGCCCATGGCGGCGAGATCCGCGGCTTCATCCTCGAAAAGGGCATGAAGGGTCTCTCTGCTCCGAAGATCGGCGGTAAGCTTTCGCTGCGCGCTTCGGTCACCGGCGAAATCGTTATGGATGGCGTCGAGGTTGGTGAAGATGCACTGATGCCGAACGTGTCCGGCCTTAAGGGTCCGTTCGGCTGCCTCAACCGCGCCCGCTACGGCATTTCCTGGGGCGTTCTCGGCGCGGCCGAGGATTGCTGGCATCGTGCCCGCCAGTATGGCCTCGATCGCAAGCAGTTCGGCAAGCCGCTCGCCGGCACGCAGCTCTTCCAGAAGAAGCTGGCCGACATGCAGACCGAAATCTCGCTTGGTCTGCTTGCGTCACTCCGCGTTGGCCGCCTCATGGACGAACACCAGTTCGCGCCCGAGATGATCTCGATCATCAAGCGCAACAATTGCGGCAAGGCACTCGACATCGCCCGCATGGCTCGCGACATGCACGGCGGCAACGGCATCCAGATTGAATACCATGTCATGCGCCATGCGCAGAATCTGGAAACCGTGAACACCTATGAAGGCACGCATGACGTGCATGCTCTTATTCTGGGTCGTGCCCAGACCGGCATCCAGGCCTTCTTCTGATCGCTTTGCTGAGCACAACCGGCCCGGCCTCCCTATCCATTTATGGGTTTGGGCGCCGGGCTGTCGCATTCTTGCGTCACTCTTGAAACTCCAAGGCTTCAGCTTAAACATTCATACACTTGTCCGTGGCTAGAAACACGTTCAGAAGCTGTAACATTTGCTTTATGCTGATGCTTGGCGATTCCTGCTGGGGAGGCAGGATGGGGTGTGTTGTGCACCACGACCGGTTGTGGAGGACGCGTCATGTATGCTCTAACAGTGCTCGACCACTCTGCGCTTACGGCGTTTCGGGGCGAGCATCCCTGGCTTGAATTCTCCGAGCGCGTTTCAGAGGTCTGCATCTACTTCGACGAGAATGGTGGGCCAACCCGGCTGACGGCGCTTGAGGTCCCGGGCGATGGCACGGCGATCCCTGCCGACGTCAACACATTCGGCATCGACACCGTACTGAGCCTCATCCGTTATGCGCCACAGGGAACTGTCAAGGTCGAGGAATGTCCGGAGGAACGCGCTGTCTGGACCCTGCTTGAAACGCTGCCCGTCGCGGATGGATTGCGTCCGCTGGAAGAGGTCGAGGCCGAGCGTTCGTTGAAGTTGCAAGGGGCATACGAGACCATTCACGGCATCGCGCTGGACAAGCTGCGGGCCCTCCTGAATACCGCTCGAAGCCCGCGCGAGGCGCAGCGACTGACGGATGCCATTGCCTCACTTCCGGCACTCCTGGAACAGGTCGGCGATGCCCACAAGTCTTCTTTCATGGAGGTCGACCTCTGGCGAATGGTGGCCATTCTTCGCGATGAGCTGGCCATGCCGGCCGACTACGAAATCTCCTCAAACGGGGACGAAAGACTGCTGTCTCGAGAGATTATCGAGCAGGCCGAGGCCAATGCCCTTTCCGGTCCGGTGATCCAGACCCTGTTCGAACTGTCGCCCGTGGCCTTCTCGATTTCCAGCATCGGCCAGAAGAGCTCCCGTTACGTCACGGTCAATCAGGCCTATCTCGACCTCGTCGGAAAGAACTGGGACGAGATCAGAGGCAGTGAGATGGTGGCCTCCGGCGTCGTATCTGGAAGTGAGGCCCGCGCTGAGCGTCTGATGTTGCTCGACCGGGACGGGGGATATGCCGGCATGCATGGCGAGATCCGCGACGCCTCCGGCAGTGTCGTGCCCGTGCTCATCTCTGCCCGACGAATCTCCGTTGCCGGGCAGCTCTATGATTTCGAAGTGCTGCAGCGCGCCTCGCCGGAATGATCTCGACGATCAGCCTCGCCTGAACAGCGGAAGGGAGCGCGCCTCCAACCGGAAAGGCCTTGCCTTCTTCGGCAATATTGCCGCGACCCTCAAGGTCAAAGGTTGTCAGCTCCATCTGCCACCCGTGGCCGCCTGTCTTCAGCAGGACAAAGTCGACATCCTCTGCGATCGGATTGCCGCTCAGCCAGATGATCTCGTTGTCCTGGCAATCGCCATTGTTGTTGCGCCTTTGCGAGCGGTCGAATTCGCAAGAAGCGGCAGGCAGAGGTGCGGGTCGCGTTACCAGGGGGCGACATTCCTCGCTTCCGAGGCCTCCCGTCATGTGTCGGGGACGCCGATCTGGGTGGCGGAGGGGCCAAAGCCTTCTGTGTTGCCCCTCTGCCACGCCATTCCCGTTCGAAGTCCATGGCTGCCCCGCAGGCAAGTGCAATCGGCAGCCGGATGACGATGGTTCAGAGCTCGCGCGTGGTTTGCGTGCCGAAATTCGTAAGTTCTGATGGCATTTGCCGATCAACTGCTACCACTTGGTGCCCGCTACCTTTGCTCAGTGCTTGTTTTCAGAGCTGCCAGCGGTCGAGGTATAGGTCGCTGAGACCGGATCACTGGCGGGATATGTGTCTTCCAGGCCCTCCTGCAGGGCGCTGGCACGGTGCTGACCGTCTTCTTGCTCCTGACGAAGGCTTTCGACCGCATCGCTCGGCTCGGGCGCGTCAGGCGACACCTTGTCTTCACCGTCATCCGACAGGCCGAAGCGGCTGGCTTGCAGCAGGATCACCTGCGCCTTGACCAAAGCGTTGTCCCGGCTCAGGCCACCGCTTTCCGACTGTGCGAGGTGCACGGAAACGCGTTCGCCACCATCCCCCAGGAACTCGACGAGGAAGCCCTCGGTCCCACCCTGATCCTCTGTGACTTGAGTGCGGATGATCTGCATGACTTTTCTCCGGACTTGAATTGGCGAGGTAACGTCAGACCATTCGGGATGTTCCATCGGCACGCGTTCGGGCGTTCTGAGCGATGGTTGCCGGTCCTGCGACCGACTACCGAGCTCTTCGCTTAAGACATTGTTTACCATGCCGTTTGGCAATTTAAGAAAATCTGAACAAAGCTGAGTTGAGGGCGTTGTGGTCGCAGAAGGAGAACGAGATGCGACCAGTACAGGCTTTAGCGATCGATACGATCCTCATCGTTGAGGACGACGTCTTCATTTCCATGGATGCAGCGGACGCTGTCGCACGGGCAGGCGTCAATGTCATCACGACGGAAACGGTGCGTGATGCCTTGGAAATTCTTGAAACTCAGCACATCTCAGGCGCTATTCTGGACTTCAAGGTCCGGGATGGTGCGGTCACTCCCATTGTGCAGCGGCTTCGGCGCGGCGGCATTCCGTTTCGAGTTGTGTCCGGATCGGCGATGAAGGAGCTCGAAGAAAACGGCATTCCACAGGCTCTCTGTGCCCAGAAACCAGCGGATTATCGGCAAGTTGTTGTTGCGCTGATGAAAGATGTGCCACCGCTCGGCACCCCTCGTCGCCATTGATCGGGGCGGCGCGTCAGTCCCGCTTGGACATCAGGCGCTCCAGAGTGCGTTCCACCACATCGACCATGACCATGGTCTGGTGATCAACCTCGATGTTCAAGGCGTCGCCGGGCCTGTAGCGTGGGAAGGTCGTCTGGCGCAGTGTTTCGGGGATCAGGTTGATCGTGAACACATCTGCCTCGGCTTCTGCCACCGTGAGGCTAGCTCCGTTAACAGCCAGATAGCCCCGCTTGAACACGTATTTCGCCCATTCTTCCGGCACGCGGAATTGGATGAACGCGCCGGGCATCTCCAGTTTCGCCGCGACCAGTTCGGCTGTCGTGGCAATATGGCCCGCGATATTGTGTCCGCCATTCTCGTCAGTCGGCTTTGCCGACCGCTCGACGTTGACCCGATCACCCGCCTTAAGGCTATTGAGGTTGGTACGCTCAAGTGTCGCGTCCATCGCGTCAAAGGTGACACGCGTTCCTTCCATCGACGTGACCGAAAGGCACACGCCCTCAACCGAAACACTCGCGCCTATCGCGAGATCCACCATCAGCCGTTCCGGCAATTCGATGAAGAATGTCGTGTAGCCGTCGTGTCGAACGACGGAGTGGATGGGGGCGACTGTTTGGACGATGCCGGTATACATGATGCTTTCCTTGGTGGCTGCGATGGCAAGGTAATGTCTCGGCAGGCAAAGACAATCCCTGCGGCGGCATCTCAGTGTTCACCATATAGGCAAAACGGGGACGAAGCGTTTTGAGTGCAGTTGACAATCTGCGGCTTTCGACCGGGTTGCGGACACGTCCTTCCCCGTCCTAGATCTGTCGTAACTTTGCTGCAGTCTGATCTTCCGATCTCAAGTGGTGGCCCCGTCGATGACAAAAATCCTCTGCCTCGCCCTTAATCCAGCAATCGACATTTCCAGTGATGCGGAGGTCGTTCGCCATACCCACAAGACCCGGACCCACAACCAGCAGCAATTCCCAGGCGGCGGCGGTATCAATGTTGCTCGCGTCATTGCCACACTTGGCGGGACCTGTGAGCTGATGTTCCTGTCGGGCGGCGCCACGGGTGCGTTGCTGGAGGCAATGCTGAAGCCGCTGCCGATCGTGGAGCGCACGTTCCGGATCCACGATCCGGTGCGGGTCGCCTTTGCCGTGCACGAGACTTCGACCAATCTCGAATACCGTTTCGTGCCTGAAGGGCCGCTGGTGACGGAGGCCGAGCTTGCGCCTGTCTTCGAGGCGATCGCTTCCAGTGATGCAGATTATGTCGTCGCCAGCGGTAGTCTGCCGAGGGGCGCGCCCGACGACACCTATGTGCGCCTCGCGGAGCTCGTTGCCGTCAGGGGCGGGCGGTTCGTTCTTGACACATCCGGAGCGTCGCTGTCGGAGGCTTTGTCACGCTCACGCATGTTCCTGGTGAAGCCCAGCCTCGGAGAATTCGAGGCGTTCATCGGTCGCAAGCTGGCGCATGACGATGTGGGAGCGGCAGCGCAAGCCCATGTCCGCACCGGTGCAGCCGAATATATTGCGGTCACGCTTGGGGCAGATGGTGCCGTTCTCGCCACCGCTGACCGGATCATCCGGCTTCCGGCGATCGACGTGCCGGTCAATTCCGCAACCGGTGCCGGAGATAGCTTCGTGGCCGGCATGGTCTGGTCGCTAGCCGAGGGGCATGAGGTCGATGAGGCTTTTCGTTTCGGGCAAGCAGCCGGGGCCGCAACCGTCATGACCTCGGGCACCGAACTCTGCCGCCGGCAGGATGTCTTCGATCTTTACGGTCGAGAGCAGCAACGAAGCTGATCGTCGTTCGATTGATCACGACGGCGGGAAAACCGCGCGCAGGTTGTTTTATTACTTGTCACCATTAATCAAGTTTTATATGGGGAAGGCAGCGTGACGGCGCTGCTGAAGGCGCCTGGTTTTCATTATCATTTTACAAGGAGCTCCCAATGCCGCTCATTCATTCGGGACCTTCGCTCAAGCGATTTGGCCTTCTCCTTACCCTTCTTCTGAGTTCAACCGTCGTGCAGGCGCAGCAGAGTGCCCCGGTCGATGCCGGATCTCAGGTCGTGCTTCCCCAGGCAGCGTCGACGCCCGCCCCGTCGGAGGCTGGTGCTCCGGTTCCCGCACCGTTGGCCGCCCCGCAGCCTCAGGCTGCAACGGTTCCAGCCGCCGCCGCGCCTGCTGAGCCACCGGCGGTCGCTGCCCAGCCCGTGACCCCTGAAGCGACTGTGCCGCTGACGGCAGACACCAACACTCCGGCCGCACCGGCAGCTGCTCAGGTGCCTTCGCCCGCTGCCGCGCCTTCTGCGACACCTGCGACACCTGCGGCGGTTCCAGCGATCGCTGCTCCCGCTGAGCCTGTCTCGACACTCCCGACCGTCGAGACCCTTCCGTCTGTTGGCGAAGAAGCGCCGGCCAACGAGGAGAAGATCATGCCGCATGATCTTTCGCCCGAAGGCATGTTCATGGCGGCGGACTGGGTCGTCAAATCGGTCATGATCTCGCTGGCCTTCGCCTCCGTGCTCACCTGGACCGTATGGCTGGCGAAGTCGCTGCAGCTTTTTGGTGCTCGTACACGTGCCAAGCGTGGGCTGAAGGCGGTCGCGGATGCGCGCCATTTGCGGGATGCCCTCAAGGCACTTGAAAATCGCGGTGGTGTGGTGGCGACCATGGTCCGTGCTGCCCAGCATGAGGTGAGCCTTTCCGATCCGGCGATCGATCAGGTCGGCGGCGATGGAGTGAAGGAGCGTGTGGCGTCTGCCCTGGGACGGATTGAAGCTGGTGCAGGCCGCCGGATGTCGAACGGCACGGGCGTTCTCGCCAGCATCGGCTCGACGGCGCCGTTTGTCGGCCTGTTCGGCACGGTCTGGGGCATCATGAACTCGTTCATCGGCATCGCCGAAACGCAGACCACCAACCTCGCCGTCGTGGCGCCGGGTATCGCAGAAGCGCTTCTGGCGACGGCCATCGGCCTTGTCGCGGCCATCCCGGCAGTCATCATCTACAACGTCTTCGCTCGATCGGTGACGGGCTATCGCCAGCTTCTGGCCGATGCCGGCGCTGGCATCGAGCGGCTGGTGAGCCGCGATCTCGACTTCCGCAAGAGTGCCCGGATCGCCCAGGCGACCAAGGCCATGGCGATGGCGGCGGAGTAATCCAGATGGCGGGCGGTATTCGCGAAAACAGTTCGGGTGATGATCTGGTGGAGAACCACGAGATCAATGTGACACCCTTCATCGACGTCATGCTGGTGCTGCTGATCATCTTCATGGTCGCTGCCCCGCTATCGACTGTCGATGTCAATGTCGATTTGCCAGCCTCGACCGCGAAACCGGCGGAGCGCCCTGATGAACCGGTCTATGTCACTCTCAAGGACGATATGAGCCTGTCGCTCGGCAATGATACGGTCGCCCGCGAGGCCTTGGGCGTCTCGCTCGATGGGATCACCGAGGGCAACAAGGATGCCCGGATCTTCCTGCGTGCCGACAAGACGGTCGATTACGGTCAGTTCATGGAGGTCATGAACCTCCTTCGGGATGCGGGATACCTGAAGATCGCCCTGGTTGGCCTTGAAACAGTGCCGGCGGCGTCGGCGACAGAGCCTGCGACGGCCACCGCAACCGCCCCCGCCACCGCCCCTGTGGGGGCTGCGCCATGATAGAGCCCCGCTCCACGAGACGGATCGTCGGCGAGGGGCTGTTGTGGACCACGGCCGGCGTGTTGATCGCTGCGGCGCATGCGGGGGCTGTTGCTGTCCTGTTGCAAGAGCCGGAAATGGTCATCGCCGATAGCGGCCCGCCGCCTGCGATCATGATCGAACTGGCTCCCGAACCCGAGGCAGTTATCACCGAAGACACGGAGATTTCGACCGAGCAGGTCGATTCTGAGGAGGTGAAGACGGCGACCAGTGAGCCGCTGCCAGAGCCCGTCCCGGAGCCGGTGGAGCAGCCCCTTCCTGAACCTCCTCCACCGGAGCCTGAGCCCGAGGTCGCCGAGCTTCTGCCGGAACCACCGCCGCTGATCGAGCCCGAACCCCTTCCGGAACCACCGCCAGAAATCGATCCGATCGAGCAGATGGTGATGGCGGCATTGGAAAACGTCGAGGTTCCGATCCCGATCATGCGGCCACCGGTGCCAAAGCCCGAGGTCGAAAAGAGACAAGAACCCGCGCCGAAAAAGGTGGTGAAGAAGCAGCAGGTTCAGCCTCCTGCATCGCAGGCGGCTCGCACCGCAAAGGCAGAGGTGACGCAATCGACCCGCAATGCGGCTTCGGCGACGGCGAGTGGCGCCGGTCGCAGCGTTTCGCCGGCCAAGTGGCAGTCGCGGCTGATGTCGCATCTCGAACGGCGCAAGCGTTACCCGAGTGCTGCGCGCAGCAATCGGGAAGAAGGCACTGTGTATGTGCGGTTCCGGATCGACGATTCCGGCAATGTGCTGTCCGTCTCGCTGTCCCGTTCGTCCGGCTATCCGGCGCTCGACAACGCGGTTCTCGACATGGTGCGTGCAGCCTCTCCGGTGCCGGCACCGCCTGTCGGTGTCAACAAGACGATCACGGCGCCCGTGCGCTTCAATCTGCGCTGACAGGGCAAGCCGCCAGCAAACCCAGCGCCTCTTGCGCCACGACGGCGGCAGGTCGAGTGGCGTCGATGCGATGCCAGTCGATCGGACCGGTCCCACGCTCCAGTTGCTTATCGAGCACCCGGACCGTGGCGTCCGAATCGAAAACCGGTCTCGCCTCGACACGGGCCCTAAGGACAGCTGCATCGGCATCCAGCCAGATGCCGATAAAGGGCACGCCACGCGTCCGGGCGACCTCTTCGATTGCGGTTCTTTCCTGCGCATGGGCGAACACCGCGTTCGCGACGACACAGCCGCCTGACTTCAGGACGGCGCCTGCCTTTTCCGCAAGGGCCGCATAGACGCGTTCGGAGACCTCCGGCCTGTAAGCCTCAGAGGGCATCGGATGGCCGCGCTGATGGCCGAGCATGGCGCGGCGAAGTCGGTCGCTTTCCAGCAGACGGGCGCCGGGTGCAAGGCCGAGCTTCGGCGCGAT
>JARXAK010000247.1 GCA_029865885.1 Rhizobium sp. | reverse complement strand
CTCTGTCACTTCGTGACATCTCCCCCACAAGGGGGGAGAGCGGGGCGCCAGCCACTCGCCTCCCTGCCTGGACTGGGCGCTCGGGAGGCGGATTTCGGTCTCCCCCCTTGTGGGGGAGATGCCGGCAGGCAGAGGGGGGTGCCACGAAATGCCATCGTCGATGGCCATCAAGGCAGACAAAAGACCATGCACACACATACATCCGAATTCGATCCGCATTCCAAGGATCCCGTCAGCAAGCCGCCGCTTGATCCGCATCTGAAGGCGCTTGAGAACGAAGCCATCTATATCTTTCGCGAAGTGGCTGCCGAGTTCGAAAAGCCGGTCATGCTCTATTCGATCGGCAAGGATAGTTCGGTTCTCCTGCACTTGGCGCGCAAGGCCTTCTTCCCCGGTCGCGTGCCCTTCCCGCTCCTGCATATCGACACCGGCTGGAAATTCCCGGAGATGATCGCGTTTCGCGATGCGACGGCGGAAAAGTTCGATCTCGACCTGATCGTGCATACCAATCCGCGCGGCAAGCAAGAAGGCATCGGCCCGTTCAGCCACGGCTCGTCCTATCATACCGACGTGATGAAGACGGAAGCGCTGCGCCAGGCGCTCGATGCCGGCAAGTATGACGCGGCCTTTGGCGGCGCGCGCCGCGACGAGGAAGCGAGCCGCGCCAAGGAGCGCATCTATTCCTTCCGTACGCCCGACCACAAATGGGACCCGCGCAACCAGCGCCCGGAACTCTGGAACATCTACAACGGCATGATCCGCCGGGGTGAAAGCGTGCGCGCCTTCCCGCTGTCGAACTGGACCGAAGTCGATATCTGGCGCTACATCCAGGCCGAAAACATCGAGCTGCCGCCGCTCTACTACGCGAAGAAGCAAAAGTACGTCGAACGCGACGGCATGCTGATGTGGGCCGAAGATCCGCGCTTTGAGGCGCTGCCCGGCGAACAGGTCCAGGAAGGAAACTTACGTTTCCGCACCCTCGGCTGCTGGCCGCTGACCGGCGGCATCCGCTCCAACGCGACGACGCTCGATGCTGTCATCGCCGAACTCGAAATCGCCACCGTCTCCGAACGCCAGGGCCGCGCCATCGACCGCGACCAGGCCGGATCGATGGAAAAGAAGAAGCGCGAAGGATATTTCTGAGATGACCGCAGCTGCCAATACCGCCCTCGCCACCGAGGCAACCCAGACCGAAGCCGCCCCCGTCATCCGCGACTCGCGTCCCCTTCGCCTCATCACCTGCGGCTCCGTCGATGACGGCAAGTCGACGCTGATCGGGCGTCTGCTCTGGGATACCAAGGCCGTCAAGGAAGACCAGGCGGCGACGCTGCGCCGCGATTCCGGCCAGCAGAATGATCTCGGCCTGCCGGATTTCGCCCTGCTGCTCGACGGTCTGCAGGCCGAGCGCGAACAGGGCATCACCATCGATGTCGCCTATCGCTATTTCGCCACCGACCGCCGCTCCTTCATCGTTGCCGACACCCCCGGGCACGAGCAGTATACCCGCAACATGGCAACCGGCGCCTCGACGGCGGATCTGGCCATCCTGCTGGTCGACGCCCGCGCCGGCCTGCTCGAACAGACCCGCCGCCATGCCACCATCGCCTCGCTGATGGGCATCAAGCAGTTTGTGCTGGCGGTCAACAAGTTCGACCTCGTCTCATACGACAAGGCCGTGTTCGACCAGATCAGCACCGAGTTCAAGGCACTGGCGCTTTCGCTCGGCGTGCGCCAGGTGACCGCGATCCCGATGTCGGCGCTGAAGGGCGAAAACGTCGTCTATTCCGGCAAGTCGGTGATCCCGTGGTATGAGGGCCCGACGCTGGTCGAGACGCTGGAACTGGCCACGCTGCGCTCCGGCCAGTCGACCGGCTTCCGCCTTCCCGTCCAGCGCGTCTCGCGTCCGGGCGAAAGCTTTCGCGGCTATCAGGGCACGGTTGCCGGCGGCGCCGTGAAGCCCGGCGACAGTGTCGCGATCCTGCCCTCCGGCCAGGTTGCCAATGTCAAGCAGATCGTCACCTTTGACCTGGTGCGCAATGCCGCTGTTGCCGGCGATGCGATCACGCTGGTGCTCGACCGCCAGGTGGACGTGGCGCGCGGCGACATGATCGTCTCGCTCGATGCCCAGCCGCAGACGGGGCTTGCCTTCGACGCGCAGCTCGTCGCATTGCAGCCCGATGGCATCGTGCCGGGCAAGCGCTACTGGCTGAAGGCCGGTTCGCGCCGCCAGCGCGTGCAGGTGCAGCCGGTCCAGCAGCTGGACCTCAAGTCCGGCAAGTGGCAGCCGGCCGAAATGCTGCAGATGAACGCCATCGGCAAGGTGCACCTCTCCTTCGACGAGACCGCGATCTTCGACCCCTATGAGCAGAACCGTGGCACCGGCGCCTTCATCCTGATCGACCCGGATACCAACAACACGGTGGCCGGCGGCATGATATCCGCCAAGCGCACCGAGCTTGGCGGGCTGAACGCCCATGACGGTCGTGTCATCCTGTCGCTGCCGGCGGATCTCGCCGAACAGCTGCTGGCGACCGAGCTTCTGGCCAGCCGCCGCGACGAAGTCGAGACGCGCCGCGTGACCACGGCCGCTGCACGCCAGCTGCTCGACGACATAGACGGCTGACGAGTTTCGTCTCAAAAAAGTCAGGTTCGGCCCGCCTCTGGCGGGCCGTTTTGCATTTTCAGCCTGCAAACAGCGGACAACATCGGCTTTCCATTTAAGAACGATCCGCTAATATCTTCAAAAAACGTCGGAGTCGGTATGCAGCGTAACAGGCAGCAACATGGGGAAACGTTGATCGGCCTGGCCGACACGCTAGCCGCAAGCGGTATCTCCAAGCTTTTGCTGCATGCCTGGGAACGGCGCTACGGGATAGAGCCTGCCGAGCGCAGCGCGACCGGAAGGCGTTTTTATACCCGTGACCAGGTCGAGCGGCTGAGGCTGCTCAAGTCCTGCAGCGATGGTGGCCACCGCATCGGTTCGCTCGTCTCGCTGTCCAGCGAAGCACTGTCGCGACTGGAATACGAGCTGTCCGCCCGGAGTTCCCTGTCCGAGATCATCGAAGCCGCCCAGGCGATGGATGGCGATCGCCTGCAGATGCTCCTGCAGGCGCGAGCAGAGGCGGAGGCGCCAGAGGACTTTATCCGCGCAACCGCCCTGCCGCTGATGCGGGAAATCGGTTCGATGTGGGCAGCCGGCGAGGTTACGATCGCGGCCGAGCATATGACCACGGCGCAGATCAAGCGGATCCTCGGAGGCCTGTTCGACCGCTGCCCCTTGCCGGCGCCGGATGCGCCGCGTCTCATCGCAACGACGCCGGAACGAGAAGAGCACGATATCGGCGCGCTGGTCGCGACCCTGATCGCACGGCTCAGGGGCTGGAACGCCCTGTTTCTCGGCGCAAAGCTGCCCGCCAGCGAGATCGCCGAGGCGGCGCATCGACGGGGCGTGCGTTCCGTCTGCCTGAGTTCGCTCACGGGACGAAAGGCGGGTCTCGAGCGCCATCTTGGCGCCCTGCGGTCGATGCTTTCGCCAGGCATCGATATCTGGGTCGGCGGCTCGGCCTACGGGTCGGTTTCCACCATTCCAGGCGTCTCCTTCATGCCCGATCTCGATATCTTCGTCGACTCGCTTTCGACATTTGCGCCGGCTCTGCGCGACGCCGGCTGAACAGCGCCCCCCCCTTCCCCATGCGGCCTATCATCGCGCAGCCTGCCTTTTGAGATCAGCAAGGTAGACAAAACACGCTTATATTAGCGTTTTATTTATTTATTGTATTCATTTTCGACATATCTAATTTTCGCAACCCCAGTTGGTATGGCCACTGGAACCAGTCGGAGGCAAGATGGGACTGTCAGCATTCATGAATTCGGGAAACGCCGCCAAAATGCTCGCGCTCGACGCGCTGCAGGCCAATGTCATGGTGGCGGATGCCAATCTCAACATCACCTACATGAACCCTGCGGTTGTGGACCTGCTGAAGGATGCGGAGGCGGATCTGAAGAAGGAGCTGCCGAAATTCAGTGTTGCCACCCTTGTCGGCAGCAATATCGACGTCTTTCACAAGAACCCGTCCCACCAGCGCAACATGCTGGCATCGCTGAAGACCAGACATAACGCCACGATCTCCGTCGGCAACCGGGTCTTCGACCTGCTCGTGACGCCGCTGAAGCAGGGCTCCAGGACGGTTGGCTTCGTCGTCGAATGGGCCGATGCGAAGGCACGGCTGCTGAATCTCGACTATGCCGCCCAGATCTCCGCAATCAGCCGTTCACAGGCGATCATCGAATTCACCGTCGACGGCAAGATCATGGGCGCCAACCAGAACTTCATCAGTCTGATGGGCTATTCACCGGCGGAAATCATCGGACAGCATCACAGCATGTTCGTCGACAAGGCGCATGCCACATCAGAGGAATACAGGAAATTCTGGCAAACGCTGCGCGAGGGCCAGTACATTGCCGCAGAATTTCCGCGCACGACAAAGACCGGCAAGGAAGTGATCATTGCCGCCTCCTACAATCCGATCCTCGATATCCACGGCAAGGTGGTGAAGGTGGTCAAGTTTGCGACCGATGTCACGGCCCGCGTGCGCACGGTGGGCTCGCTCGGCGACGCGCTGAAGCGGCTCTGTTCCGGCGATTTCGCGTTCGAGCTGCAGGAGCCGTTTGCGACCGAGTTCGAATTCCTGCGCCACGACCTCAACCGGTCGGTCTCGCAGCTATGCGGCACCTTCCGGGAAATTTCCGACAGCGTCGAGATCATCACCCAGGGCACGCGCGAAATCACGCAAGGCGTCGGGGATCTTTCGCGGCGGACCGAAAGCCAGGCGGCCAATCTTGAGGAAACCGCCGCAGCGCTGGAGGAAATCACCGCCAATGTCGGCGCCTCTGCACAGCGGGCCCAGGAGGCGCGCGACGTCGCAGGCTCCGCCAAGGCCAGCGCGGAAAAATCCGGCGACGTGGTGTCGCATGCCGTTGATGCGATGAGCCGCATTGAGGATTCCTCCTCCAAGATCTCCAACTTCATCGGCGTCATCGACGAAATTGCCTTCCAGACCAACCTTCTGGCACTGAATGCGGGTGTCGAAGCGGCGCGTGCAGGGGAAGCCGGACGCGGCTTTGCGGTCGTGGCGCAGGAGGTGCGGGAACTGGCACAGCGTTCGGCCAAGGCCGCCAAGGAGATCAAGGACCTGATCCAGAATTCGGCCACCGAAGTCGCTTCCGGGGTAAGACTGGTCAGCGATACCGGCGGGGCGTTGAAGTCGATCAGTCAGCTCATCGTCGAGATCAACGACCATGTCGTGGCGATCTCCACGGCGGCGCGGGAACAGTCCTCTGGCCTTGTCGAAGTCAACAGCTCCGTCAACGGCATGGACCAGATGACCCAGCAGAACGCAGCCATGGTCGAAGAAAGCAGTGCTGCGGCCTCAACCCTCTCCAGAGAGACCGACAAGCTGCGCGGCATGATCGGCCAGTTCAATCTCGGCGACCACCGCAGCACTTCGGCATCGCGCCGGATCAGCCGCGCCGCCTGAGCGGCGTGGCTTCGACATTGCGCAAGGGTTGGCTGCGGGGGTGGCCCTAGAGGGTCACCCTTCGCGGGCGGTCGAGCCGCGCTGGACAAGTTGATAGCCGAGGTCGACGATCTTGGCGGGATAGGCACCCGATCCGGATGCGCGAATGATCATGTCGACGGCTCGATAACCGATCTCGTAGCGCGGGACGCGCACGGAGGTGATCGCCGGGAAGGCGAAGCCGGCATATTCGAGATCGTTGAAGCCGCAGATGCCGAAGTCTTGGGGAACCGCCAGACCGCGCCTCTGGCATTCGAACAACACGCCGAGCGCAATGTCGTCATTGTGGCAGAAGGCGGCATCGGCATCCGGGAACTCGCTCTTCAGCCGATCCAGCATATGGCAGCCCAGACCGACGCTGCTGCCGCTGTCGATCGAGACAACAAGGGCCGGATCGAAAAGCCCCGCCTCTTCCAGCACCGCCTTAAAGCCCTCGAGACGGCGTCGGGCGCGAAGGTCCCAGGCGCCACCCAGCATGGCAATGCGCCTATAGCCCTTTTCGAGCAGGTGGCGTGTGGCCGTCTCGGCCGCAAGTCGGTGGTCGATGCCGATTGCCATATCCGTCGGCTGACGACTGATATCCATGATCTCGACCACCGGACACGGGGCCCGGCGCAGGAGATCGTCGATGGCGGGATCGCCGATCTGTCCGACAAGAATGAGACCAGCGGGGTTCTGCGACATGAAGAACCGCAGCTGCCGCAACTGGTCTTCGCTGTTGGAGTCGGGGCTCGCATATTGAATGCGCAGGTCTGAGGGGCGAACCCGGTCCTCGATGCCGCGGATCAGGGCCAGGAAGGCATGGCTGGTCAGGACGGGAGACATGACACCGACAAGACCGCTGTTCTTGCTGGCAAGGGCGCGGGCCGCGAGATCCGGCACATAGCCCATCTCCTCGACAACCCTGAGGATCGCATCCCGCAAGGGCGGCGAGACCTTTTCCGGATCGCGCAGCGCTCGGGAGACCGTGATCGCGCTGACACCGGCTTTCTGGGCAACATCCGACAGGGTAACCTTGTCGGGGCGCTGGCGACGTCTTTTTGTCCTTGGGTTCATGCTCACCAAACCAGATCAACTACAATTAATAGTGGCATGTGTGGCTTTACCGTCGCGACCGCCCACGACACCGAATACACTTCAAAATAGCCTAATCTTCTTTCCTCAGCAACGACTTGCGGAGGATTTCCCCGCCTTTGAGAAAAATTGGCGATGCATATCCACTACCACAGTTTGCAAACAATACAACTCGGCAGGGACACGGCACGGCAAGGCGGAGCGCCAAATCAAGGCGAGCCACTGCGGAAGTGGTCGGGAAACGGGGGATTGTTCGGGAAATTAGCTGGTCGGAGTGGAGTGATTCGAACACTCGACCCCCACGTCCCGAACGTGGTGCGCTACCAGACTGCGCTACACTCCGTGACCAGCGGCGCCTCTATAGACCAGCGATTTTACGAGTACAAGCGGGGACGTGACAAAATCGCGACGGAAAGGCGAATTTTTTCTGCCGCTTGAGGAAAGCCCCTGTTTTCCAGGGATTTGCGGCGTTAGCCTGTGGCAGTTCCCCCTGAGACCCAAGCCTGAAAACACGTGTCGCGTCGCGTGACCGGGCGCTCGCTTCCCCGCGGGCAACGTCTCAAGGATCCCTCGGCGGAACATTTGGCGGGGCCTGTCGTTGCGCAGACGCATCAGGCAGAAATTTTACGGTGTGTGACCATCGTGAACAATTTCCCCTGACGGCTTTTGCCGATAAGGCAGGTGGGGAA
>JARXAK010000236.1 GCA_029865885.1 Rhizobium sp. | reverse complement strand
GGGTTGGGGAGGGGTTTTAGCGAAGCAAAGCTTGCGCTTCGTCGATACCCAAAGCGGCCGGTTGGGTGCAGGTTGTCGACAAAGTGACAAATTCACCCGTCTCGCCGGACTTCAGGATCGAGACCATGACGTCGACGCCATGCAGCGCGCGGTCGAGCGAGCAGCGGGCATCGCGGCCTTCGAGGATCGCAACCGCCATGTCGGCGAGACCGGCGGTGCGGTAGTTGGCGCGCGGGCCTTGCGGGCTTTCCTGGTTGTTGACGCCGAAGGGATGATCCCAGGCGTCGAGCGGCTGGATGTCCTTGTTGCGGCCGGATGCCTCGACCGCGCCACCGAAGAAGTTCGGGTCGGGCACGTAGAGCGAGCCATCGGTGCCGTAGAGCTCCATATTGGCATGGCGGTGGCTCCAGACATCCCAGCTGGCGGACAGCGTGATCGTCGCACCGTTCTGGAATTCGAGAAGCGCATGGATGTTGGTCGGGGTCTTCACCGGGATCACCTCGCCGTGGCGCGGCTGGCTGGTGATTGTGCGGGTCTCGTTGGCCATCGAGGTCAGCGCTGCGACACGCTTTACCGGGCCGATCAGGTTGATCAGATTGGCGATGTAATAGGGGCCGAGGTCGAGGATCGGGCCGCCGCCGGGCAGGAAGAAGAAGTCCGGGTTCGGATGCCACATCTCCATGCCGGCGCTCATCACATGGCAGGTGCCCGACGTGACGCGGCCGATGCCGCCCTTGTCGATATAGGCGCGCGCCAGCTGGTGGGCACCGCCGAGGAAGGTGTCCGGCGCGCAGCCGACAGACAGGCCCTTGGCCCTGGCGATGGCGCGCAGGTCTTCGCCCTGTTCGAGCGAGAGAACCAGCGGCTTTTCCGAATAGACGTGTTTGCCGGCTTCGAGGATGCGCTTGGAGACCGGATAATGCGCATCCGGGATCGTCAGGTTGACGACGATATCGACCTCGTCATTGGCCAGAAGTTCGTCGATGGTCTGCGCCTTGACGCCGTATTCAGCGGCCCGGGCTTCTGCCGCTGCCGGATTGAGATCCGCGCAGGCGACAACCTTAAGCCCGCGAAACAGCGGCGCCAGCGAAAAATAGGTGGTGGAGATATTGCCGCATCCGATGATGCCGACGCCGAGTTCGCGTGCCATGGGAATGTCCTGCTTGCTGCGAAAGGTTTGATAGATCTTGTGGTTCAATAGGTCTTGAAGGAGGCGATCGAGCGGGTGATCAGCCGGTCGATATCCTTGGGATTGTCGTGCTCGACGACGAAATGCTTGACGCGTGTGCTCTTCAGCGCAGCGACCAGGCCCTTCCAGTCGACGGTGCCATGGCCGACATCGGCCCAGCCGTCTTCGTCCGCATTTTCGCCTGCCGGCGCGATGTCCTTCACATGCACGGCGCTGATGCGCTTGCCATAGCTTTCGATCCAGGCGAAGGGATCGGCCTTGCCACGGATGACCCAGGCGATGTCGGCCTCCCAGTCGAGCTCGGGGCCGCCGGCAAAGATCTGCTCCTGCGGGGTTGAGCCATCCGGCAATGCCGCGAATTCGAAGTCGTGATTGTGCCAGCCGAAGACCAGACCGGCATCGCGCAGCGGCTTGCCGGCGGCCTGCAGGCGCTGGCCGAAGGCGAACCAACCGGCCGCATCCGAGGGGCGCTGGTCGGGCATCAGATAGGGACAATAGACGGCGTCAATACCGAGCGTCCTGGCGATCTTGATGACTCGGGTCGGATCGTTTTCGATCATGTCGAGGCCGAAATGGGCGGTCGGCATGGTCAGGCTGTTGTCATCAAGCTCCTTGCGGAACGCATCGAGTTCGCCATCGGCAAGCGACGCGTAAAGCGCGCCATAACCCTCGACCTCACCGTAGCCGGCGGCCTGAAGCTTTGGATAGATGCCGCTGAAGGGCTGGAAATTGCGGGCGCTGTAAAGCTGAAAGCCGAGCGTCGTCATGGGTATTCCTCCTCGTGTTTCCCTGGATCGGGCGCCCAGGGCTTGGATGGGCGTAAGGCCTGTCAGTCCGCCGACTGGCAGGTGTAGAGATCGTAGATGCGGAACTCCGGCATCTCGCCTGCAGCCAGAGCCGTGTTAGGCGTGAAGATGATGCGGCGGCTTTCGCCGGCGGCGAGATCGAAGGCGTTGTCGGAGTAGCGCCCGGGGGTTGCGCTTTCGAGCATGACGAAAAGGGCAAGGCCTCTGGCCGTGACCGTCACCTCGAACGCACCGTCGACGGTCGGGTTGACAGTGGTTTCCAGACGCGGGGGTTCAAGCTCCAGCGCCTTGTAGGTGCCATCAAGGAAATGCCCCTCCCCGCTCATGCCGTTGGACGCAATGAAACTCCAGGCAAGCAGCCCGTCGGCCGGGATTTCGCTGGCGTCGAGCGTGACCAGCACATCTGCGGCATCAGGACCGCAATCGCCCTGCACGCTTTTCAGCGGAATACGATCGCCCGACAGGGTCAGCACGAAGAGATTGGCATCGATCGTGACCGTATCGAGCGTGTCGTTGACCATGGAGAGCGCAATGCTGCTGCCGTCTTCGGAGGGAATGGCGGCGACCGCGACCGGCTGGAAAAAGCGGCGCACCATGTAATGCATCGCCTTCCAGCTGCCGCCGTAATCGAGGCTGGACCAGGAAGCGACCGGCCAGGTGTCGTTGAGCTGCCAGTAGATGGTGCCCATGCAATGGGGTTTCAGCGAGCGCCAGTATTCGACGGCGGTCTTGATGGCGAGCCCCTGCTGGATCTGGCTCAGATAGACGAAATTGGCGAAATCCTTCGGGAAACGGAAATAGCGGAACATCGTGCCCGCAATGCGCTCATTGCCGCCGACATTCTTCTGGTGCAGCTCGATCACAGGCGACGCGATGTTCATGTCGCCCTTGTCGGCGAAGCTCTCGATAACAGGCAGCGAGGTATAGGACTGGAAGCCGAATTCCGAGCAGAAGCGCGGCCTGACAGTTCGGTAATTATCGAAACTCTTGTTTTCGTGCCAGACCGACCAGTAATGCATGTCGCCGGAACCATCGGCATGCCAGGCGTCACCATAGTCGAGATAGCCGGAGGCCGGGCTCGACGGCCACCAGATGCCCTGCGGAAAGGTCTTCTTGACGCCCTGCTCGATGGTCCGGTTGAGACGATCATAGGCAACGAGATAGCGGTCGCGATTGTCCCGGGATTCCGGGAACCAGGTGAGCGCGCCAACGAGCTCGTTGTCGCCGCACCAGATGACGATGGAGGCGTGGCTGGAGAGCCGCTTGACCTGGTATTCGACCTCGTGGGCGACGTTGTCGAGGAAGTCCTCGGTGCAAGGGTAGAGATTGCAGGAGAACATGAAATCCTGCCAGACCATCAGGCCGAGCCGGTCGCAGAGGTCGTAGAACCAGTCCGGCTCATAGAAGCCGCCGCCCCAGACGCGGATCATGTTCATATGCGCGGCGACTGCCGAATTCAGCAGGTCGGTGGTCTTTTCTTCCGACGAGCGGGAGAACAGCGCATCCGCCGGGATCCAGTTGGCGCCACGGCAGAAGATCTCGCGGCCGTTGACCTTGAGCGCAAAGCGGCTGCCCGCCGCGTCCGGATCGGTGATCAGTTCGACGGTGCGCAACCCGATCTGGCGGGAGACGGTTTCGCTCGGCAGGTCGACGGTGAGTGTATAGAGCGCCTGCTCGCCGGAGCCCGCCGGCCACCAGAGACGCGGGCTCTCGATCTCGAAGACATGCACCACCTTCGTCTCACCAGCGGAAACGCCGACATCGAGGCGCACCCGCTCGCTGTCGAGCGCGAAATGTACGGGCACGACGGCCGGCTCGGCGGACTGGATGGTAGCGGTAACCTTGAGCTCGACACGCCCATCGGCATGGTGGCGCTGTTCGGTCTCGACATGCTCGATCCGTGCGGGATCGAGCTTCCGCAAGGACAGCGTGCCATAGATCCCAAGCGGTGCGATCGCGATATTCCAGTCCCAGCCGAAATGGCATTGCGGCTTGCGCAGCATGTTTCCGTTCGGGATCGGGCAATTGCCAGTGGAATAGGGAATGTAGAAGGGCTGGCGGGCCTGGCGCTCGGCGCCTGCCGTGATGCTGGAGTGGAAGACGATGCGGATGGTGTTTTCGCCCGGCTGCAGCGCGTGGCTGACATCAGGGCGATAACGGCGGAAGCAGTTGTCGGCAGACAGCACCGGCACATCATTGACGAAGACGACGGCCACCGTGTCGAGATAGTCGATTTCGAGATACCAGCTGCCGGAGATGTCGGGCACGACGATCTGCCGCTCGATCGCCCAGTCGCGTTCCGCCACCCACTGCACGGCCTCTTCGTTGCGGCCGAAATAGGGATCCGGAATGAGGCCTGCGGCATGCAGGGCAGAATGGACGTCACCGGGTAGCGTGATCGCCGCCTGGTGGTCGCCGTCGATGGCCGCGAGGCGCCATTCGCCGTGAAGATCGATGACGCCGCTATCAGCATTCTGGTTCATGACATCAGTCCTGCAGTAGAAAAAGGCGCCCCGGTCACAGTCCGGGACGCGAAGGGGAACGTGTCAGATGCGCTCTTCGGTCTGCGCATCGAAGAGGGAGGCGACTTCCATGTCGAAACCGAGGCGGACCTTGGCGCCGGGCGCATAGCGGCGCGTGCCGCCGATGCGCACCGACATCGTGTGACCGGCATGTTTCAGCCAGAGCAGGTTATCGGCGCCCATGGGCTCTTCGATATCGACGACCGCCTCGTGCAACTCGCCGATGCCGTTCTCTTCGTCGACCTTGATATGTTCAGGACGCACGCCGAGCACCACCTTGCGCCCACCCGTCAGGGTTTCCTGCGAGCGGTAACCCTTCATCGAAAACAACACGTCATGGGTGCAAAAGAAGATATCGCCACCCTCGTTGACCAGGTCGCCTTGCAGGAAGTTCATCGACGGCGAGCCGATGAAGCCGGCAACGAAGAGATTTCGCGGCTGGTTGTAGATCGTGTTCGGATCGGCGAGCTGCTGGATGACGCCGCTCTTCATGATCGCGATACGGTCGGCAAGCGTCAGCGCCTCGATCTGGTCATGGGTGACGTAGATCATCGTGTTCTTGAGGCTGTGATGCAGACGCTTGATCTCGACACGCAGTTCCGAGCGCAGCTTGGCATCAAGGTTGGACAGCGGCTCGTCGAAGAGGAAGACGTCGACGTCGCGCACCAGGGCACGCCCGATCGCCACACGCTGACGCTGACCACCCGAGAGTGCCGAGGGCTTGCGGTCGAGCAGCGGGCCGATCTGCAGGATGTCGGCTGCGCGCTGCACGCGCTTTTCGATTTCGTCCTTCGGCATCTTGGCGACCTGCAGGCCGAAGGAGAGGTTTTTCTTCACCGACATCTGCGGATAGAGCGCATAGGACTGGAACACCATGCCGATGCCACGGTCCTTGGGCTCCTCCCAGGTGACGTTCTTGCCCTTGATGAAGATCTGCCCGTCGGTCGGCTCGAGCAGGCCGGCGATGCAGTTCAAAAGCGTGGACTTGCCGCAGCCGGACGAGCCGAGGAGAACGATGAACTCACCGTCGACGATGTCGAGATTGAGGTTTTCCAGCACCTTGACGGCACCGAAGCTCAACGAGAGGTCCTTGATCGATACACTATGCGACATGAGCTTAACCCTTGACTGCGCCGGCGGCGATGCCCCGCACGAAGAGGCGTCCGGAAATGAAGTAGACGATGAGCGGCACGGCACCTGTCAGCAGAGTTGCCGCCATGTTGACGTTGTATTCCTTCACGCCCTGGACCGAGTTGACGATGTTGTTGAGCTGGACCGTCATCGGGTAGTACTCCGGTCGGGTGAAGACCACGCCGAACAGGAAGTCGTTCCAGATGCCGGTGATCTGCAGGATCATGGCGACCACGAAGATCGGCAGCGACATGGGCAGCATGATCCTCAGATAGATCTGCCAGAACCCAGCCCCATCGATCCGCGCGGCCTTGAACAGCTCCTCCGGCAGCGAGGTGAAATAGTTGCGGAACAGCAGCGTCAGGATCGGCATGCCGAAGATGGTGTGCACGATCACGAGACCGGTCAGCGTGCCGTAGATGCCGAGTTCGCGCAGCACGATGACGATCGGATAGATCATCACCTGATAGGGAATGAAGGCGCCGATGATCAGAATCGTGAAAAACAGTTCCGAACCCTTGAAGCGCCAGTTCGCCAGCGCATAGCCGTTGACCGAGGCGATCAGGATCGAGATCAGCGTCGAGGGCACCGTGATGCGCACCGAATTCCAGAAGCCGCGCGACAAGCCATCGCAATTGAGGCCGGTGCAGGCGGTCGCCCAGGCCTTGACCCAGGGCTCGAAGGTGATTTCGACCGGTGGCGAGAAGATGTTGCCAAGACGGATCTCCGGCATGCCCTTCAGCGACGTGACGATCATCACGTAGAGCGGGATCAGATAATAGATCGCAAAGAAGATCAGCGATCCATAGAGCATGATGTTGCGGGGAGACAGCGTCCGCTTCGGCTTTGCGCCACGGGGCCCGGCTCCGAGACGATCGGAGACGGCATCGAAACCGGCGGCGGTGGTGTTCAGAGAACCAGGATTAGCCACGCTTCTTTCCTCCGAATTCGAGATAGGCCCAGGGGATGATGACGATGGCAACCGTCAGCAGCATCATGGTGGAGGCGGCGAAGCCCTGTCCGAGGTTCTGTGCCTGGAACATGTAGTCGTAGACGTATTTAGCGGGAACTTCGGAGGCGATGCCGGGGCCACCGCTGGTCTGGGCGACGACGAGGTCATAGAGGCGGACAATGCCTGATGTGATGATCACGAGCGTGGTGATGAAGACCGGGCGCATCATCGGGATGATGATGAAGAGATAGGTCTTCCACATCGGAATGCCATCGACGCGGGAGGCCTTCCAGATATCCTCGTCGATACCGCGCAAGCCCGCGAGCAACAGGCACATGACGAGCCCCGTGCCCTGCCAGAGACCGGCAATCAGAATGCCATAGATGACGATGTCAGCATTGTAGAGGGGATTGAAGGTGAACGTCTCCCAACCGAGCGAGCGCACGATCGACTGCACACCGAAATCCGGGTTCAGGATCCACTGCCACACAAGGCCGGTGACGATGAAGGAAAGCGCGAAGGGATAAAGGAAGATCGTCCGGAACGCGTTTTCGAAGCGGATCTTCTGGTCCATCAGCGCTGCGAGCACGAAGCCGATCACGATCGAGAAGATCAGCGACAGGATGCCGTATATCGCCAGGTTCTGGATCGACATCACCCAGCGAGGCGCATCCCAGAGGCGCTCGTACTGATCGAAGCCGACGAAATTCGCACGCGGCAGGAGCTTCGAATTGGTGAAGGAATAGACGACCGTCCAGATCGTGCCGCCCAGGAAGATGACCATTGCGGTCAGCACCATGGGAATGGAGGCGATCTTGGCGTTCAGATTGCGAAACAGCTTGTTAGGTCGACCGGCATGCGACGGGCTTGCCATGGATCAGTCCTCCTCGTCCTGGACACGGGTGGCCAGCCAAGACCGTCACGCTGAAACGCACACGCTTCCCGCACACGGCCGGCAGACGGGCGCTCATGCCCTACCCGGTCGATAATGGCCAATGTCCGGCCAGGGGACCCCCCTGGCCGGACAGGTCACCCGCGATTACTCGGCGGAAGCAATGATGTCAGCGAAGCGCTTCTGCGCATCTTCGACAGTCATGGACGGATTGGCGAAGAACTCGGAGAAGAGGTCTTCCTTCTGCTTCTGGCTGTCAGCCGAAAGCAGCTGGTCGGTACCCTGGATGACATTGCCCTTGGCGAGAATGTCGAGGCCCTTCTTCATGCAGTCGTTGGCAGCGGCCAGATCGACGTCACCGCGAACGGGCAGCGAGCCCTTCTTCAGGTTGAAGGCGACCTGCGTTGC
Source organism: Rhizobium sp. (assembly GCA_029865885.1). Lineage (GTDB taxonomy): Bacteria > Pseudomonadota > Alphaproteobacteria > Rhizobiales > Rhizobiaceae > Allorhizobium. The sequence continues at coordinate 1,510 of JARXAK010000236.1, read as the reverse complement.
AGGAGCAACCAGGGTAGAGGCGAGAACGTCCTGTGCTGCCGACTTTTCCGCATCATCGATGACGGGGAAGTAGAAGGCGTCACCGCCGGTCGAGATGATTTCGTTCACGCCAAGGCCCGGAAGGCAGGTGTAATCCTTGCCGGCAACCTGATTGGCGAGAGCGAATTCGCCCTGTGCCCAGTCACCCATGATCTGACCGCCGGCCTTGCCGGTGATGACCAGATTGGTAGCCTGGTTCCAGTCCTGCACATTGGTGCCCTTGGACATCCGGCGAGCATCGTCGGCCGCCTTGAAGACCTTGGCGATTTCAGGACCAGCAGCGACGGCCTCATCCTTCTCCTTGAAGACCTTCTCGAAGGTCTCCTTGCCGGCAATGGCGACCATCAGCACGTCGAACGCACCGGCCGACTGCCACGGCTGACCACCAACGGCGAGCGGGATGATGCCCTTGGCTTCAAGCGCCGGTGCCGCTGCGACGAACTCGTCCCAGTTCTTCGGCACGGCGACGCCAGCCGATTCGAAGGCGGCGTTGGAAAGCCACAGCCACTGCCAGGAGTGGATGTTGACCGGGGCGCAATAGATCTTGCCGTCGATCGTGCAGCTCTCAAGAAGGCTTGCCGGCTTGATGATGTCCTTCCAGCCTTCCTTTTCGGCGACGGCCGTCAGGTCTTTCATCAGACCGGCTTCGGCCAGTTCCTCGGCCTGCCGGCCGTGGTTGAACTGGGTGGCGCCCATCGGGTCGCCACCGGTGATGCGGCTGATCATGATCGGGCGGGCCGTACCGCCGGAACCGGCGATCGCGCCATCGACCCATTTGTTGCCGGTGGCATCGAAGGCCTTGGCGAGTTCGGCGACGGCCGCGGCCTCACCGCCGGACGTCCACCAATGGGTCACTTCCAGATCGGTTGCATGAGCCGCTGCAAACGGCATGACGACGGTGGCGGCCAAAGCTGCCGCAAAGCTACGAAAATTCATGAGTCTCCTCCCTCACTGAAACGTTGCCGGAAAAACTTATGCCAAAGATTTTGGAGACGCAACCAGCCGGATCGTAAAAAATGCTTGAGAGGCCGCCTTCGTCGTCTGCGTGCACCGCAAATCAGCGATTCAAATCGCTTTGGTCCATAAACCAGCCCTGAAACAGCGGAGAAACATGGTCGATTTAAATCGTTTTAAATCATGCCTTTGCGGCACTTTCTGCGACCGCGTCCGGATTGCAGGCAATTTTGTTCAAGTTTTCAGCCTGCTTCGCACTGCACAAACGCAAAAGTTGTATGATTTTGCGCTGCAGCACAAAATACCGCTCGACAAATGAACTGTATCGTTTCAGATTTTCTCTTCACCGCACCGGGGGGAGGTGCCGGTCTCCAGGTTTGCAGGCGAGGAAAAGCCAATTATAAGCGGGGCTTATGCGATGGCGGGGACACGATGACAGAACAGCAGGCAAGCGGGGTCATGGACCGGTCGACGGCACCGAAGGAACGGCCGACGCTGAAAACGATCGCCTTCATGA
>JARXAK010000177.1 GCA_029865885.1 Rhizobium sp. | reverse complement strand
TGGCTTCTCGCAGCGTCTGATCACCCAGATGTATTTCGAGGGCGATCCGATGATCTGGAAGTGTCCGATCGTGCTGACCATTCCGGATCGCAAGGCGATCGAGCAGCTCGTCGCTGCACTCGATTGGTCGGCGACGATCCCGATGGATGCCCGCGCCTACAAGTTTGACATCGTCTTGCGTGGACGGCGTTCCACCCTGTTTGAAAACCGGATGGAGGGAAATTGATGGTCCAGGATCTCGGTTATCTCAAGGAAAGCGCCTCGCAGACGGCAGGCCCCTATGTGCATATCGGTCTCACGCCGAACTTCGCCGATATCAAGGGCGTCTATCCGGTTGATCTTGGTACAGCCATGGTCAACGACAAGACGCGCGGCGAGCGCATCACGGTGACCGGTCGTGTCATCGATGGCTCCGGCACGCCGCTCAAGGATGCGCTGATCGAAATCTGGCAGGCGGATGCCGACGGTCTTTACAACAGCCCGTCCGAGACGCGTGGCAGCGCCGATCCGAACTTCACCGGCTGGGGACGCTGCCCTTGCGATCTCACGACGGGTGAATACCGGTTCGAGACGATCAAGCCGGGCCGGGTACACTTCCGGGATGGTCGTCTGATGGCGCCGCATATCTCCTTCTGGATCGTCGCGCGCGGCATCAATCTCGGCCTCAACACACGTCTGTATTTTAGCGGCGAAGAGGCGGCCAATGCCGAAGATCCGATCCTCGCGCGCGTCGAGCATCGCGTGCGTGTGCCGACGCTGATTGCGCAGCGTGACGGTTCGACCTATCACTTCGACATCCACCTGCAGGGGGAGAAGGAGACGGTCTTCTTCGACATCTGAGAAGGGCTCCGAGTACAGCATGACCGCTTCCGTCTTTGACCATCCGATCCTGTCCGGCCTTCTGGGTGACGAGGACATTGGTGCCCATTTCTCGGCGGCAGCCGAGCTTTCGGCCATGCTGCGCTTCGAGGCGGCGCTTGCCGGGGCGGAAGCTGCGGAAGGCCTGATACCCAGCGAAGCCGCTGAGGCGATTGCCGCTCTGCAGGAACGGTTCGTCGCCGATCTTGATGCACTCAGGCAGTCGATCGGGCGTGACGGTGTGGTGATCCCGGATCTGGTTCGCCAATGGCGGGCGGCCCTCGGCGAACACGGCAAACATCTGCATGTCGGCGCGACCAGCCAGGATGCCATCGATACCGGCCTTATGCTGCGGCTGGCGAGCGTGCTGTTGATCCTCGATCAGCGACTGGCCGCCATCCGCAGAGCCCTTGATGGTCTCGAAGCCGGCTTCGGCGCCAAGCCGTTGATGGGGCGCACGCGCATGCAGGCGGCGATCCCGATCACTGTCGGCGATCGGCTGGCGACCTGGAAGGCGCCGATCATCGTCCATCAGGCCGCAGTCCAGCAGATGTTGAAGATCGGTCTGCCGCTGCAGTTCGGAGGGGCCGCCGGCACGCTTGAGAAGCTGGGCGACAAGGGCGGCGCTGTGCGTGCACGTCTCGCCGAGCTCCTTCAGTTGTCCGACCGGCCGCAATGGCACAGCCAGCGGGCGGTGATCGCCGAAATCGGTGGCCTCTTCTCCCAGATCACCGGCAGTCTCGGCAAGATCGGTCAGGATCTGGCACTGATGGCGGACAATGGCTCAGCGCTGATCGGCGGCGGTGGTGCGTCCTCCGCCATGCCGCACAAACGCAATCCGGTAAAGGCTGAGGTGCTTGTCACCTTGGCGCGGTTCAATGCCGTGCAGATTTCGGGCCTGCATCAGTCCCTGGTGCATGAGCAGGAGCGCTCGGGTGCTGCCTGGACGCTCGAATGGATGATCCTGCCGCAGATGGCGATCGCCACGGGGGCTGCCACGCGGCTTGCGGCGGACGTCCTTCAGTCGATCGAGGATCTCGGCGACCGCTGATCAGCTTTCACCCGGATCGGATGCATCGGTCGCGACGTAGCGGCGGGTGACCTTGCGCATCATCTGGATTTGCCGGACGAAGCCCGAGCAGGCGCCGCACTTGAACAGATGCAAACGCAGGCCGACGGTTTCGCCGAGCGAGAGGCGTCGGTCGAGTTCGTCCGAGGCGAGTTTCGTGGCGTTTTCACACATCATGACAGGCTCTCCTCCGGTGCAAACCAGTGCCCTTCCAGGCAGTTGCGCAGCCGCAGCCGGGCACGATGCATCAGGACATGCATATTTGTGGTGGTAATGCCGACCTCGGCGCAGATCTCAGCCGTCTCCATCTCGACGAATTCGCGCATCATGAACACGCGGCCCTGGTCGGGCGGGAGATGATCGAGGCAGGCCTCGAAGACCCGCCAGAAATCCTTGCCGAGAAGCTCGACCTCCGGATTGCCCCAGTCACTCGGCTTGTTCTCCGGCGCCCAGTGGCCCTTCGCATCGAAGTAGCGGGGTTCATCCTCATCCGGAAACTGTCCAAGCGGCATGGCAATCATCTGCGACTGGCGTCGCTTGAAGCGGATCTGGTCGGCGATCTTGTTGCGCAGTATGGCGAAAACCCATGTGCGAAATGCGGCACGGCCGGCAAAGGCCCGGGCGTTGCGGAGTGCGCCCGCCAGCGCTTCCTGGACCGCGTCTTCGGCGAGGCCCGGATCGGCCAACTGAAGGCTTGCAAACTTCAGCATGCGGTCACGCAGTTCCGCCATATAGATCGCATCGGCAAGAAAGGGTGCCGCCGCACCGTTTTCGCCGTTCAGTTCCAGCTCACCCGCATTCCTCATCATCATCCCCCGGACAATGTCCGCGCCTGCCAAGATCCCGCGCGACACAGCACGTCCCTTTTGGTCGCGGCCTTCCGAGGGATCTTACAGCATGAAACAAAAAAATCTCATGTCAGGATCATGACCACGACATAGGCGGCGACCACCAGAAGCGTCACATTGCGTCGAAGTGCCAAATACCAGGCGGGTTGATTGCCTTTCTGGTGGATGACGAGATCGCCGGCGAGCAGGGCGAGGAAGACCGGAACATGCAGAGCAATCGCAATGCCTGGGAAAGAAGAGTGAAGCAGCAGCGCGCCAATCGCTGCGAGGGCCGCGACATTGCTTAAAACGAGCAGGAGCCTTGGATCCTGGCTGCGGATCTGCGCCTGGCTCCACAGCGTGCCCGCCATGAAGCAGGCGATCCCTGTGCCATAGGCGATGAAGGCCTCTGCTGCGAGGGCCGGCTGGTAGCCGAGCACCTGCGCCAGAGCCAACGCCCAGAAGGGCAGGGCGCCGGCATAGGTCAGGAGTTTGGTGAGCGCGGGATCACGGTACATTGTCAGGCTCCTTGCAGGCGTATGGTCAGCATCTTCGACAGGGCCGTGGCACTTTCGACAGCCGCTTCAACGCGGTTGCCGAGGCACCAGTCGCCGCAAGCGCCAAGCCCGAATGCCTCATCGAAGAGGAAGGGGTGGCCAGCCGGCTTGTCGACATTGGCGTAGCGCCAGCGGTGCAGATCGAGCCAGGCGGCGTTCGAAAAGTCCCGGCCGAGGAGGCGCTTTAGAGACGCCAGCATCTCGGCTTTCACCTCGTCCCGGTCGCGCTCCAGATTGGCTTCGGCCCAATCATTGCGGCTGTGGATCGTGAGCGCAGCCTTGTCCGCATGACTCGGCTTGCTCGCCTCGACGGCGATCCAGCTCAGGATCTCATCGTTGATGCGGGCAGCCTGGAAGCCGAGATCCGGCGGGGCATCGAGACCGATCATCAGGGTAAAGCAGCCGCTGATGCGGACACTGGCCAAAGCTTCTCGACCGGAAAATGCCTCCGGCATCAGCCGGATGGTCTGTGGTGCCGGGGCGGTGGAAATCACGAGATCGAAACGGCCGAGGTCCTGGCCTTCACCATCGGTCAGTGACCAACCATTTTCGGCGCGCTTCAGTGCGGCAACCGTCGCCTCCTTGCGGATTTGAAGGCCCTCCGCCAATCCGTTTGCCAGGCCGCTCATGCCGGGGAGCCCGATATAGCGCGGCTCCGGTGGGCGGCTGTCGGTCACCAGTCCGTCTGCGGTCAGCGTGTGCACCGCGTTTGGCCAGATGCCAGCGTTGCCCGCCTCCACCGCCCGCTCCACAACCGACCGGAAAACCTCGGAGCGGGCCGTGAAATACTGGGCGCCATGGTCGAAGGTAAAACCCGCGCGCCGGCGGTTTGCCATACGGCCGCCGAGACCTCGGCTCTTTTCGAAGATGGTGACATCGGCCGATGACACAAGCGCCCGCGCGAGTGTGATGCCGGCAATTCCGGGCCCGATGATGGCTATGGACGTCTTCACGCGGTCCCCTTCTCAAACGTTTGATGCGCTTGAGCTTTACGTTGATCAGGCGCCAGCGGATTTGCCGTCTTCGCTCGCTTCCAGCAAGGGCCGGATGAGCGGGTTGGGAAAGCGGCGCTTTACGGTAACGGCAAAGAAGGATTCAATCATGCCGGGCAGGGCGTCGAACTCGACCAGTGTGCCGGCCTCAAGCTCGCCCTTGACGACGATCGGCGGCAGAACGGCAAGGCCGGCACCTTCGCGCGCCAGAAGACGCATCATCGCCATGTCGTCCACTTCGGCGGCGATCTGCGGCGTGATGCCAAGGCGCGCAACGAGGGCTTCGAATTGCGAGCGCACGCCGCTTTCCAGCGTCGGCAGGATGACGGGATGTTCGGTGAGCAGGTCGGCGAGCGTCGCGCCCGGTTTGCCATAGGATGGCTTGCCGATCAGGCTGACGCGCTGCTGATAGACGTGCTGGGCGATGAAGGGCGTGACGGAATCGGCCATCGGCGCCTGGTTCAGGAGGACGATGTCGAGGTTCAATGCCTCGAGCGCGCCCAGCAGCTCACTGGTACTGCCCGAGCGCAGGATCATGTCGACGTCGGAGCGCCCGAGGATCGGACGCAGGAACTCCATCTGGAAGTTGCGCGAGAGCGTGGCGAGCGCACCGATCCGGATGGCGCGGCGGGTTCTTCCGGTTTCCTTCAGCGTCTCGACCAGTTCCTCGCCAGCCGAAAAGATCGTGTCGGCATGGTCGAGCGCGATGCGCCCCGCTTCCGTGAGGTAAAGCTGCCGACCTCGCCGCTCGAAAAGGGCGTGGCCAAGGCGCTCCTCCAGCTGCTTGATCTGAATGGAGAGCGCCGATTGCGACAGGTTCAGCCGCTCGGCCGTGCGGGTCAGGTTGCCGTCATGGGCGACGGCGCGGAAATAGCGGAGGTGATGATAGTTCAGCTCGGACATTCTTCTATTTTATAGAACGAATTTAGAGAAACAATGAATTTTTATTGTGATCACGCCGCTGATAACAGGTCTGTGAGATCGCCGCTGACTCCTCCCAAGCAGTGGCCCAGACCGGAGACATCAAGTGATCCATATGTTGCCGCTTCTCGCACCGATCTTGCTTGCCGGTGCCTCGCTCTATGCCTTCCAGGCGCCCGGCCTTCGCCCGCGTCAGGCGATCCGCGTTGCCGAACTCGCGGCTCTCGGTTCGATCCTCGTCGCCATCCTTTCCGCTGTCGTTCTGGTGCTCCAGGGGCCGGGAACCAGCCCTGCGATCGGCTACAGCTACTTCGCGCTCGCCTCGCGGCTCGACCTTGTCAGCCTTGTCATGCTGCTGCTGGTGTCCTTCATCGGCTGGGTGGTGCTGCGTTATGCCGGCACCTTCCTCGACGGCGAAGAGCGGCAGGGCCCGTTCACCGGCTGGATGACGGCGACACTGGCTGCCGTCCTTCTGCTCGTCCAGTCGGGCACGCTGCTGCAGCTCGTCATCGGCTGGGTCGCGACCAGCCTGCTGCTGCATCAACTTCTGCTCTTTTATCCTGATCGGATCGCGGCCCAGCGGGCGGCGCGCAAGAAGTTCATCGTCTCGCGCACAGGCGATGCCGCCCTGATCGGCGCTGTCATCCTGCTCGCCATCTCCTTCGGCACCGGCGATATCGCCACCATCCTTGCCGCAACGCGCGAGGGTGAGGTCCTGCCGCTGACGATCGCTGCCGCAGCCCTGCTTGCAATCGCAGCGCTTCTGAAGTCCGCGCAGTTCCCGACCCATGGCTGGCTCACCGAAGTCATGGAAACGCCGACCCCGGTATCGGCCCTGCTGCATGCCGGTGTGGTCAATGCCGGCGGCTTCCTCCTGATCCGCTTTGCCGATGTCATGCTGCAGGCGCCGGTGGTGCTCGCGGTGCTGGTCATGGTCGGCGGCTTCACGGCGCTGTTCGGCAGTCTCGTGATGCTCACCCAGTCGGCGGTGAAGACCTCGCTCGCCTGGTCGACGGTTGCGCAGATGGGCTTCATGATCCTGCAATGCGGTCTGGCGCTCTTCCCGATCGCGCTTCTCCACATCGTCGCCCATTCGCTTTACAAGGCGCATGCCTTCCTCGCCTCCGGCTCGGCGATCGAGACGGTTGCCTCGATCCGGCGCCCCGGTCCGGTCGCGATCCCGAATGCCAAGGCGGTCGGGCGCGCCTTCCTGCTGGCGCTGACCATCTACGCCGTCATCGGTGTGCTCTTCGGCTTTGCCGACAAGCCGCCGCAGGCGCTCGCGCTTGGCGCGATCCTGATCTTCGGCGTCGCCTATCTGATCGCGCAAGGTTTGGCGGATGCGGCTCCCCGGGCGCTGACCTGGCGGACCTCGCTCTACTCGATCTCGGCAGCCACAGCCTACTTCGCCCTGCAGCGCATCTCCGACAAGCTGATGCTTGGCACGCTGCCGGCGACCCCGCAGCCGGGGCCGCTCGAATGGACGCTGATGCTGCTCGCCGTTGTCACCTTCGGCGTGGTCGCGGTTGCCCAGTCGCTCTTCCCGCTCTGGGCCTATCATCCGGCAGCGGCGGGCCTGCGCGTCCATCTCGCCAACGGCCTCTACGTCAATGCCCTCTTCGATCGCCTGCTCGGTGGCTGGCCGCTTCCGCGCTCCACCTCTGCAACGCCTGCTTCCATCAAGGAGTGAACCGATGACCGAGATGACCACAGTGGACACCCTGCATGGTGAAGCGCTTGCCCGGGCGGCAGATCAGGCGGTGCGGGCGATCCCGCCGGCCTGGCCGCTGACGGCGACCGTTGCCGTCAACCCCTTCCTCGGCCAGGTGACCGAGACGCTCGACCAGACGGCGGCCCGGCTCGCCCGGATCGGCGGCGTCAGGCTGGCTTTGCCGCGCAAGCATTTTGCCGACCAAATCGCCAAGGGCGAGATCACGGATGAGGATCTGGTTGCAGCGCTTCAGTCGAGCGCGCTTTTCAACCGGATCGATCTGCCGGCGCTGAAGGCGGCGGTCGCAGAAGAGCCGCAGCCGGTTGCCGCACTCCCGACCATTGCAGAGCTTGCCGCACGGACCACGGGCAAGGACTGGCCGGGGCTGGTCTCCGAACGCATCGGCACCTTTGCAGCCGGTTTCTTCGATCAGGGGCAGGCCCTTTGGGCGGCTTCCCGGCGGAACGGGCTCTACGCCGCCTGGCGTGCCTTTGCGACCCATGATTTGACGCCGGAAATCTTGGGGCTGAAGGGCTTCAGCATTCATGTCGACGAAACGCCGGAGACGCCGCATGCGGCGATCGAACGGGCTGCCGTCGCGCTTGGCCTCGGTGCTGAGCCCGGCACCTATTTCCACCAGCTGCTGCTGACCGTCGGCGGCTGGGCGCAGTATGCGCGCCACATCCAGTTCAAGGCCGAGGTCGAGGGACGCACGGATACCACGGCGCTCGAGCTGCTGGCGATCCGGCTGGTGTTCGAAGAGGCGCTCTATGCGCGTCACAAGACCGATATCGAAAGCGAGTGGCAGCAGGTACGGCGCGCCCATGCCGAGCCGGTCAGCCCGGATTTCGACACCACCGTCGATGGGCTGCTCCAGATGGCGGCTGAGCGTGCGGCGCAGCGGAAGCTCACGGCCATGCTCGCGGCACCCTCGCCGATCAAGGTTGCCGAGTTGCGGCCCGTCCTGCAGGCGGCCTTCTGCATCGACGTGCGCTCGGAAGTCTTCCGGCGCGCGCTCGAAAGCGTTGATCCTGCCGTTCGCACGCTCGGCTTTGCCGGCTTCTTCGGTCTGGGTGCGAGCCACAAGGGCTTTGCCTCCGACGTATCCGAGCATCGTCTGCCGGTTCTCCTCAAGCCCTCGGTCTTCAGCTGCAGCGCTGTGGATCAGGATGAGGATGCCGATCAGCAGGCGCGGTTCAGTGCCCGGGCCACCCGCGCCTGGGGCCGTTTCAAGCTGGCGGCCGTCTCTTCCTTCGCCTTCGTGGAAGCCATGGGCCCTGTCTATGCCGGCAAGCTGATGCGCGACGGTCTCGGCTTCGGCAAGGGCAAGGGGCCGGATGCAGCCAAGCCGCGCTTTGCGCCGGGTCTCGATCTCGACACGCGGGCGGTGGTGGCGGAAACGGTGCTCAAAGCCATGTCGCTGACCGAAGGGTTCGGTCGTTTCGTGCTGGTCTCCGGCCACGGCGCGAACGTGGTCAACAACCCCTATGCCAGCGCACTTCACTGCGGCGCCTGCGGCGGCTATGCGGGTGACGTCAATGCGCGCCTGCTGGCCGATCTCTTGAACGATCGCGCCGTGCGGGAAAAGCTTGTCGCCAACGGGATCAATGTCCCGGCCGATACCGTCTTCCTCGGCGGCCTGCACGATACGACGACGGATACCGTGACGCTGTTCGAAGACGACCTGGAGAAGGACCTCGCAGCGGAAGACATCGTTCGCATCCGGCAGTGGCTTGCCCAGGCCGGCCGCCTGACACGCGCCGAGCGGGCGCGGCGTCTGCCTCGGGCGACGGCAGAGAGCGTCATCGAGCGCAGCCGGGACTGGTCGGAAGTGCGGCCCGAACTTGGGCTTGCCGGCTGCCGCGCCTTTATCGCGGCACCGCGCACGCGGACTGCGGGCCGGTCACTGGAGGGGCAGGCCTTCCTGCACGACTATGTCTGGAAGAAGGATGAGGGGTTCAAGGTCCTCGAACTGATCCTGACGGCTCCCGTCGTCGTCGCAAGCTGGATCAGCCTGCAATATTTCGGCTCCTGCGTCGCACCCTCGCTCTTCGGGGCCGGCAACAAGCTGTTGCACAATGTCGTCGGTGGCATCGGCGTCGTTGAGGGCAATGGCGGCAATCTGCGTGCCGGTCTTCCCTGGCAGTCGGTGCATGACGGGGAGAATTTCGTTCACGAGCCGCTGCGGTTAACCGTTGCCGTCGAAGCGCCGAAGGAGGCGATATCAGACATCCTGAAGCGGCATGCGCAGGTGCGGGCGCTGTTCGACAATGGCTGGCTCAGCCTCTTTGCACTCGACGAGAAGGGCCAGATGGCCTGGCGCTATGCCGGAAATCTCGGCTGGACGGATGTTCGCCAGGGTGCGGCATCTGACGTTGAGCAGAAGGCCGCGAGCTGACGCTTACGGGACGATGAGGGGACGATGATATGGCTGCCGGCTCAAGGCCGGCAGTTGGAGCCTCGATCAGTCTGCGGTCACGGTCTGGAGTTTCTCAGCATTTGACGCGTGAGGCGGGGCTTTGCGATCCGCGAGCAGGCGCTCGGCCTCAGCCATCATCAGCGGAGCAACGCCCTTGATGTCGTCCGGGCGGATGGCTTCGGTGAGGTAATAGGCAATGCTGCCATCGCGATAGATGCCCTGGAAGGGGCCAAGGCCCGCAACGCAACAGACATTCTGCAACTGTCGTCGTCCTCCCTCGACAGGCCGGACCTCGAGATCGGTCAGAGCCTGCAGCGCCGACCGCCCGAGATCGCCGTGCCGGTCTATCCCCAACCGCTCCGATTTCTGCAGCGCGTAGGCGAACATCGCGGTGGCCGAGCTTTCGGGGTAATTGCCCTTCACATCCGGCGCATCGATGACCTGCAGCCAGCGATGGTCGCTCGTGACAAGGGCAGCAAGCCGGTCGTTCAGAGAGGTCAGGCGTTTCGACAGATCGCGGCGGCTTTCACCCTCCGGCAGATGCTCGATCACGTCGACGAAGGCCATGGCCAGCCAGCCGATCGATCGTGCCCAATGGGCCGGCGAGAGACCTGTATCCGGATCGGCCCAGTCCTGCAGGCGCGACTCGTCGTAACCATGGCGATAGAGGCCGGATGCTTCGTCAAAGGTTAGGTCGAGAGCCGTCGTCAACTGCCTGATGGCTTCCTCTACCAGAGCCGGATCATCGAGCGTCAATCCGAGTGCGATCTTGAACGGCATGGCCATGTAGAGGCCATCGAGCCAGACCTGATGGGGATAGCGCAGCTTGTGCCAATAGGGACCAGCGCCGATGCGGGGATGGTGGGTCAACTGGCGACCGAGCTGTCGTGCTGCATCCAGATAGCGGGCCTGGCCGGTCAGACGGTGGAGATAAAGCAGCGCATGTCCGGGCTGAATGTTGTCGATGTTGAATTCGGTGATCCGGTAGTCGGCGAGACCGCCGTCGGGATCTACCTGTGCATCGACCAGACGGGTCAGGTGGTCGAGCCAGCGCCGGTCCCCCGTCGCCTCATGCAGCGTGATCAGGCCTCGATAGAGGCAGCCGTCCTCATAACACCAGGCACCGGCCTTGTAGGGTTCGTAGTCGCGAGCGTAGTCGTCGAAATAGGAGGTCAGCATCGATCTCATGGGTCCGGGTGAATGGAGGCGGGTGAGAGGCGCGTCAGACGACTGAACCTCGTGTTTTCGGCAATGATGCCGGCATGGCGCAGTTCCGGCAGATGGCAGGCCATCTCTGGAACGGCGGGTTTCGCATCGGCGCTGTAGGCGATGCTCATGCCGTCGATCGACACTGCGTCGATGGTCGATTCCGGCAGTCCGTAGAAAACGGCAGCCGCCGTTGCGGCGCCTGAAACCTGCAGGTTGCGGATGTCGATCCCTTCGATCTTCGGCGTGGTGACGGAGACAGGCAGGGCGATACGGGATTGGACGTAGTCGGAGCGGCCATCGGCATCGCAGAAATAGAAGGCGTTGACGGCGATCGGGGTCGCGACATCCTCCATGCGGCAGTCATGGACGCTGATCTTGGAGACGCTACCGCCACGGCCACGCCGGGTCTTGATGCGCAGGCCCCGGTCCGTGCCGATGAAATGGCAGCGACTGATGGTGACGTCGCTGATCCCCTGGCTCATCTCACTGCCCATGACCACGGCGCCATGGCCGCGTTGCATCAGGCAGTTGCGGATCTCGACATTGCGGGTCGGCCGATCCGGGCCGCCGCGCGGATCGCGCTTGCCGGCCTTGATCGCCACGCAGTCGTCGCCGACCGAAATGTCGAGGCCAACAAGGCGAATGTTCTGGCTGGATTCGGGGTTCAGCCCGTCGGTATTGGGCGAGTGAGGATGGTTGCGGATCGTCAGTCCTGCGGCGAGAACGTCCTCGCAAAGCACGGGATGCACGGTCCAAGAGGGGGAATTCTGGACGGTGATGCCGGCCATGGTCAGATGACGGCAGCCGGACAGGAAGATCGTGCGCGGGCGCCGGGCTCCGTCGCGGGTTTCCTTCGGCCAGGTCCACCAGTCGCCGCGGTCGCCGCCGCCATCAACGACACCTTTGCCGCAGATGGTGAGATTATCGCAATCGATCGCGTTGAGCAGGCTTGCGAAGCAGGCTTCTGCCACGCCTTCCCAGGTGCCGAGCACGCGTCCGTCCGGATGGCGGGCGGATAGAACCGGGCGTCCCTCGCGGGTGCCGATGTCCTGCAGAACCGCGCCGTCCTCGATCAGCAGCGTCATGTTACTCTTCAGGAAAAGCGGGCCTGAAGTCCAGGAGCCGGCGGGCAGCCGGAGTGTTCCACCCGCCGGCACCGCAGCGATCGCGGACTGGATCGCCGTGGTGTTGTCCTTACTGTCTGGTCGCGCCCCATGGTCGCGGATATCGACCAGGGCCGTCTCGTCGGCTGTTCGGAAGGTTGTCCCCCCGATCGCGGTCGAGAAACGGTACTCGTTGTCCGGTTCGAGACCGTCGAGGGACAGCACGACCGAGGTCGCGCTGCCTGTCTTGACCGTCGTGCCGTCACCCAGCTGCAGCACCCAGGGCAACGCCCGGTCGAGGGCGAACAGATGCGCGTCCGCCTCGATCGTGAGGGTTGCTGTCCTTGATGACAGGTGCAGCAGCTGGATGGGGCCGTCGGTCAAGATCGTCCTCCTCAGATGCCGGTCAGTGCGCTGTTGATGCCGTCGATGATCTCGGCTGCAGCGTCTTCGGCCGAGGCCTGGCCATAGGCGAAGGCTTCGAACGTGCTGTCGAAGACATCCGTCACGCGCGGATGTTCGTTGAGCGGCGAGACGCCGACCCCCGCACCATCAAGCACGATCTTGTTGGCCTCGACCTGCACCGGCTTGATCGATCCGGCCTTGGTCAGTTCGTCGAGCGCGATCTTGCTCGACGGCACGCCACGCGTCGCGCCGAGGATCTTGATCGCTTCCGGGTCGTTCAGCAGGCAGTTGACGATTTCGGCTGCCGCCTTCGGTTCCTTGCCGTTCTTCGAGATGGCAAACAGCATGGAGGGCTTGCGGTAGACGCCTTCTGTCTTGGCGCCGTCGACCTGCAGCAGCTTGACGGGCACGAGTTCCTGGCCGTCTTCCATCGGGCCGGAGATCTTGCCGTAGGTGCTGTCCCACTGATAGGTGCCGGCGATCTTGCCCTTGGCCCATTCGGGGTTCTCGTGCAGCGGCGCATTGCCACCAGCAGCCACGTCCTTCCAGGACTTGATGACGCCCTTGTCGACCATCGTCTGGTAGAATTTCAGGCCGTCGGCGAGTTCCTCGACGGTCCAGGCGACCTGGTTGGTTGCGGGATCGATCAGGTCCTTGCCGGTCTTCTGGGTGGTGCGCAGGATCACGACGAGGCGGGCGTCGAGGGCCGTGCCTTCGAAGGGATAGTAATCCTGGCCGAGCTTCTCCTTCATGACAGGGGCTGCGGCGAGCAGTTCGTCCCAGGTGGTCGGGATCGCAAGGCCCGCCTTGTCATAGGTCGTCTTGTTGAACATGAAGACGCGGCCGGTGGTCGAGACCGGCAGGCCGTTCAGCTTGCCGTCAACGCTGCCGCTCTTCAGATCCGTCTCGGACCACTGGCTGAGGTCAATGACGTCCTTGAACTGGGTCAGGTCGACAAAACCGTCGCCGTTCTTCGAGAAGATCGGCAGCCATGGCCAGTTGATCTGCATGATGTCGGCTTCGGTCTTGCCGGCGAGCTGGGTGGTGATCTTCTCCTGGTGGCCGGTCCAGCCGGTGAATTCCGGCGAGATGGTGTGGCCAAATTTGCCACCGCAGAGCTTCAAGGCTTCCTGCGTGGCGACATGGCGGTCGTCGCTGCCCCACCAGGACATGCGAAGATCGGCAGCATAGGCAGTGCTGAGGCTGGTTGCCGCAAGAAGTGCGGCGGTCATGATCAAGGTTCTCATTCTGGCTCCTCCCAAGTTAGAACGATGACGGCTTCAGTCGGCGAGCGAGATGTTCTCGCCCGTCATTCGGTTGAAGATGTGCGTGGACCGGATGTCCGGGCTCAACCAGACGCGGTCGTCGCGGATGGCGGACCGGTCGTACTGGCTGGACGGCACGACGGCGATGAGACGTTCGCCGCCGATATCCACGTAGAGATAGACTTCGTGGCCCATGAACTCGACATGGCTGATGCGCCCCGACAGCGTGCCTGCCGTCTCGGGCGGCGCGATCCTCAGATGCTGCGGGCGGATGCCGATGGTGACCTCACGCGGTGCGTTCTGATGCAGCCGTTGCGCAAGTCCATCCATGATCGACAGGGTCTGGCCGGCGGTCACCAGTTCGCCGTTGCCGGAGAGTTCGGCGGCGATCAGGTTCATCTCCGGGCTGCCGATGAAGCCGGCGACGAAGGCGTTGGCCGGGCGGTTATAGAGTGTCACGGGATCGGCCACCTGCATGATGTGCCCGTCCTTCATGACGCAGATCCGGTCGCCCATGGTCATGGCCTCGGTCTGGTCGTGGGTGACGTAGATGACGGTCGCTGCCATGCCGTCGGCCTTCAGCTGCTTGTGCAGGTCAGTGATGCGCACACGCATCGAGGCGCGCAGCTTGGCGTCGAGGTTGGAGAGTGGCTCGTCGAAGAGGAAGACCTGCGGCTTCTTGATCAGCGCACGCCCGACGGCGACGCGCTGGGCCTGACCGCCCGAGAGCTGTTTCGGCAGCCGCTCGAGCAGGGCGCCGATCTCCAGCGTGCCCGCCACCTTGTCGGTCGCTTCGTCGATCTCGGTCTGCGGGCGGCGCTTCAGGCGCATCGAGAAGGAGAGGTTCTTCTTCACCTTCATATGCGGATAGAGCGCGTAGTTCTGGAAGACCATGGAAATTCCGCGATCCCCGGGGGCTCGGTCGTTGACGAGTTCCCCGCCGATGCGGATCTCGCCGCCGGTGATCCTTTCCAGGCCTGCGATCATCCGCAGCGTCGTCGACTTGGCGCAGCCGGAGGGGCCGACCAGGACCATGAATTCACCGTCCTCGACGTCGAGATTGATGCCATGCACGGCGCGGAAGGAGCCATAGTCTTTTTCGAGGTTTTTGAGTTGCAACCTTGCCATTGCATTATCCCTTGATGCCGCCGGCGGAGATGCCGTCGATGAAGTATTTCTGGGCGAGGAAGAAGACCGTCAGCGCCGGCAGGAGCGTCAGCACCGACATGGCGAGCACCCGGTTCCACTCGAAGGCTTCCGTCGTGTCGATCGACAGCTTCAGCGCCAGCGAGACGGGGAACTTGTCGACCGAGGAGAGGTAGATCAGCGGCCCGAGGAAGTCGTTCATCGTCCACATGAACTGAAACAGGCAGACGGAGATCAGTGCCGGCATCAGCAGGGGCACGACAATGAAGATCAGGACCTGCCAGGTATTGGCGCCGTCCACGCGGGCTGCCTCTTCCATGTCGCGCGGAATGGCGCGCAGGAACTGCACCAGCATGAAGACGAAGAAGGCATCACCGGCGAATGCCGAGGGGACCCAGAGCGGAAGATAGGTGTCGAGCCAGCCGAGATCGCGGAACAGCAGGTATTGCGGGATGCGGGTCACGACGTTGGGCAGCAGCAGTGTCGCGATCAGCGTGGCGAAAAGCACCTTCTTGAACGGGAAGTCGAAGCGGGCGAAGCCGTAGGCTACCGCCGTGCAGGAGATCGCGGTGCCGATGATCTTCGGCAGCACGATCCACAGCGTGTTCAGGAAGAAGGTTCCGAAGGTGTAGGGTGTCGACGTCTGCCAGCCGCGGATATAGCCGTCGGCTGTCGGGTTTTCCGGCCAGAAGCCCGGATTGGCGAAGATCTCGGAATTGGTCTTGAACGACGCGCCGATCAGCCAGATCAGCGGATAGAGCATGATGAGCCCGACCAGCGTGAGAAGCGCATAGCGGAACACGATCGTCATCTTCTGTCGGCGACGGTCGCGACGATGGGCCTTGTCGACCTCGTCGAGGCCAGCGGCAAAGGGGGTGAGGGCGTGGTCTGTCATGATCAGCTCCGCTTGTCGCCGGCGTAGTAGACCCAGTGGCGCGAGGACCAGAAGGCGATGAGGGTGAGGGCCATGATGATGAGGAACAGCACCCAGGCGATGGCCGAGGCATAACCCATGTCGAAGCGCAGGAAGGCCTCGTCATAGATGTAGATCGGCAGGAAATAGGTGGCCTTCAGCGGGCCGCCCTGCGTGATGATGTAAGGGCCGTTGAACTCCTGGAAGGCCTGGACCATCTGCATGATCAGGTTGAAGAAAATCACCGGTGTGATCAGCGGCAGGGTGATGTGCACGAAGCTCTTCCACTTCCCCGCTCCGTCGATCGAAGCGGCCTCGTAAAGGCTCTTGTCGATGCTCTGGAGTGCCGCGAGGAAGATCACCATGGCCGAACCGAACTGCCAGACACGCAGCAGCGTGATCGTGAACATCGCATTGGTCGGGTCGCCGAACCAGTTGACCGGTTCGAGGCCGATCATCGCGAGGCCCATATTGACCAGGCCGACATCGGCGAACATGTAGCGCCACAACACGGCGATCGCGATCGAGCCGCCCAGGATCGACGGGACGTAGAAGGCCGTGCGGTAGAGATTGATGAACTTCAGCTTGTAATTCAGGATGACGGCGATGAAGAGCGCGAAGCACAGTTCCAGCGGCACCGTGACAAAGACGTAGAGCAGGGTGACACTCAGCGACCGTATGAAGGTCCTGTCCGAGGTGAACAGCCTGATATAGTTGTCGAAGCCGGTGAAGATCGGCGCACTCATCAGATTGTAGTCGGTGAAACTCAGATAGAGAGACACGACGAATGGCAGTGCCGTGAAGACCAGAAGTCCGACGATATAGGGCGCCAGATACAGGAGCCCGAGAAAACGGCTGTCCCCGCTCATGCGGCATCTCCCGCATGTATCAGCGTTTCCGGCAGGCGATGCCGGGTCGCGGAGACCATGTCCCGGAAGAGGCGGGCCGCCTTTTCCTGCGGCAGTGCGGCGACCAGCGGATCCGACACGAAGAGCGGAAGCAGTGCGTCGACATCATCAGAAAGGATGGCGGCCACAAGCGCGTCCTGCCGGTCTGCATGGGGGCGGGTGAGCAGTTCGACGGCCCGCGGCAGGCGCCCAGCGACGACAGGCTGGATGCCGAGTGCACTGAAGCGGACGTTCGTCTCGACGATCGTGCCGGCCGAGAACCCGGCAAGCTGGCCATGGTTCGGCAGATTGACGTTGCTCACATGTTCGGGGCCACCCAGGAGCGCTTTGATCTGCTCGACGATCGCTTCGTCAGAGGCCCTTGCCGGCGGAAGCTCGGCGCCCTGGTCGAGGGCGTCAGCATAGTCGACCTTCTCCTTGCGCTCGCGCATGCGGAACTCGACCGGAGTGAGGCCGAATTTCCAGGCAGCATGGTCATCGAGATACCAACTCTGGGGCAGGAATTCGACCAGATGCCGGTCACCGGCGGCAGCCGCGATGCCGAAGCGGAGCGAGAGATCGAACTTCACGCGAAAGCTGTCGGTGAAATAGCGGTCGTGTTCGTTATCGGGATCGAGCGGGGATTCCCGCCAGCCTGTCGCATGCTGCGCACGGGCGAAAGCGAGATAGGCCGGCATCATGTCGAGGCCGCCGACGGTGGCGCGGTCAACAAAGGTGAAGTGGTTGATGCCGAGCACGTTCACCTTGGCGTCGCGATAGCCGTAGAGCACTTCGCCGGCCTGGCGGTTGGCCAGATAGGCCATGATCTTGCGGGTCTTGATGACCTCGTGGCAGGAGCCCCATGCCCGGATCTCCGGGAAGACGGCGTAGAGCGTGCCCGTCAGCACCGACATCGGGTTGGTCAGATTGCAGACATAGGCCTTCGGGCAGTGGCGCGCGATCGCCCGGCCGATCTTAGCGATCATCGGGATGGCCCGCATGGCGCGGACAAAGCCGCCGGGTCCGACGGTGTCGCCGACCGACTGACGGATGCCGTAGCACTCGGGGATTGCAATGTCGTTCGCCATGTCCTCGAAGGAGCCTGGCAGGATCGAGATGATGACGATGTCGGCGCCGGTCAGGGCGGCATCCAGCGTCTTCTCCGCCGTGTAGGTGACCGGGGCGCCAGTCGCGCTGCGTGCGGCATAGCGGGCACCGATCCGGGCATTGCGCTCGGCGGCCGCATGGTCGAGATCGTAGAGCCGGACGGTCGCCGGGACCGTGCCGTCCTGGGCGAGGTCGCCCATCAGTTTCGTCGCCCAGTTGAGCGAGCCGCCACCGACATAGGCGATGGTGACCGGGCGCGTGTATTCCGTTTTCTGCATCGCAAAATCCAGGGTTCGACGGTGCGGTGACCGGTCAATGGGCTGACCTGTCCCCGCTGTCTTCCCTTCTCCTCCTGATATCCTCCCCGGCCTTCCCAAGACGACCGGTCCTGTGCCTAATATCCCGCCAGTTGCATCCAGCGGAAATCGACAAATAGGGGAAAAATGATGGACGAAACTGAAGGTAGCGTGTTGACCGGCATCCCGATGCAGGCGCTGGCGCTGAACCTCACCCGCTCGACCATTCGCATGCAACATTCGCAGACCTGGTCGATCGACAAGTCGAACCGGGTGCATGACCTCGTGATCTGCCTCAGCGGTTGCGGCATCTACGAGGTCGAAGGCCAGACGGTGGAGATGGTGCCGGGCTCGGCAATGTTGCTTCCGGCGGGCACGCGTTTCGTCGGGCGATCGGCGTCCATTGAGGCCTATACCGGGATCGCCCAGCATTTCACGCTGGAGCTTTTCGGGCGTCTCGACCTGATCGCGCAGATGGATCTGACGCTCTCGGTCAGACTTGCCCGCTGGGACATGCTGGAAAAGGTGGTCCGACACTTCCGCGAGACAGCGCCGCCCTATTCGACGACGTTGCAGCAGCATCATGTCTTCATGTTCCTGCTGATCGAATTCATCGAGCAGGCCTTCATCGGATGGCGGGAACAATCCGTCGGGACGGTGGCCAATCCGGATCAGTTGTCGCTGGCGATCATGGTGGCCGCCAGCCAGATTGCCGCCGATCCGCTGAACGAGGCGATTGCCGAGCAGGTGCTTGCCGCAGCTCCCTACAATCCCGACTATTTCAAGCGCGAATTCCGCAAGCGCGTCGGCTGGACCATGGACAAGTTCCAGGAGTTCAAGCGCATGGAGCGCGCCATGGGGTTGCTTGCCGGGGGCTGCACGGTGAAGCGGGCGGCCGCACTCTCCGGCTATGCTGACGCCTATTATTTCTCCCGCATGTTCAAGCGTTATATCGGGATCAGCCCACAGGGCTATCGGGAGGCCGAGCGGCGCAACCGCGAAGGGGCTTTCCCGCGCGGCGAAGAGGACGGGCAGGTGGTCTATCCATTGCCGCGCGGCACAAGACCTGTCTTATGAGTTTCCGGCTGCGGTCCGTCGCCTTGATGTCGTGCTGCCTGCAATGAAAAGATTTTTAGCGCTTGTGGCGGCTGGGCCAAGATGTATGATAAGTTGGAATAACATGTATGGGAGGACTGATGTCGCACACCGACTTCACCAATCGTTTCGCCATCGATCCGTTGACCGCTGCCGGCTTCGGTACGGACGAATTGCGTTCGAATTTTCTGCTGCCGCCGCTCTTCGTGCCGGGCCGGATCCAGCTGCATTACACCAATTACGACCGCATGATCGTCGGTGGTGCGGTACCCCTGGCCAGTGCGTTGCCGCTTGAGACGATCAAGCCAGCCGGCACCCCGGAGCTGCTCGCCCGCCGCGAGATGATTGCGGTCAATATCGGCGGGGCAGGTGTGGTCACCGTGGATGGCGAAAGGTTCGAAGCCGGCACCCGGGACATGGTCTATGCCGGTATGGGGTCGTCGGTCAGCTTCGCCTCTGTGTCCGCCGATCAGCCAGCCAAGTTCTACCTGTTGAGCGCTCCGGCCCATACCCGTCATCCGGCGCGTCATATCGGCATTGGCGACGCCAAGCGGCTGGATCTCGGCGCCCAGGAAACCAGCAATGAGCGCTCGATCTTCCAGTTCGTTCACCCCGAAGGTGTCAAGACCTGCCAGCTCGTTGTCGGCATGACGAGCCTTGCCAAGGGCTCTGTCTGGAACACGATGCCGTGCCACATCCATGACCGGCGCATGGAGGTCTATCTCTACTTCGACATGGCGGAAAAGACGCGTGTTTTCCACCTCTTCGGCGAGCCCGACGAGACACGCCACATCATCACGAAGAACGAAGAAGCGGTTCTGTCGCCGGGCTGGTCGATCCATTCTGGCGCTGGCACTGCCAATTACTCGTTCATCTGGGCAATGGCAGGTGACAATGTCGACTATACCGATGTCGATGCAGTCGCCATCGAAGACATGCGCTGAATTCAAGCTTGGCCCTTTAGGGCGGGCGCTGTTCTATCGGGCATGCGGGATCGTCCATCCCGCATGCCTTCTTCCATTGCTGTTTTTCTAATCAGGGTTGTGACAGTCGGCGTCGCTTCTCGGATACCCGGGACGCCCCCGGACGATCGACCGACGATCCCATTAAGCTCATATTAGTCTTCCTTGCCCATGCTCCGGACGATTCAGGCATGGACGTCGATGACAGCAGTTTTGCTCGTCGCCGATGTCGGAGGAGACCGATACTGTGTTCATCGACCGTATATTGTCGCGCTTCAACATTCAGACGAAGGTGCTGATTTTCATTCTGCCCTTCGTCATCAGCATTTCCGCGGTCGGCTTTACCGGGCTTTATGCCTCGGGCCTGCTTCAGGGGCGCATCGAGATTTCGAACAGTGTGCTGCAATCGCTGAGCGGCTTTCGCGATGTTTCCGCCTCCATGACATCTTTCCTGGCCGACACCACGGATGCCGCCAAGGCTGATCTCACGGGCCGGCTCGATCAGCAGAAGCGGACCCTCGACGCCACGCTTTCGCAACTGCCTGCGGATGCCGATGGCCGCGCGGAGCTCGAACAGGCCCAAAAGCTCATCGATCAGGTGTCCGGCCATATCGACAATCTCTGGAGCCTCCATGCGTCGCAGACGAGCATCGTCCAGTCGCTGCAAACAGGCACACGCCAGATCGTCGCCGTCCAGGACCAGATCGCCACTGCCATGGTGACGTTGGACGAGGCGGTGCAGGCCGATGACGCGGCCGCCAAAACCATGTTGCGAGACGCCGAGAGCATCCGCAGCACCGGCACGTTCCTCACCGAAACCAATTCCGCCTTCACCAAGGCCAAGACCCCTGACGAGAAATTCGCAGTGATTGCCGGCCGGGTCGATGAAATCATCGCGCGCCAGCAGGTGCTGGCTGCCGTATTGCCGAAAGCCAATCAGTCGGCCGCCAAGACGCTCGACAAGATTGGTGGGGAACTGAAGACCGCGCTCGCGGGCACGGATCGCTCCGAGGCCGTCGTCACGGCCGTTGCCGGCCAGTTGCGAAACTTCACGCAGCTGAATGCCTATCTCGGGCTCGCGGCCCAGCAGAAGATGAAAGAGGCGACGATCAAGTTCGGCGAACTCGATGCGCCGCTTGCGAAGGCGCAGGCCGTCATCGCTGACGGGCGCAAGGTGCAGTCTGCCGGCTATGGCCTGCAGATCATGATGGCTCGCTTCCTGCTTGAGCCGACGGAAGACAACCGTGCGCTGCTCGACAAGCAGTTTTCCGCTCTTAAAACGGCAATGTCCGCGCTCGAAAAGACTGCCGCCGATCAGGCGGATCTGGTCAATGCGGCTCAGGAACTCGTGCCTGTCGTCGACCAGATGACCATGGCCAGCGCCGAATTCGTCAAGGTCAGCGAGAACCGCAAGGTCAGCTACGATCAGGCCGGCGCCGAACTGAATGTCATCTGGAAGCAGCTGACGACCTTTGCCGAGATGCAGAAGGTCTCCGCCGGTCAGGAGCGTCAGGATGCAAATTCGATCTCGATTGGGGCAACCGCACTCGGTATCCTGATCTCGATCTTTGCCGGCATCGGCCTCGTGCTCACCTTCAAGGGACCGATCGGCCAGATCACCGGTGCCATGCGCCGTCTGGCCGAGGGCGTCCTCGACACCAAGATCAACGGCGAGGCCCGCGTCGACGAAATCGGCGAGATGGCGCGCGCGCTCGGTGTCTTCAAGCAGAACGCGCTCTCCAAGATCGAGATCGAAAGCCGCAGCGAGGCCGAACGCGTTCAGGCGGAAGAAGAGCGTCGTCGCAACGATCTTGAGAAGCAGGAGATCGACCGTCAGATCGATTTCGCCGTCAATGCGCTCGCGTCCGGCCTTGGCCGTCTCGCCAAGGGCGATATCTCCGAGACGATCGACACGCCGTTTAACGGTCGCCTGGAGCAGCTGCGCAACGACTTCAACCAGTCGCTGGAGCATCTGCAGGATACGATGACGCAGATCCGCTCGAACACCTACATGATCCAGCGCAACGCGGCTGAAATGAGCAGTGCAGCCGATCAGCTCGCCAAGCGCACCGAGCAGCAGGCGGCTTCGCTTGAGGAAACGGCGGCTGCCGTCGACGAGATCACCGTTACCGTCAAATCGTCAGCCGAGCGTGCCGAAGAGGCGAACAATATCGTTGCCGACACCAAGGGCCGCGCCGATACCTCGTCGACGGTTGTCGGAAACGCCATCGACGCCATGGGCCGCATCGAGGACGCTTCGGGCCAGATCGTGCAGATTATCGACGTGATCGACGAGATCGCCTTCCAGACGAACCTTCTGGCACTCAATGCCGGCATCGAAGCGGCGCGTGCGGGCGAGGCCGGCAAGGGCTTCGCCGTCGTTGCCCAGGAAGTCCGCGAGCTTGCCCAGCGTTCGGCGGGTGCAGCACAGCAGATCAAGGACCTCATTCACAAGTCGAGCACGGAAGTCTCGGCCGGATCCAAGCTGGTGCAGCAGACCGGTGCTGTGCTTGCCGAGATCTCTGCCAATATCATCACGGTTGCCGACCGTGTCTCGGTCATCGCCATGGCGAGCCGTGACCAGTCGAACGGCCTGGCGGAAGTCAATTCCTCCGTCAACGAGATGGACCAGATGACCCAGCGCAACGCTGCCATGGTCGAGGAGACCAATGCCGCGACCCGCCAGCTGGCCGACGAGGCGGATGCGCTGATGCAGCTCGTCAACCAGTTCAAGCTCGCGCCGGAAGGGCGTCGTCCGACCGCGCATTCCCACAGCCGCGCGGCCTGATAGCCGCAGAGCCCTGTGATGTTTCGAGCCGCCGGACCCGCAAAGGCCCGGCGGCTTTTTCATTGCCTGCGGTCGCCTTCGCAAGGCCGCTTGGAAAGCGGTGGACAGGCCGCTATCCTTGGGGCCGGAGGAGACTGGCCGTGATCACAGCAACCATACCACCCGCGCGACGACTGGCCGTGGCACGGCGCATGATCCTCGCGCTGGTCCTCACCCTCGTTGTGGCGAGCCTCGCTTTGCTGACGTTTGGCAACCGGCTCCTCACCCGCAACGTCATGGAAGAAGCCTCGCTGCAGGCGAACAGCGCGCTGCGCCTGGCGACCTCGGCGCTATCAGGCCATCTCAGCCGCTACGAGACGCTTCCGGCGCTGATCGCCGACCACGACGACATGAAGGAGCTGGTTCTCGATCCGGATAACCCGGCGCTTCGACAGGCGGCCAATGTCTATCTGAAGGAGATCAATACGCTGCTGGAATCCTCGGATATCTATGTGATGACGATGGACGGCAATACGATCGCGGCCAGCAATTTCGACGGCGAGGCGAGCTTCGTCGGCGAGAATTTCAGCTATCGCCCCTATTTCTACGAGGCGGCTGCGGGCAAGCAGGCGCGCTTCTACGCGCTTGGCACGACATCGGCCAAGCGCGGCTACTATTTCTCTTCGCCGATCGAGGTCGATGGTACGGTCAGGGGCGTCATCGCCTTCAAGGTCGATATCGAGGGGATCGAAACCTCCTGGCGCGGCGGTGAATACAAGATCCTGGTGCATGATCCTGAAGGCATCATCTTCATGACCGGGAACCCCGAATGGCTCTATGCCTCGGTGCTGCCGCTGACGCCCGAGCGGCTGGAGCGAACCACGGCCTCGCGTCGTTACTCCGACGCGGTGCTGCGGGAGCTTCCGATCAACCGCAGCACGCTCGATGATCACGTGCTGATGACCGTCAATCAGGGGCCGGGATCACGCGAATATCTGGTGCTTGAACAGTATATGCCGGACGCCGACTGGACGGTGAAGGTGCTCTTCGATACCGGCACGATCCACGCCCAGGCGCGGACCATGCTGGTTGCCATCCTGCTGTTCCTTTGCCTGTTCGGTCTGGGGCTTGCGGTCGTCATCCAGCGTCGCGCCCGGTTGCAGGAGCGCATGCATATGCAGATCGAGGCCCAGGCGGAGCTCGAGCGGCGGGTCGAGGAGCGCACGGCGGATCTCGCGCGGGTCAACCTGCAGCTGCGCCAGACGCAGGCCGATCTCATCCAGGCGGGCAAGCTCGCCGGGCTGGGACAGATGTCTGCCGCCCTGTCGCATGAGTTCAACCAGCCGCTGGCCGCTGCCAAGACCTATGCGGACAGTGCGACCATGCTGATCGACCGCGACCGGATCTCCGAGGCGCGCGACAATCTCGGCCGCATCTCCAACCTGATCGACCGGATGGCCTCGATCTCGCGCCACCTGCGCAATTTCGCCCGCAAGCCAAACGAGAAGCTCGGCCCGATCTCGATCGAAGAGGTCGTGGAGGAAACGCTCGAAATCGTCTCGGCCCGGCTTGGAACCGCCGATGCGACGCTGTCGCTTGCCTTTGAACCCGGCCTGCCGCCGGTGCAGGGTGGCTCGGTGCGGCTGCAGCAGGTGCTGGTCAATATTCTCACCAATGCCTGTGATGCCGTTGAAGGTCTCGACGACCGCAGGATCGAACTTTCGGCGCGGCGGGACGGGGGACGGGTGGTGATCGAGATTGCCGATCGTGGCCCCGGCGTTCCGCCGGCCATCGTGGAACGCATCTTCGATCCCTTTTTCACCACCAAGGGCGTCGGCAAGGGGCTTGGTCTTGGCCTTTCGATTTCCTACAACATCATCAAGGATTTCGGCGGGAGCCTGACGGTCGGGCCGCGTGACGGTGGCGGCGCGCTGTTCCGTGTCGAACTCCTGCAAGCGGAAGCATTGAATGAGGCGGCGGAATGAATTCAGGTCTGGTGTTGCTCGTCGATGACGAGGAGGAGCTGCGCTTCTCCACCAGTCAGGCGCTCGAACTGCATGGCCTGCAGGTGAAGGCTTTCTCCTCCGGCGAGGAGGTTCTCTCAAGGGTCGGCTTTGGTTTCGACGGGGTCGTGGTCTCCGATATCCGTATGCCCGGCATGGACGGGATGTCGCTCTTGCATCGCATCCGGGAGCTCGATCACGAGATCCCGGTGATCCTCGTCACCGGACACGGAGAGGTGCAGCTTGCGGTCAAGGCGATGCGCGAGGGCGCCTATGACTTTATCGAGAAGCCGTTTGCGAGCCAGGCGCTGGCAGGCGTTGTGCGCCATGCGCTGGATCGCCGGTCGCTCGTGCTTGAAAACCGGCGTCTGCGGGCCGTCGCTGGCAAGCGGGACGATATCGAGACCCGGCTTCCGGGGCGAACGCCCGTGATGGTCGACCTGCGCTACCGGATGCGGGCCATTGGCGCGACGGAGGCGGACGCGCTTGTTATCGGCGAGACAGGTGCCGGCAAGGAGGTCGTTGCACGCGGCCTGCATGACGTGAGCGCAAGAGCCAAGGGACCCTTCCTCGCGATCAACTGCGCCTCGCTGCCGGAAACCCTGATCGAGAGCGAACTCTTCGGCCATGAGGCGGGTGCCTTTCCAGGCGCCATCCGGGCGCGCTACGGAAAGTTCGAGCATGGGCGCGGCGGCACGATCCTGCTCGACGAGATCGGCTCGATGCCCTTCGACCTGCAGGCGAAGTTCCTGCGTGTGCTGCAGGAGCGGACGATCACGCGGCTCGGGTCGAACGAGACGGTGCCGCTCGACGTGCGCTTTATCGCGACGAGCAAAGTGGATCTCGAGGGCGAGGTGGCCGCCGGGCGGTTCCGGGCGGATCTCTTCTACCGCCTGAATGTGGTGACGCTCCGGGTGCCGTCGCTCGCGCAGCGGCGAGCCGATATTCCGCTGCTCTTCCTGCATCTGGTGCGCGAAGCCTGTGCCCGCTATGGGCGCGACGACATGGAAGTCGAACCGGAGATCCTGTCGGAGATCGCCGAGCGCGACTGGCCGGGCAATGTGCGGGAATTGCGCAACGCGGCCGACCGGTTGGTGCTCGGGCTTGAAACCGGGCTCGACAGCGCGGCGGCTCTCGAAACGGCCAATACACGCCTCGCCGACAAGGTTGCGGCCTATGAGAAACAGCTGATCGCCAATGCGATTACCGCCCATGGGGGAGCTTTGCGACCGGTTTACGAGCAGCTCGGAATCTCGCGCAAGACGCTGTACGAGAAGATGCAGAAGCATGGTCTCGACAAGAGCCTGGCCTTCGACGGCAGGGATTGAGGCGCCTCGGACGCCGTTGTTGCAAGGCTGATGGGTGGAAATCCACACATCGGAAAAGCGACTTGGGCGGAAACCTACCCATGTTGCGGTGCGGCAAATCAGAAAAGCTTAACACTAAGTCTCCGGGGCAATTGTGACCGGGCCTCAGCTGAAGAAGATCGGGCCATCCAATGCCGGGCGGGAGGAGCCGACCGGCAGGATCAATCGAACCGGGAGGCTTTTCATGACTTTCTTCAAGTCGCTCTTCAGCGCGACCGCCATTGCGGCAACCTTCATCGCCGCCGCCGCATCGGCCCAGACCTATCCCGAGCGCTCGATCACCATGGTCGTGCCATTTGCGGCTGGTGGTCCGACGGATACCGTCGCGCGTCTCGTCGCTGAATCCATGTCTAAGGATCTCGGCCAGCAGGTGCTCGTCGAGAATGTCGGCGGTGCCGGCGGTACGCTGGGTGCGGGCCGCGTCGCGAGCGCGGAGGCGGATGGCTACACCATCCTTCTTCACCACATCGGCATGGCGACCAGCGCGAGCCTCTATCGCAAGCTCGCCTATGATCCGCTGAATGCCTTCGACTATGTCGGTCTCGTCACCGAGGTTCCGATGACCATCGTCGCCCGCAAGGACTTCGAGCCGACCGACCTCAAGGGTCTCGTAGACTATGTGAAGGCCAACAAGGACAAGGTCACGGTTGCCAATGCCGGCATTGGTGCGGCCTCGCATCTCTGCGGCATGCTGTTCATGAGCCAGATCGAGACGCCACTCGTCACCGTTCCCTACAAGGGCACCGGTCCCGCGATGACCGATCTGCTCGGCGGTCAGGTCGACATCATGTGTGACCAGACCACCAACACGACGAAGCAGATCCAGGGCGGCACGATCAAGGCCTATGCCGTGACCTCCGCTGAGCGCCTGCCGGTTCTGCCTGATGTGCCAACAGCTGCCGAAGGTGGCCTCAACGACTTCCAGGTCGGCATCTGGCACGGCGTCTACACGCCGAAGGGCACGCCTGCCGAGGCGATCGACAAGCTCAATGCCTCGCTCAACAAGGCGCTCAAGGACGAGAACGTTGTTGCCCGCTTCGCCGAACTCGGCACCGCCCCGTCGCCCGAGGCCGATGTCACGCCCGCAGCTCTCAAGGCCAAGCTCGAAGGCGAAATCGCCCGCTGGAAGCCTGTGATCGAAGCTGCCGGCCAGTACGCCGACTGATCCATCCACATATGCGCGGATCCGGTCTATCGACCGGGTCCGCGACTTGTCGTGCCGGCCGGCCAGCTTCAAGGCCGTCCGCGCCTTTTGTCGGGGGACATCATGAAATCCTTACGCTTCGACACGGCCAACCTGCTTTGCGGTCTGCTGTTCATCGGGCTCGGCCTTTTCTTCGTTATTCAATCGCTGTCGCTTGAACTCGGTACCGCCTTCCGCATGGGGCCGGGTTACTTCCCGCTGGTGCTTGCCGGTGTGCTGACGCTTCTCGGCGTCGTCATTCTCGTGCAGTCCGTGAAAGTCACGGGTGACGTCATCGGCGCAATTGCCTGGCGCGGCATGCTCTTCATTCTGCCGGCACCGATCGTCTTCGGCTTTCTGGTGCGTGGCGCCGGTTTCGTGCCGGCGCTGTTCGTTGCCGCGTTCATCGCAAGCTTCGCCTCGGAGCGGCTCCGGGTGCCGGCGGCACTCGCACTTGCGACCGGCATCACCTTCTTCTCGGTCCTCGTGTTCAGCTACGGCCTCGGTCTGCCGTTCGAACGCTTCGGCCCCTGGTTCCGTTAAGGAGGCGACCATGGATTTCATCAGCAATCTCGCCCTCGGCTTTTCGACGGCCGGTTCCATCGAGAACCTGTTCTTCTGCCTGATCGGCGTCATTCTTGGCACGCTGATCGGCGTTCTCCCCGGCATCGGTGCGACGGCGACCATCGCCATGCTCCTGCCGATCACATTCCAGCTCGAACCCGTCTCGTCGCTGATCATGCTCGCCGGTATCTATTACGGCGCGCAGTATGGCGGCTCGACCACGGCGATCCTGATCAATATGCCGGGCGAGTCTTCTTCCGCCGTCACCGCGATCGACGGCTACCAGATGGCCCGCAAGGGAAGGGCAGGGGC
Source organism: Rhizobium sp. (assembly GCA_029865885.1). Taxonomy (GTDB): domain Bacteria; phylum Pseudomonadota; class Alphaproteobacteria; order Rhizobiales; family Rhizobiaceae; genus Allorhizobium. The sequence goes on along the minus strand of JARXAK010000177.1, from coordinate 8,332 downwards.
AGCGCTTGCGATTGCGGCCATCGGCTCCTTCTTTGCCGGCACGGTTTCGACCTTCCTCGTCGCGATCTTTGCACCGCCGCTCACCGCCATCGCGCTGGAATTCGGTGCGGCCGAATACTTCTCCCTGATGATCGTCGGTCTGGTCTCGTCGATCGCGCTTGCCCACGGCTCGATCATCAAGGCGCTTGCCATGGTCGCACTCGGCCTGCTGCTCGGCCTTGTCGGCACGGATATCTATTCGGGCACGCCCCGCTTCACGATGGGCATCACCGAATATGCGGATGGTTTGAACTTCGTTGCGGTCGCTGTGGGCGTTTTCGGTGTTGCCGAAATCCTGCGCAACCTCGAAAGCGACCGGAACCGCACCGTGTTGATCACCAAGGTCAGCGGTCTCATGCCGACACGCGACGATTTCAAGCGGATGATCGGCCCGGTGCTGCGCGGCACGGGCATCGGCTCGGCGCTTGGCATCCTGCCGGGTGGCGGCGCGATCTTGGCATCCTTTGCGTCCTACACGGTCGAAAAGCGCATGTCGAAGAACCCTGGGGAATTCGGCCATGGCGCCATCGAGGGGGTCGCGGGTCCGGAATCGGCCAACAATGCCGGTGCCCAGACGTCGTTCATCCCGCTCTTGACCCTCGGCATTCCCGCCAATCCGGTCATGGCGCTGATGGTCGGTGCGATGATCATCCAGGGCATCGTGCCGGGACCAAACGTTGCCAGCGAACAGCCGGCTCTCTTCTGGGGCATCATCGCCTCGATGTGGATCGGCAACCTGATGCTGCTGGTCTTGAACCTGCCGCTGATCGGGCTCTGGGTGAAGCTGCTGACGATCCCTTACTACGTGCTCTTCCCTATCATCATGGCCTTCTGCTCGATCGGCGTTTACAGCGTCAACGGCAATATCTTTGACCTCTATGCCGTCGCCTTCTTCGGGCTCATCGGCTACGTGCTGGTCAAGCTGCGCTGCGAGCCGGCACCCTTGCTGCTCGGCTTCGTTCTCGGACCATTGCTTGAAGAGAACCTGCGGCGAGCGATGATCCTGTCGCGCGGCGATCCGTCGACCTTCGTCACCCGACCGATCAGCTTGACGCTTCTTCTGATTGCGCTTGCCGTTCTGGTCGTGGTCTTCCTTCCGAGCGTCAAGAAGAAGCGCGAGGAGGTCTTCCAGGAAGAAGACTGAGGTCTGTCATCCTGTCATTCTCAAAGGCTGGCGGCGACGCCAGCTTTTTTATTGCTGAGGGGCGCCGGGTGCGAAGAGCGAGGTCCAGTTGCGGATGAACTCTTCCCGGGTTGCTCGGTCCTGGGCGGCGAGCAAGGCCGGGCCAACCCGGATCGGCCGACCGATGCCGGATTCGATCAGCGAGATCGGGCCGTCCACCCCCGGCGGCAGGGGGGCATTTTCAGCAAAGTAAAAGGCCTTCTCCCGCGCAACCTGCTGGCCGCGTTCGGAGACCAGGTAGTCGAGGAAACGGGCGGCGAGCTCCGGCTGGGGTGAATGGGTCGGGATCATCGCGCCGCGTGTCAGGATCAGCGTATAGTCGCGGGGTACCACGACGCGCATGTCGTTGTTGCGCAGGTAGCGCGCATAGGCATAGGAACCGAGGATATTGTAGGCGATCTTCAGCCGGCCGTTTTCAATCAGATCCAGCACTTCCTTGTTGCAGCAGCTCGTGACCACCTGGGCACGGCTGAAGCTTTCGAGCAGGCGGCCATAGCTCGTCGGTGCCTGCTGGGCATCGTGGAAGGCCAGCAGATAGCCGACGCCTGACAGTTGGACGTTGTAGGTGCCGATCCGGGTCCAGTATTCGTCCGGCTTGCGGCGCAGAAGTTCGGCGATCTCGACATGCGAGCGGGGCACATCCTCCGGCGGCACCTGGGAGGCATCATAGACAATGACGGCCGGCTCGAAGGCGAAGCCGAAGATTTCGTCGCGCCAGTTGGCCCAGGCCGAGACCCTTTCGGTCTCCGCCGACTGATGGGCTCGCGCGCAGCCATCATTGGCAAGCTTCACCAGATGGTCGACGGAGGAGGAAATCCAGAGGTCGCCATGGCTGCGTTGCTGGCGGCAGGCCAGTTCCGCTTCGCGGAAGAGGTCGTTGCTGACATAATCGTTGAACTCGACCGTCACGTCCGGCGCCGTCTCCTGGAAGTCACGGATCAGCGGTGCGATGACATCGGCGTCTGTGACACCGTTGATGACGAGCCGGGTGCGCTCTTCCGCCGGTGCCGGGAAGACCGAGCGATCGCCCTCCAGCGCAAAGACCGAGGTCGTCCAGAGGGCTGCTGCGACGAGAGCTGCGGTGAACGAGCGTGTTGTCGTCGACAGGTTCATGCGGCTGGCCTCGCATCGATCAGGGGGAGTTCGAGGAAGACGGTAAAGCCGGTCTGAGGGGTGCGTTCGCGAAAGGCCAATGCACCGTTCAGTGTCGTTGCGACTTCCGAGGCGATCGCAAAACCGAGGCCGGAGCTGCCTTCGCCTGTTTTCGACGAGACGAAGCGGCGCGTCACCTGGGCCCAGTCCTGCGCCGGGATGCCGGGGCCATCGTCTTCCACCTCGACCAGGACGAAATTGCCTCGCTCGACGACACGCACGGCAAGGCTCGCTTCGACGCCGTGGCGCAGCGAATTGTCGATGATGTTGACGATTGCCTCGCGCAGACTGAGAGCGTCGCCCATCACGGTCAAGGCTTCCGGCGGGGCCTCGAAGGAGACGACGATGTCGGGGTCGATGGTGATCGGAACCGCGGCGCGGAAGGCCTTGCGGGCCACGTCGACCACATCGGTCGGCGACAGCTGCACGGAATCGAAGCGATGGATCACCATGGCGTGGTTGAGGAGCTGCGTGGTGAAGCGCGCGAGTTCTGCGGCGCGGTCCTTCACCCGGTCGAGATGGCGGCGATCGTTTTCGGAAAGCGCATTCTCGTCGATCAGGCTGACCTGAGCGGACAGCGCCGTCAGCGGCGTGCGGATCTGGTGAGCACTGTCGGCGATGAAGCGTTGCAGGAGGCGCAGGCGATCATCGAGACGGCGCATGAAGTGATTGATGGATTCCACGAAGGGCGAGAGTTCCCGGGGCACGTCGACGGCCAGCGGTGTCAGGTCCTGGCTGTCGCGGCGGCGGAGCGTATCGCCCAGCGCATCGAGCGGTCGCAGCGAATACCGCACGGCCAGGACCGTGCCGCCGAGCGCAAGCAGGCTCATGACGCCAACCAGCACGAGCGCGCGGGTGGTGAGTTCCGTGGTCAGCTGCTGACGCGCCTCGGTCGTCTGGGCAATCAGGACATTCGCCCAGCCGCCAATCGACGGATCGGCGATGGCGCGGCTTGCGGCGACCATGCGCACAGGCTGGTCGCGGAAGCGTGTCGTCTGGAACAGTGCCTCGGTGCGCGCATTGGTGACATCGGCGGGAAACTCCAGGTCCTCATAGCCCGTCAGCGTCGAACCGTCGGGTGCCACGACCCGGTAGAAGATCTTGTCACGTGGCGCGAGGCCGAGCAGTTCGAAGGCGCTCGGTGGAAGGTCGACGGTGATGCGGCCCTCCTCGACGACCAGACTGTCGAGGATCTGGATTGCGGCCCCCTGCAGCAGCCGGTCATAGGCCTCGTCGGCTGCCGCACGGGCATAGAGCCAGGCGGCTGTCATCAGGATCGCCGCTCCGCCCGCCAGCACGACGGCAACGCGGATGACGAGCCGGGCAAAGAGGGAGCGTCTAGTCTTCTGCATCGGACACCAGCTGGTAGCCTACGCCGCGGACTGTGACGATGCGGGCCTTGGCGCCCTCGAGCTTCTTTCTCAGACGCCCGACATAAAGCTCGATCGCATTCGGCCCTGCCGGTTCGTCGAAGCCGAAGAGCTGGTCGAGCAACTGGTCCTTGCTGAACACGCGGCCCGGACGGCTCGCCAGGATCTCGAGCAGGGTCATCTCGCGGCGCTTGAGCTGCACCTCGCGATTGCCGACTTTCACCGTGCGCTGGGATCGGTCGAGCAGCACGTCGCCGCAGGCGATCACATTGGTCGCCTCGCCTCCGGCCCGGCGGCGCAGGAGCACGCGGGCGCGGGCCTCAAGCTCGCGGAAGTCGAAGGGCTTGACCAGATAGTCATCGGCGCCAAGATCGAGCGCCCCGACGCGGTCGTCGATCTCGGAGCGGGCGGTGAGCACAAGAACAGGCACGGTGCTGCCCTTGTCGCGCATGCGCTTCAGGATGGAAAATCCATCCATCTCCGGCAACATGACATCGAGGATCACGAGGTCGTATTCGGTGAAATCAAGAATTTCGGCGGCCGCACGACCGTTCGTTTGCCAATCGACCGTGTGGCCGATGGTTTCAAAGCGGCGAGAGATCGCCTCTCCGACGTCGAGCGTGTCTTCCACGAGCAGAATGCGCATGGCGGGACGCTCGCATGTCTGACGGCTCCGATCAAGCTGCTGAAAAGGCGCTATCCCTATCGGCGTTGATCGAGGTTCAGGCCCGTCTCAAGCCTGGACGTCGAACGTCTCTGCAGCGGGTGATTTCATGGCCTCGATCAGCGACGCCATGATCGCAGTCCGCAGCGCATAGGTGTTGGCCGTGGTTTTCTTGTGATCCAGCCTCTGCGCGGCGACGACTAGATTGGCGCCCTGCTGCATGACGATCTGCTGAGCCCGGACCATTGCCCAGGTCTCAATATCGGTCTGTTCTCTCATGTCCGCATCCTCAGCTAAGTCATTTAGCCCGCGAGGCCTTCTCGAATCAGCCTCTTATTGGAGAATATTCTATTATCTGAATTGATTAAATCAGAGATCCAAAAATGGTCATGAATTGGTGACGAAGCTGGTTGCTTATTTCGAAACGACTTGTGTAGCAGCCTTCAATCTTCCTTAAGTGCCCGTGTGTTTTCTGGTGGAAATGGCGTCGAGGAGCGATCATGGGCTGTATGGCTTGCAAGGATGGTGCTGCGTTCAGTTCCAAGTTTACAATGGCCTTCCAACCGATCATGGACACCCGTCGCGGCGAGATCTTCGCCCATGAAGCGCTTGTTCGCGGTTCGGACGGAAGTGGCGCTGCAAACGTGCTTGCGCTCGTTGATCCCGACAACCGTTATGCATTCGACCAGCAGTGTCGGGTGCGCGCCATTGAACTGGCGGCCCGCCTTTTCCCGCGCAACAACATGCCGCATCTGTCAATCAATTTCATGCCGAACGCGGTCTATGAACCGCGTGCCTGCATTCGCCAGACCCTGGAGACAGCCAAGCGCACGGACTTCCCGCTCGACCGGATCATTTTCGAGTTCACCGAGGTCGAAAAGCTCGACACGGCGCATCTGCTCAACATTCTCCGAAGCTACCGCGAGATCGGCTTCAAGACGGCGATCGACGATTTCGGTGCCGGCTATTCCGGGCTAAACCTTCTGGCCCGCTTCCAGCCTGATATCGTCAAACTCGACATGGATCTGATACGCGGGATCGACACCGACAGCGTAAAACAGGTGGTCGTTCGCCACACACTCGCCATGCTGCAGGATCTGGGTGTGACCGTCGTTTGTGAAGGCGTCGAAACGGCCGCCGAGATGGATGTCCTGACGGATTTTGGCGTCAGTCTCATCCAGGGCTATTACATCGCCCGCCCGACCTTTGAAGGCCTGAGCGCGATTTTGCTGGCGGCCTAAACCTTGTGTGTTCCCATAGACGCGGGCCGCCCCGAAGCGCGGTCGACGCTCCAGATCGAGGGTTGTGGCCTCGCCACCGCCCACAGTCTCTATCGCAGGCTCGATTTTGCGCAGATGAGAAAACTCCCACGACTTCTGGCGGGTCAATCTGGATCGTGGTGGACCGATGTGCTGACCGGTCGTCAAATTGCGGGCCAGGGCGGGCTTCTGCTGCGCGGTTGTGCGGTGCGCCACGGCTATGTCTGTGCAGATCGGACGTCATTCTCCGGGCCGGATGGCAAGGCTCCATGGGCCGTCGCTCAGGCGATGCCCCTTCTGGCGCGTGGCAGGAAGCTCACAAGATTGTGCGGCTCTGCACATTGCCGCATGCCAGCTTCGTCAGCGGCTGCAATAAAGGCGCTGCGCGCGAGTTCTGCGCCAGCAGAGCCGCCAAGAGCATTGCGGCAGAGATGCAAGGCCCGCTGATAGGCAGGTCCCAGCCGGGTCGGCCACTCCGCATCGAGAAAGTCGAGTGCATCATACGCATTCAGAAAACGCCGCGTCAGCCCGCAGGGCAATTCCAGCTCGACGGGTATGGTCCAGGTGAAGTCGGTTTCAGTCATGCCTTCCTCCGTTTGGCGCCCCACCAACCCGCAGGCAGGTGGAGAGGTTCCCGGAGGGCGATCAAATAAAACTGTTATGATGTTGATTTTGCTGTTGCCCGGCCGGATTCTGCCTCGCGAAGCTCAAGCCAGTCGGTCGTTGCATTGGCGGCAATCCGGCTCCCTTCCACGATGTCAGCCCCGCCGAGCAGGGCATGCATGAGGCTGCCACAGAAGGTATCACCGGCGCCGATCGTGTCACGAACGGAGACGGTCCGGTCAAGGCTTGCCGTCCGCTCGTTTCGCCCATCATAGATGGAAATGGCGGCGGGACCATCGGTCATCACGAGATGCGTCAGGCGTTTCGAAGCCAGCGCGGACGCTCGCTGCCAGGCCTCCGCGAGTGTCACTCCGGGGAAGTCCGCCTTGGAGCCGACCATGACATCGGCCGGACGGACGTCACCCTCGCGCAGGGGAAACTGCGAGACCACAAGAGGTGCGTGTTCCAGTGCGGCCAGAATCGTCTCCGGCAGCTTGGGCGCGTTGACGTAAAACGCATCTGCTTCGATCTGCTGGCCGAGCAGAAAGGTCCGGGACAGGCGTCGCTCGCTGGACAGGATGGTGCGCTCGCCTGTGGGGTCAAGCAGAATGTCGGCAAAATCCGTGTCGCCGTCGCGCCGGGCAATCAGGCTGGTGTCGAAGCCTGCTGCCCTGAGGTCGGCGAGCGCGCTCTCGCCATGGGCATCGCCCATCAGGTTCGAGAGCAGCGCCACGTCATGCCCGAGGTCGAGCAGGCGTCGTGCGGTGAAATATCCGCCGCCGCCAAGGCGCGTTTCGCGCGAGGACCAGGCGATGCGGCCCCCGGCGCGCAAGGGTTCCGTCAGGCGCCAGATGCGGTCGTGATTGATATGGCCGATGACGACGACCCGGTTTCGCCGCGCGCCCGTCATTCGGCTGCATCCTTCGGTACAGGGCGACTGGTTTCGCGCAGGATCAGTTCGATCGGCCAGAGTTCGCCGATATCGCTTGCCTCGCGTCCCGAAAGCATTTGCAAGAGAAGGTCTGTAATCCGGCTGCCGGCGGCGCGGAGGGAGGAGCGGGTGGTCGAGAGCGACGGCGCCATGTTTTCGGCGGTCAGATAGGGAAAGACGTCGTCATGGGCGATGACGGAGATGTCCCGGCCGAGGACGAGGTTCATGGAACGCGCGGCGCGATAGACGCCGAGCGCTGTCATCATCGAGCCGGCCACGAAGGCGGTCGGGCGCGGTCGCTGTTCGAGTGCCGAGCGTGCATAGCGGAAACCGATCTCGTCGGTGAAGGTGCCATGGGTCACGAGCTTCGGGTCAAAGGGCACGCCCCGCTCGGCGAGTGCCGCCTTGTAGCCCGCGAGCCGGTGCAGGGTGAAGGTCAGGCCCTCGCGACCGTTGAGCAGCGCAATCCGCCGATGGCCGAGATCGAGCAGGTGCTCCGTGCTGCGACGGATCGCACCCTCGTTGTCGATGTCCAGCCAGGCGTGCGGGATCTCGGTTTCTGAGCGGCCATGGACGATGAAGGGTAGTTTGAGCTGGTGCAGCAGGGCTATGCGGGGGTCTCTCGGGCGCGGCGAATGGATGACCACCGCGTCAACGCGGCGACTTTCGGCCAGGCGCCGGTAGAGCTGGATTTCGTCGCCCGTATCATGTTCGGCCATTGGCGTGATCAGGATGTCGATATCCTCGCCGCTCAACCGGTCGGCCATGCCGCTCATGAATTCGGAAAACTGGTAGTCGCCGGCCTTGGTCATGACAACGCCGATCGCGCCGGCGCGGCCGGTTGCGAGGCGGACCGCATTGATGTTGGGGTGATAGCCAAGGCGCGCGGCCTCTTCCATCACCCGGGCGCGCGTGGCCTCGTTGACTTCCGGGTAGCCGCTTAAGGCGCGGCTTACCGTCGTCGGTGACAGTCCGATCTCTCTGGCAAATTCCTTGAGCTTCATGTCGTGCCGTCGAACTCCTGCGGGAACATCTCCGCTTCTGCCGCTTATCACATGCAAGCGGGCACTCTGGCAATTCTCGGCTTCGGCTATCAAAGCGCTTCCAAGGTGGTTTCGCTCTAGCAGGATC
>JARXAK010000118.1 GCA_029865885.1 Rhizobium sp. | reverse complement strand
CATTTCAGCCACCTTTCGCTGCGTGCGCGCAGCCAGATATAAAGAGCATTGGCAACACCGGTGACGACGATCATGCCGAAGGCGAGCGCGTAGCCGAGATGGGGATCACCGAGAACGTCGCCGCGGATCTGGGCGAAGAGCAGGATCGGCACGATATTCAGCGAAGAGCCCGTCAGTGCAATCGCGGTTGCGACGGCGCCGAACGCATTTGCGAAGAGCAGTGCCATCGTCCCCAGGATTGAGGGCAAGAGGATCGGGAAGGCCACGAGGCGCCAGTACTGCGCGTTGGTCGCACCGAGGATGGAGGCAGCTTCCCGCCATTCGCGCTTCAGGCCGTCAAGCGCCGGCGTGATGATCAGGATCATCAGCGGGATCTGGAAGAAAAGATAGGTGACCGTCAGTCCCCAGAAGGACAGGAGATTGAAGCCGAGAAGGCGCAGATCGACCCCGAGCTGGGTCTTCAGGAATACGGTCAGCATGCCAACCGGACCGAGGGTCGCCAGAAAGGCGAAGGCGAGGGGCACACCGGCAAAGTTGGAGGCGACGCCCGAGAAGGTGAGAAGCGGTCCGCGAATCCACTGCGGCAGGCCGCCGAGCACCACGGCTGCGGCGACGCCGAAGCCGATCAGGCAGCCGAGGATGGCGGAGGAGAGGCTGATCTTGATGGAGATCCAGTAGGCCGCCATGATCGAGGGCGTGAACAGCCCGCCGATATTGTCGAGCGTGAACGAGCCATCAGGACGCTGGAAAGCGCCGATGACGATCTTCATGGTCGGCATGATCAGGAAGAGAATCACGAAGGCTGCAAAGGGCAGGACGCCCAGCCAGTGAAGTGGAAGTTTCGTTCGTGGCCGTGCCTGTTGGCCCGGGCTCACCGCCTCTGTCGTCATTCGATCTGCCCCTCTGTCCGCGTTTCGACGGATCTTCTTAAAATGCGAGCGCCGCCCCGACCTTAGAAAAGATCGGGGCGGCACATCAAGGTCTCGACTTACTGAACGTTGGCGCCGACGACGCTGTCCCAGCCGCCGGTGACGGCAGCCTTGTTGGCGTCGACTTCTTCGAGCGTCGGGAAGTAGGCCTTTTCATAGGACGCAGCCGGCGGCAGGGCGTCGAGCAGGTCCTGCGGAACCTTGCCGGCCTTGACCATGGCATTGAAGCGGGCCGGGTGGCAGTAGCCCTTCAGCCAGCCGAGCTGACCTTCGTCGGAGTACAGGTGCTCCATCCACAGCTTTGCAGCGTTCGGATGCGGCGCATAGGCCGAGATGCCCTGAACGTAGACGCCAGCCAGAACGCCCTTTTCCGGAACGACGACTTCGACCGGCGGGTTGCCGGCGAGCGTGTCACGGGCGGCGAGTGCGTTGTAGTCCCACATGACGACGATCGGGGTTGCACCCTGAGCAAGCGTGCCGGACTTGCCGATGACCGGCACGAAGTTGCCGGCCTTGTTCAGCTCGGCGAAGTACTTCAGACCGGCTTCGCCAGCGTCCTTGCCGGCAGCTGCACCCGATGCCATGCCGGCGGCGAGAACGCCGAGGATGGCCTGGTTGGAGGCGCGCGGGTCACCGGCAAGAGCGACCTGACCGGCATATTCCGGCTTCAGCAGATCGGCCCAGTCCTTCGGCGTGTTGGCAACCAAGTCCTTGTTCACGAGGAAGGACATGACGCCGTAGTAGTCGCCGTACCAGTAGCCTTCAGCGTCCTTCACGTTATCAGGGATTTCGTCCCATGTGGAGACCTTGTAGGGCTGCAGCAGGCCTTCGGCCTTCATCTGCGGACCGAAAGCGAGACCGACGTCAACGACGTCAGGAGCCTGCGGGCCCTTGTTGTCCTTGTTGGCCTTGATGGCTTCGACTTCGTCGGCCGAACCGGCATCCGGGTTCAGTTCGTTGACGGTGATTTCCGGATACTTCTTCTTGAAGGCGGCGATGACTTCGCCATAGCCGCACCAGTCGTGGGGCAGGGCGATGGTGGTCAGCATGCCTTCCTTCTTGGCGGCTTCGATCAGCTCGGCGCTCGGCTCGGCATAAGCAACGGCAGAGCTCGTCATGACCAGGGCGGTCGTGAGCGACAGGAATTTACGAATGGTCGTGGTCACTGTGGTTCTCCTCTGAGGTTTGGCAGCGATGCGGTTCACTTAGGTGCGCTGTGTTATGGTTATGTGACGGATGACTTCGCTGCTGGTTCTTCTTTGCAGTCGTATGTCGCGTCATCCAAAAAATGGTTCCTCCATTTCGTCGGGTTGCTCCTTATCGGGGTCTTCTAAACAGGCGTGCCTGCTCAAAAAGACCCTCAAGGGTATTCATGCGCTCGCGCGTCTCGTCCCAGGACGAGCTCTGCACGGCTTCGATCAGGGCTTCCACAACGAACAGCGTCACCACGGAGCTGTCCCAGGCCGAGGGTGCCTCTATATGGAGCTTGAAACAGTGCCGGGCATGCTGTGCCACCGGCGACATCCACTGGTCTGTAAACACAATGATCTGGACGCCGTTGGAGCGCGCGACTTCGGCGAGCGTCGTGAGGTCGGCCTCGTAGCGCCTGATGTCGAAGATCACCAGAACATCGCCGGCCTGCATGTTGAGCACATGCTGGGGCCACGAACTGGCGTTCGAGGACATCAAGGTCGTGCGCGGTCGGATGACCTGCATATGGGTAAAGAAGTACTCGGCGAGCGCACCCGTGATGCGGCCGCCGACGAAATAGAGATTGCGATTGCGGTCGCCGATCAGACGGGCCGCGTCATCGAAGGTCGCGGTTTTCAACTCACCGAGCGATGACCTCAGATTGGCCATTACGGCTTCTGCGAAGCGGTTGAGGATATGCCGGTTCGGGGCATTGGCCGCCCAGCGGTCGTGCTTGGCAATCGGATTGGAGATCGTCGCTTCCAATTCCTGATGCAGATGCGCCTGGAACTCCGGATAGCCCTTGTAGCCCAGCTTCTGGACCATGCGGGCAACTGTCGGGGTCGACACGCCGGCGTTTTCGGCAACGGTCGTTATGCTCCCCAGTCCTGAGACAGGGTAGTTGTTCAGCAGGCTCTCTGCCAGCTGCCGTTCGGCACGCGTCAGCCCGTCAAAATGGGCATGGATCACGTCCGACACCGTTGTCGACGCATTCATCAAGAACCGATTGACTCCCCTCAAGCCGGTCTGTTGCCAGCTTTTTTTGGATTAAGCCTCGCTGTCACAATTGAGTCAACCGCCCCTTGAAGAGAATTTTTCAGTAGCGGATTGACAGACGCTTAACCGTGAAGAATTCTCTTCGAAAATAGATTGGGCCAAAGAGCCCGGGGGAACAATCAGCATGCTCTTGAGGTCGGGGATCCTGACGGCGTCTGACGGTGAGGCTGTTGCGCTGGAGAATGCGACGGCGGCAAGCGGCGTTGTGCTCGTCTGCGAGCATGCCTCAGCCATCCTGCCCGCGTCCGCTGGCAATCTCGGGCTGTCTGCGGAAGCGCTTTCCAGCCACATCGCCTGGGATCCAGGTGCGCTTGCCATCGCCCGGCTGCTGGCTCGGAAGCTTGATGGAAGGCTTGTGCACCAGCGGTTTTCGCGACTGCTCTACGATTGCAATCGTCCGCCAGAATCGCCGGCGGCCATGCCCGAAAAGAGCGAGATCTACGAGATCCCCGGCAACCGGGAGCTTGCGCCTGCAGAACGTTATGCCCGCACAGCCGCGCTCTATGTGCCGTTTCACGACCGGGTGAACAGCGAGATCGAGAGTGTGATCGGGCGGGGGCTGCAGCCCGTTGTCGTTACCATCCACAGTTTTACGCCTGTCTATTTCGGCAAGCCGCGCGAGGTGGAGGTCGGTATTCTGCATGATACCGATACCAGGCTTGCCGATGCCATGCTCGATGCAGCCAGGGGCGGGCCATACCGCGTTGAACGCAATGTGCCCTATGGTCCTGAGGACGGGGTGACGCACAGCCTTCGCCTGCATGCCATTCCCTACGGTCATCCAAACGTGATGATCGAAGTTCGAAACGACTTGATTTCCAATACCGTCGACCAAGAGGTCATGGCCGACCACCTCGCCGCATGGATCGCCAAAGCGATCGATGTCGTCGGGGCTGCATAAAAAAGACCTCACGGGGAGCAGCGTTGCTGCAACCGTCCGCACCAAGAGAACATGGGCGGACACTGTAACGAAATCGCCGCAATCCCGCGGCTGATCGTCAACTGGGGGACGTCATGTCAGACTACTCAGATATCGACAAGAAAGAGGATCTCCAGATCCTCCATTCTATGGGGTATGCTCAGGAACTCGAACGGAGAATGAGCTCATTCTCCAATTTCGCCGTATCCTTTTCCATTATCTGCATTCTCTCCGGCGGCATCAATTCGCTGGCACAGGCAACATCCGGTGCCGGCGGTGCAGCCATCGGCATCGGTTGGCCCCTGGGTTGCTTCATCTCGCTCGTGTTTGCGGTCGCAATGGCACAGATCAGCTCTGCCTATCCGACTGCCGGCGGCCTCTATCACTGGGGTTCCATCCTCGGAAACCGCTTTACCGGCTGGCTGACAGCATGGTTCAACCTGCTCGGTCTCGTCACCGTTCTGGGCGCGATCAATATCGGCACCTACTACTTCTTCATGGGGTCGTTCGGCACGCCGTATCTCGCACTTGAAGACACGCTGACCACCCGACTGACCTTCCTCGTGCTGATCACCGGCCTCCAGGCCCTGGTCAACCATATGGGGATCGGCCTGACGGCAAAGCTGACCGACTTCTCGGGCTATCTGATCTTCGCAGCCGCCATCGGGTTGAGCGTGACCTGCTTGGTCGTGGCCGATACCTATGAGTTCGGACGCCTCTTTACCTTCGCCAATTATTCCGGCGAAGCTGGCGGCAATGTCTGGCCGTCGACCTCCGGCGCCTGGGTGTTTCTGCTGGGACTTCTGCTGCCGATCTATACGATCACGGGCTATGACGCTTCGGCGCATACCTCGGAAGAAACGGTGAAGGCTGCCGTCTCCGTGCCGAAGGGCATGGTGTCGTCCGTCCTCTGGGCATCTCTGTTCGGCTACATCATGCTATGCTCGTTCGTGCTGATGATCCCGAACATGGATGAGGCGGCAGCCCAGGGCTGGAACGTCTTCTTCTGGGCGATGGACAGCCAGGTCAACATGGTCGTCAAGGATGTGCTCTACTTGGCGATCTTCATCGCACAGTTCCTGTGCGGCCTGGCCACCGTGACCTCGGTTTCGCGCATGATCTTTGCCTTTGCGCGTGACGGGGGGCTGCCAGCCTCTCCGGTTTTGGCCAGTGTCAGCCCGAAGTACCGTTCGCCGGTGACGGCGATCTGGACCGGTTCGATCCTGTCGGTCCTGTTCGTCTGGGGCTCTTCGCTCGTGTCGATCGGTGAGACACCTGTCTATACGATCGTGGTCTCCTGCACGGTTATCTTCCTGTTCTTCTCCTTCGCCATTCCGATCGGCCTCGGGATCTTCGCCTTCGGCACGTCGAAGTGGAAGACGATGGGACCGTGGAACCTTGGCGAGGGCCTGTTCAAGCTGTTTGCAGTTCTGTCGATGATTGCCATGGCGCTCATCTTCGTGCTCGGCATCCAGCCTCCGAACGACTGGGCTCTGTACATCACCGTCGGCTTCTTCGTGCTGTCTGGCATCGTTTGGTTCGCTTTCGAGAGCAAGCGGTTCAAGGGCCCACCCATCGGTGACGAAGTTGCCAAGCGCCAGGCCGAAATTGCTGCTGCCGAAAAGGCTGTGGGCGAGAGCGCCTGATCTGATGATGCGGGCCGGACATGCGTTCGGCCCGTGCTTTCTCTGTTTCCCCTGGCCGGCCGGGCCAGCGTGTTTCCTGTAACCTATTGGCGGACCCCGATCATGACCACCAGCTACACATTCGAAGATCTGAAAAAAGACGTCACTGAGGGGCGCATCGACACGGTTCTGGCGTGTCAGGTGGACATGCAGGGCCGTTTGATGGGCAAGCGCTTTCAGGCAGAGTTTTTTGTCGAAAGCGCCTGGAAGGAAACGCATAGCTGCAACTATCTGCTGGCGACCGATATGGAGATGGATACCGTTTCCGGCTACAAGGCAACCAGCTGGGAAAAGGGCTACGGCGACTACACCATGAAGCCCGATCTTTCGACGCTTCGCCGCATTCCCTGGCTGGAAGGTACGGCGCTGGTGCTCTGCGACATGTATGATCATGCAACCCATGCCGAAGTGCCGCATTCGCCGCGTGCGATCCTGAAGAAGCAGGTTGCTCGTCTCGAAGCCATGGGCATGAAGGCCTTCATGGCGACCGAACTCGAATTTTTCCTTTTCGATCAGTCCTATGACGAGGCGCGGCTTTCCGGCTATCGCGACCTCAAGCTGGTCTCGGGCTATAACGAGGATTACCACATCTTCCAGACGACCAAGGAAGAGGGCGTCATGCGGGCGATCCGCAAGGGCTTGCAGGGGGCGGGCATCCCGGTTGAAAATTCCAAGGGCGAGGCATCCGCCGGCCAGGAAGAGATCAACGTCCGCTATGCCGACGTGCTCACCATGGCCGACCGGCATGTGATCATCAAGAATGGCTGCAAGGAGATTGCCTGGTCGAAGGGCAAGGCGATCACCTTCCTTGCCAAGTGGCATTACAACGCGGCCGGCTCCTCGTCGCATATCCACCAGTCGCTGTGGTCTGCCGATGGCCAGACGCCGCTGTTCTTCGACAAGGACGGTCAATACGGCATGTCGGAGGTGATGCGGCACTATATGGCCGGGCTTCTGGCCCATGCCGGCGAGTTCACCTATTTCCTCGCGCCCTACATCAATTCCTACAAGCGCTTCGTCGCCGGCACCTTTGCGCCGACCAAGGCGATCTGGTCGAAGGACAATCGCACCGCCGGCTACCGTTTGTGCGGCGAGGCGAGCAAGGGCATCCGCGTCGAGTGCCGTGTCGGCGGATCCGACCTCAATCCGTATCTCGCCATGGCAGCGCTGCTGGCCGCCGGCATTGACGGGATCGAGAAGAAGATGGCGCTGGAGCCGGAATTTTCGGGCGATGCCTATGGTGCTGAGGGTGCCCGCGAGATCCCAAGGACGCTGCGGGCCGCTGCAGAGACGCTGCGTGGCTCGGCCATGCTGCGGGCCGCTTTCGGCGATGACGTGGTCGATCATTATGTCAGGGCTGCCGAGTGGGAACAGGAAGAGTATGATCGCCGGATCACGGACTGGGAGGTGGCGCGCGGTTTTGAGCGGGCTTGAGGAAATCGCAATCTGTGTCCGATTGATTGTTGAAAAGACAATACTGCGCTACCTTGGCGCGTGTTGAGCTGGAGACATTGTGATGGCGATCGACAGTGATTGGTTCTACCGCGAGCTTGAGCGCAAGGGGGCATCGGCTCGGGAACTGGCCGCCTTTCTTGGCCTCGACCCGAGTTCCATCTCGCGGATGCTGAAGGGCGACCGCAAAATGAGTGCCGAGGAGCAGGATGCGATTTCCGTCTTTCTTGGGGTGCCTCTTGAGACTGTGGCGATGCACCGCCGTGGTGGTAGCGTGTTGACCGGCTTCGAGGAGGAGAAGCAGCAGTCTTATGAGCTTTATCCCGGCAGCCCGCCCGGCTGGATACCCACTGGCCGGATGTTTGGCCCCGACGACATAGTCTACAAGAACGGCAAGCGCTGGATGGAGAAGGACGACGGCACCCTGGTAGAGCTTCATCCGGCCTATGGCTGTATGGCTGGTACGATAACCATCATGCCCGGTGTGGATTTGACCGCGCCGATGGACTGGGATGAGGAATGGGGCGAGAAGCTCTACAATGAGTAGTGGATTTCTGCTCGATACGTGTTTCGTAATCTGGATGTCGCAGCACGGGGAGTTGGCGCCGGAATCCTTGCAGATTCTGGGTGAAAGCAGGATACAGGAGATCCCCGTGTTCGTGTCTTCTGCGACGGCTTGGGAACTGGCCATGTTGCTGTCAAAAGGGCGGATTCGGGAGACGCGTGAGGCGGAAGATTGGTATCGCGACTATTTGCGGGACGGGGGATTCGTTGAGCAGCAGGTGACTTCCGGGATCTTCATTGCCTCTTGTTTCCTGCCGCAGCCGATCCACAAAGACCCGATTGACCGCATCCTGATCGCCACGGCGCGGTCCTATGATTTGACGATCGTGACCCGCGACCGCGCCATTCTGACCTATGGCGCGGCGGGTCATGTGAAAGTACTGGCCTGTTAGGCCGAAGGAGCAAGTGAAGATGACGATGATCCAATGCATTTCGCCGATCGACGGATCGGTCTATGCCGAGCGACCGGCGATGTCGCTGGAAGCAGCTGCCGAGGCTGTCGGTCGTGCGCGCAAGGCGCAGAAGGCCTGGGCGCGCCGGCCGCTCGAAGACCGCATCCAGCTGGTGCTGAAGGGCGTTGCCCGCCTCAATGAGATGTCCGACGAAGTGGTGCCGGAACTGGCCCATATGATGGGCCGTCCGGTGCGTTACGGCGGCGAATACAAGGGCTTCAACGAGCGCTCCAACTATGTTGCCAACGTTGCTGCCGATGCGCTGGCTCCGCTTGTCGTTGAAAACAGCGCAAGCTTCGAGCGCCGCATCGAGCGCGAGCC
>JARXAK010000030.1 GCA_029865885.1 Rhizobium sp. | reverse complement strand
CGTGCCGCTTGCGCTGACCGGTCTTGCCCGGCTCTGGCAGGTGGGCGCGCTGGGCGGTGTTGCGTCTGCCTGGGCGCTGGTCTTTGCGGCCCTGCCGCTCGCTTTGCCCGGCTATGGCTATTATCTCTATGTCAGCAAGCCGAAGCTCACCGAAGTGGCCACCGATCTCGCCGACAGGCCGGGCTTTGTCTCGGCGCCGGAGGTGGAGCCGCATCTCCTTCCGCGCCCTGCCCTTCCCGCCGATGCCGATGCAGCCCAGCTTGCCGCCTATCCGGGCCTTAACGGGCGCCGCTATGAAGGGGCGATCGACCGGGTGTATGAAGCCGTGCGCAAGGTGGCGGCGGAAAACCGGCTGGTGGTGACGGCAAGCCGTGGCGAGGAATATGGCCTGCCGGCGCTCGAACTGCGCCCGACCACCGAAACGCCCGCAGCCCCGGAGGCGGCGACGACCGGAGCACCTGCCCCCACGGACGAGGCCCTGCCCGAAAGCGGACCGCTGCCGACCGCCCGCCCCGAGCCGAGCCTGATTGCGGCAAACGGCGATGGCGAGCCGGAAGGCACAGCACGGCTGCAGTTTGCCACCCGCACATTTGTGCTGGGCCTGCCCTTCGATGCGGTGGTGAGGCTGCGCGAAGAGGCGGAGATGACGCTCGTCGATATCCGCGTTGCCTCGCGCTACGGACCGCATGATCTCGGCATCAGCGATGAGATCGCCGAGGGGTTTCTGCATGCGCTGGATGCGGAGCTTCTGGGGATTGCGGGGAACTGAGGGGGCGTGTGCCGCTGGTTACCCCCCTCTGTCACTTCGTGACATCTCCCCCACAAGGGGGGAGAGCGGAGCATCGCGTGTGGCCGCTCCCTTTACCGCCACAAGGGGCGACAGGCTGGCGGGGTCGCTACTCTCCCCACCTGTGGGGGAGATGTCGGCGAAGCCGACAGAGGGGGGTAGCTGCGGGCTACAACGCTCAACCCGGCCGATATTCGCCCAACAGCCTTGGCGGCCCGTCGGTTGTGATCTGCCCCTTCTCCACGAGATCCTCGATATGGGCGAGCACGGAGAGCGCAGCAGCGCCATGCAGGCGCGGGTCCGTGGTGGCGTAGATCACCTTGACCATGTCCGAAATCAGCCGGTCACCCTTGCGAATGCGCTCCAGGACGGCGCGTTCGCGCAGGCGGCGATGGGTGCGGAGCGCGCGGACGAAGGCCTGGGGCTCGGTGACCGGGCCGCCATGGCCGGGCAGATAGAGGCGGTCTTCACGGATGAGCAGCCGGTCGAGCGAGGCCATGTAGTCAGCCATGGCGCCATCGGGCGGGGCGACGATCGAGGTGGCCCAGGCCATGACATGATCGGCGGAAAACAGGATGCCGGTGTCTTCGAGCGCGAAGGCTGCGTGATTTGCGGTGTGGCCGGGGGTGTGGACGGCGGTGAGGCGCCAGCCGTCGCCTTCGACGGTCTGACCATCAGCAAGAGCAATATCCGGGATAAAATCGGTGTCGGAGCTTTCGGCGAAGGGGTTCAGCTCGCCTTCGAACAGCGGGCGCGATGGCCTGTGCGGGCCTTCGGCGACGATCACGGCGCCGGTTGCGGCTTTCAGGCGGCGGGCAAGCGGGGAATGGTCGCGGTGGGTGTGGCTGACGGCGATATGGGTGACCTCTCGGTCCTTGAGCGCCGCCATCAGGGCTTCGAAATGCGCATCACTCTCGGGGCCGGGATCGATGACGCAGACGGATTTATCGCCGACGATATAGGTGTTGGTGCCGTGAAAGGTGAAGGGGCTCGGATTGGGCGCGGTGAGGCGCTCGACGCCCTCTGCCACGGGCACCGCCATACCATGCTGCGGCTCGAAGGCGGTGACGAATTGCGGCACCGGCTGATCGTCACCCAAGCTCATTTGTACTCGATCTCGATGAAGCTCATCGGCTGGTCGCCGCCATTGATGACATTGTGCTCGACGCCGGCATCCCGGCGATAGGCCTCGCCGGCCTTGCTCGTGACGCGGCGCTCGCCCGAGGCGTCCTCGATCAGGAAATGGCAATCGGTCATCGGCACGACGACATAGCCGAGGCCATGGGTATGATGGCCGGTGGCGGCGCCGGGCTCGAAATCCCAGCGGGTGATGCGGGTGACGGCATCATCGAGAACAACGGTCGGGATGGCGGGCGGGCGGGCGGAATAGCCGGGCATGGGTGTCTCCGGGTGGGTGGCGGGCACGGGCGGTGCCCGTGATGTCCGGACGTTAGCCTCTGGCCGTCCCGGGGGCAATCGCGCTGCAGGAACGGGCGCCGGCTCTAAGGCCATTTGCGATCCGCAGATTGATCGCAAACATTGGCATCCTTGGCGCGCGCCAGTTCGGCGTTCAGGTCGGAACCATGGCGGCAACCGTGATGTCGTGTCGCTCACCCCGTTCCTTAAGGCCGCGCCTGACGCCGTCCCGATCCGCCTCGGGGCGATTCTGGCTCATTTTGCGCTTGCCCTCGAGAGCGACGATCGGCATGCGCATGCCGATGATGCCGCGCAACTGTCCGCTGATGAAGGTCTCCGGAGCATCCGCGACGGTCCAGGGCTGCTTGCGGGAAGCTTCGTGGTGATTGGTCAGGCGGTTGACGACCTCGAGCAGTCGATTGGTATCATCAAAGAACTCGACCGGGCCCGAGGCGTGCACGGCTGCGTAGTTCCAGGTTGGCACCACTTTTCCATGCTCGGCTTTCGTCGCGTACCAGGATGGCGTGACATAGGCGTCGGGGCCCATGAACACGGCCAGGCCGTGTCCGAGGACATCCGCCTGCCATTGCGGATTGGGTCTTGCGAGATGGCCGTAGAGGACGCCCAATTCGCCCTCGGTTTCATCAAGCAACAGCGGCAGGGGCGTTGCCATCGGCCCTGTCACTGTGGCGGTGATGAAGTTGGCCAGATGACACTGGCGCATCATCTCATTGAGCTCGGACCGTTCGGAAACAAGGAATGCTGGAGGCGTGTACATGTGGATCTCCGGTGACGTCGTCGGATTATCGCATCCAACTGGCATCAAACGAAGGACCAGTTTCTCATGAAAAGCACGGTCCAATGTGAGCGGTGATTGGCGGAGACGCCCGGCTGGTCTTCCGGGGTTGAAGAGGCGCGGAACACGCCCCCGTTCCTCACTGCAGATGGCGCAACTTGTCGGGATTGCGCATGACATAGATGCCGGTGATGGCACCGTCCTCGATCTGCAACGCCGTCGTCTGCAACTCGCCGTCCGCCTCGCGGGTGACAAGGCCCGGCAGGCCGTTGACGAGGCCGACACGCAGGAGTTCAGAACCATGCGGCCAGATCTTCTCGGCGAGATAGGCATGTACCTTCATCACCGCCTGATGGCCGAGGATCGGCGTGATCGCCGCCTGCCGCTTGCCGCCGCCATCGGAATGCAGGCCGACATCGGCTGCCAGCATGGCGGAAAGTGCGGTCATATCGCCGCTGCGCGAGGCTTTGAAAAAGGCTTCAGCCATTTCCAGCCCGCGCTTGGCGTCGATGGTGTAGCGGGTCCGCTCGTCGCGCACATTCCGGCGTGCTCTGGCTGCCAGTTGGCGGCAGGCGGCGACGTCTCGGTCCAGGGTTTCGGCGATCTCCTCAAAAGGCAGACCGAAGACATCGTGGAGCAGCAGGGCCGCGCGCTCCAAGGGTGACAGCCGCTCCAGCGCCAGCATCAGCGGCAGGGTCACGTCCTCGGGCTCGTCCGCGTCTTCGACCACCGGTTCCGGCAGCCAGGGGCCGATATAGGTCTCGCGCTTCAGGCGGGCCGATTTCAACTGGTCGAGGCAAAGCCTTGTGACCACGCGGCGGAGAAACGCCTCGGGCTCGCGGATTGCGCCTCGGTCGGCCCTCATCCAGCGGATGAAGGCCTCCTGCAGCATGTCTTCGGCATCCGTGACCGAGCCCAGCATGCGATAGGCGAGCCGCATCAGCTTGCGCCTCAGGGGATCGAAACTCGCCGCCGCATCTCTATGCTCGGAGGGCAACATCAGGCGGCCACGCCTTGAGCCCGGGTGGCCGGTGTCTCGATCCAGAGGCCGAAGCCGACGGCAAGCCTGTTCCAGCCGTTGATCACATTGATCATCAGCGTCAGCTTCACCTGCTCCTCCTCGGTGAAGGCCGCCTGCAGATCAAGGCGCGCCGTCTCCTGCGGATGCCCCGTCGACAGCGTGGTCAGCGCTTCCGTCCAGGCGAGGGCCGCCCGTTCGCGCTCCGTATAACACGGCGCCTCGCGCCAGGCCGAGAGCAGATAGATGCGGTTCTCCGTCTCGCCCTTGGCCCGGGCTTCGCCTGTGTGCATGTTGATGCAGTTGGCGCAGGCATTGATCTGGGACGCACGGATCTTGACGAGTTCGACGAGGCTCGGCTCAAGGCTTGCGGCGATGTCAGCAGAGACGGCCGTCCACTTCTTCATCAGAGCGCGCGCGGCTGTGAAAGGATCGAGTGTTGCGGTCATGATGTCGTTTCCTTCTGTTGGGTACGAGATCATGACGAGCGGGGAAGCGTCAATGTGACATGGGTGGGGATTTTTTCGGCGCCTTCATGTCCGTCCGGCAAGAAGCCTCAGCTCTCCGGCGGTCATATCGTTCGTTTTGGCGAAACGGCGGAAAAGGCGAAAGCCTTATCGCGGTGACTTTAACCCCCGTCTTAATTTAGGGGATTTTTGGAGATGAATATACCGACGCTGGTGCAAATCACCTAGCATCCCGCCCCGGCCACATCTTCGAAAGGACCACCATGAAAAAACTTCTGATAGCCTCCGTTTTCGCGATCTCCCTTCCGTTTGGCGCATCTGCGGCTGAACTCATCTTCCCCAGCGATGCTCCGGTTGCGTCCATCACCATTCCCGACAGCTGGGGACCGAAGGAAACCGAAACGGGCGTTGACGCCACATCCGAAGACGGAGCCGTCTACTTCTCCATCGACGTGGCAGACGCCGCGTCTTCCGACAAGACGACCGAAATCGCCATCGACTTTCTGACCAAGAACGGCGTGAAGATCGATCCCCAGTCCTTGAAGGAGTCTGCCGAGACCGATGTCAACGGCCTCAAGATTTCCTCGCTGGATTACCAGGGGACGGACGAGAATGGTCCGGTCGACGTATCCATCGGCTTTGCCGCGGCGGGCGACAAGGTTCTGATCTTCACCTATTGGGGTTCAAAGGATACTCAGGCCGAGCACCAGAAGGAACTGGGTGACATGCTGGCCTCCCTGAAGCCAGCGAGCTGACGTCGAAAACCGGGCACTTCTGTGTCCTTCAGGCTGATTGCAAACCCGTCGATTTTTCGGCGGGTTTTTCTCTGCGCTGAGGCGAGCGTACATAAGGAACAGGCTGTCTGGCGTCGAAGAGGTTCCGGACGGGGCAATCCTCCCGGACCTGCAAGGGGCGCCTCACTCGTCGGCGTCAAAGCTCTCGTCTTCGGCGCTCAAACACATGTCGGCGCCCTCTTCGAGATCGCTCGCACTCAGCCCATCGAAAAAGGCGACGCTGCTGCCGATCATCTGGTTGGCGGCGTCCTTGCCACCATTGAGTTCCTCGGACGTCTCACGAAAGGTCTCTGCGGCGGCCTTGTAGTCTTCCTCGTCAGCGGCGTCGATGACGCCATTTTCGAGCGCAAGGCCGATGATCACCACGCAGACCGAAGGAGACGCATGGTCCGGCAGCTTGTCCTCCTCGGCATGCACGGGGGCGTAAAGCGCTGCAGCAAGCAGGAGGGCGTATAGCGGCAATTTCGGCACGTCGGAGATCCTATGGCAGATTGAGACGGGTTCAGTCGCAAGGACCTGCCACGTCTGCTGTTTACAAACCGTGAAATGATGAGGTCACCGAGTTGCGTCCAGAATTGCGTCGAGGCTCTTTGGCTGGTTCCGCGAACGCGCTGGAGGCCTGGCTTCACGACGAGGTGGCGCGGACCTATGACCGGGCGATGACCGAGCCCGAGAGCTTGCTGGATCTTGACGCAGTGTTCGATGGCATTCGCGAGGGGCTGCGAAGCGGCAAGGCTTCGGCTGCCATCTCTTGGAGTTAGATATAGCCGCCAACTCCAGCAAAGTTTACCTTCGCGAAGTATACATCCCATACCGATTGGGCTGCGATAAAAAGGCGGTCTCGATTGTCTGCCGCGTGAAGCCAAGTGCCTTCAGAACATGATAACGGCCCAACGCCGCAAGGTATTGATTATAAATCACCATTTCCTTTGCCACTTCACTTGACACCTCCAGCCCCCGTCCATGTGGAACAAGATTCCGGAGATCTCGTATACGCTGGAGATTCGGACTTCCCCTGAAACCGTCCTCAACCCAATGCCGATGTAACCGTTCCAAACGTTTCAGAAGTGAAAACTTGTTGGAAGCGGAACTCTGTATACGCTTGAAAAACTCAACGTCCACGACATTGCCGTGTTGATCTACAAGATCTCTCAATCGCTTCATGTTGGCTTTAAAATTTTCGTCCGCGCCCGATCCAAATGTGCGTTCGTCAAACGCTTCAAGACATCCCAGTAGTTCACCGTATCCCTGGTCAATGGAAAGATCACCGTCTTCGACGCTCTGAATTACACTGGCAAGGTACATGGTCTCATCACTCGCTCCAGTGATGTGGCTCAGCAAATCTTCCATCGAAATTGGTGAGCGCTTCTCAAGCATGAAGCAGCTATGCTCATTAGGCGGAGACGATCGACGTCTCTTACGAGCGATTGGCCGGTACCACAATTCAGCGACGACGTGCCGTTCCTCACCATTCCATTCTCGGAGTTGGGTTGTCGGCAGAAGATGCACTGATGCCTGCGTTCGTGCGCCGATCAAAAACTCAAACAGACTGGAAATTCGCCAAATAACACGGTTTATTGCATCAAAACCTAACGGCTCGGGAAATCTTAACTCCAAAGTAGTGTAGTCTTCCAGCCGTCGCGATGATCCACCAGAAATACGTGTAGTACTAATTACCGTCGCCTCCGTTTTGTCCGATAAGGTGAGCACACGTTTCTGAGGCGACTGAATGTCGACGGAAAGGGCAGGGAGTCCGAGCTCGGGTAGGAAAGTCGAATCCTGCGCTACAAGGCATGGGTTTATCCAGGCATGGAGTGCCGGATGCTCAACCTTGAGGCCTGTAAAAATTGGAGCCTTAACATCTTCAAGGAATACGTTCTTAAGAATGGCAGCCGCAACGAACCGCTGGTTTTCTTTCAGAGCGATTGTATTGATGCCCATCTGCAGGCCACCAAAACTTTGAATCCATGGCCTAATGAGCGTGGTAGGTTGTTGATAGTTTAGCCATCCGGTCAGGGTCTCGCCCTTTATCAGTGGTTTTTGAAGATGCTCCGCGCCTCCACAAAAGCGAATCGTTTCCAGATAGATGCCGTCTTCCAAATCAAATTTTAGGCGCCCCGCCAAATGCTCATCTTCATCGCTGTGATTGGGACGAACGGCAAACCAGTCTTCGAAACTCTCAAGTCTCATGGAGTCTCCCATTGACGCGTGGTCACTTGTTCTAAGCTATTGGATGGTTTCAGAAGCGAGGTCACCGAGACGTTAATCGTGGCGGGTTGCACCGTACGCAGCTGCCGGGACGTTAATCAATTCAATTATTCACTGACGTCATCGACACCGCAGCGCGCGCATGACCTTTCGTAAAAGATTATCATCTGGAATTAGCCGGGCTTGTGATATGCCCCCCTCACGCCTTCGCCTTGATCGCCGCCTGGGCCGCCGACAGCCTTGCAATCGGCACACGGAACAGCGAGCAGGAGACATAATCCAGCCCGACATCCTCGCAGAAGTGGATCGAGGTGGTGTCGCCGCCGTGTTCGCCGCAGATACCGAGTTTCATGTCAGGGCGGGTGTTGCGGACACATCCGCCGTCAGCGAAATCCCCAGCGCCTTCATCACCGCAAGCGTGGTCTTCAGCGTCGGATTGCCCTCGCTGGAGAGCGTGCGATAGAGCTGCTCCCGCGAAAGCCCCGCTTCCCGCGCAATGCCGGCCATGCCTTTCGCGCGGGCGACGACGCCGAGTGCGTGGGCGATATAGGCGGCATCGTCGGTCTTCAGGGCCTCATTGACGAAAACGGAAATCGCTTCCGGAGTATCGAGGTCTTCCGCCGGATCGTAGTCGGTCAGAATTTCAGTCATCCGTCTCTCTCCAGATCCGTGCCATGCGTTTTGCGGTCTCGATGTCTCTGACCTGGCTGCCTTTGTCTCCGCCACAGAGCAGAACAATGATCGTGCCACCGCGCTGCATAAAATAGATGCGGTAGCCAGGGCCGTAATGCAGGCGCAGTTCCTGCACGCCTTCCCCGACGGATGCCGCATCTCCAACATGGCCGAAGCCGAGGCGGTCAAGGCGCGCAGCGATCAAAGCCGCGGCTCGCCGGTCCTTCAGACCAAGGCGCCACTTTCGAAAAGTCTCGGTCTGCTTCAACTCGAACATATTGTCGTCCAAAAACTACAAATGCACAAGCCCTGCGAAACTACCCCCGCGCCTTGATCGCCGCCTGGGCCGCCGTCAGTCTCGCTATCGGCACACGAAACGGCGAGCAGGATACATAGTCCAACCCGACATCCTCGCAGAAGTGGATCGAGGTCGGGTCGCCGCCGTGTTCGCCGCAGATGCCGAGTTTCATGTCGGGGCGGGTTTTGCGGCCGCGTTCGGCGGCGATGCGGATGAGTTCGCCGACGCCGTCGAAATCCAGGGAGACGAAGGGGTCCTGCACGATGATGCCCTTCTTCTGGTAGGTCGGGATGAAGCGGGCGGCGTCGTCGCGGGACATGCCGAAGGTGGTCTGGGTCAGGTCGTTGGTGCCGAAGGAGAAGAATTCGGCGGCCTCCGCGATGATATGGGCGCGGATCGCGGCGCGGGGCAGCTCGATCATCGTGCCGACGAGATAGGAGATCTCGAGTTCAGCTTCGCCCATGACTTCGGTTGCGACGCGGTCGATGACGGCCTTCACGTAATCGAGCTCTGAGCGCAGACCGACCAAGGGGACCATGATTTCCGGCACGACCGGGGCGCCGGTTTCGCGGGCGGCGGCAACGGCGGCCTCGAAAATGGCGCGGGCCTGCATTTCGGCGATTTCGGGATAGGAGATGGCGAGACGGCAGCCGCGATGACCGAGCATCGGGTTGAACTCGTGCAGCGCGTCAATGCGGCGGCGCATGAAGCCGGGCTCGAGGCCCATGGCATTGGCCACTTCCTCGATTTCCTCATCGGACTTGGGCAGGAATTCATGCAGCGGCGGGTCGAGCATGCGGATCGTCACCGGTAAGCCATGCATGATGGTGAAGAGCTCGGTGAAATCAGAGCGCTGCATGGGGAGCAGCTTGTCCAGCGCCGCGCGGCGGCCGGTCTCGTCTTCGGCGAGGATCATTTCGCGCATCACATGGATGCGCTCGCCTTCGAAGAACATGTGTTCGGTGCGGCAAAGGCCGATGCCCTCTGCCCCGAAGGAGCGGGCGGCGCGGGCGTCGCCGGGCGTGTCGGCATTGGTGCGCACCGTCATGCGGCGGGTGCTATCTGCCCATTCCATCAGCTGGGCGAAATCGCCCGAGAGTTCCGGCTGCAGCATGGGCACCTCGCCCTTCAGCACCTGGCCGGAGGAGCCGTCGATGGTGACGATGTCGCCCTTGGTCAGCGTCACACCCATGCCGATCAGCTTTTCGTTGCGCAGGTCGACGCGCATGGTGCCGGCACCGGAAACGCAGGGGATGCCCATGCCACGGGCGACGACCGCCGCATGGCTGGTCATGCCGCCGCGTGTCGTCAGGATGCCCTGGGCGGCATGCATGCCATGAATGTCTTCGGGGCTGGTCTCGACGCGCACGAGAATGACCTTGCGGCCCTCGCTTTCAGCCTCCACCGCCTCTTCGGCGGTAAAGACGATGGCACCGGTCGCCGCCCCCGGCGAGGCGGGAAGGCCGGAGCCGATCACGTGCCGGGCGACGCGCGGGTCGATGGTCGGGTGAAGCAACTGGTCGAGCGACGAGGGCTCGATGCGCAGCACCGCCTCTTCCCTGGTGATCAGGCCTTCCGACACCATGTCGACGGCGATCTTCATCGCGGCCTTGGTGGTGCGTTTTCCCGAGCGGGCCTGCAGCATCCAGAGCTTGCCGCGCTCGATGGTGAATTCGAGGTCCTGCATGTCGCGGTAATGCGCTTCCAGCCGGTCGCAGATGGCTGAGAATTCGGCAAAGGCCTCCGGCATCAGCTTTTCGAGCGAGGGCTTGTCGGAACCACTGTCGATGCGGGCGGCCTCGGTGATCGATTGCGGCGTGCGGATGCCGGCAACCACGTCCTCGCCCTGCGCATTGACCAGGAATTCGCCGTAGAGCTCCTTGGCGCCCGTCGAGGGATTGCGGGTGAAGGCGACGCCGGTCGCAGAGGTCGAGCCGAGATTGCCGAAGACCATGGTCTGCACGGTGACGGCGGTGCCCCAGTCTCCGGGGATCGAATGCAGCAAACGATAGGTCTGGGCGCGCGGGTTCATCCAGCTGGAAAAGACGGCGCCGATTGCGCCCCAGAGCTGGACATGCGGATCCTGCGGGAAAGGCTCTCCCAGTTCCTGCTCCAGCAGCTCCTTGTAGAGCTTGACGACATGCTGCCATTCGACGGCGGAGAGATCCGTATCGAGCTCGTGGCCGAGGCGGCCCTTTTCGTCTTCCAGGATTTCCTCGAAGACCTCGTGGTCGAGGCCCATGACGACATCGCCATTCATCTGGATGAAGCGGCGATAGCTGTCCCAGGCGAAGCGGGCGTCGCCGGAGTGGTGGCCGAGTGCCTCGACCGTGTGGTCGTTGAGGCCAAGATTGAGGACGGTGTCCATCATGCCGGGCATGGAGGTGCGGGCGCCGGAGCGGACAGAGAGCAGCAGCGGGTGGCTGATATCGCCAAAGGCACGGCCGGTTGCGGCCTCGATGCCGGCAACGCCCTGGAGAACCTGGGCCTTCAGCTCGTCCGACAGCGTCTTGCCGTTCTTGTAGTAGAGGCCGCAGGCATCTGACACGATCGTGAGGCCGGGCGGCACAGGCAGGCCGAGGCTCGCCATTTCGGCGAGATTGGCACCCTTGCCACCCAGTTGATCGATTTCGGCCCTACTCCCCTCGGCCGCTCCTCCGCCGAAGGTGTAAACCCATTTGCGCATTGCCCTCTCCACCCGAACAGGCTTGTTTTTCCACCGTTTACAGTAAATGTGACGGATTGGAAACGTTCACCTGACAAGTTTATGCTGCAATGCATCATAATTGCGGCAGAGCGACATGAATATGCTCACGGCGATGTGAGATGTCGTGGACAGACGTGAGAGGTAGAGCTTCAAACAGCATTGTATGCCTCACGCACAAGATGACAGGACGGGGATTTTCATGTCGATCAACTGGACAAGACGACAACTGCTGAGGCTGGCCGGCACGGCAACGCTGTCCGGCGCCATGGCCGGCGCCCTGAAGGCCGAGGGGATCGAGGTCCAGACCGTGCTGCCGGCGGCAGCGGATCAGACCGCCCTGCCCTATGCCCTGACGCGGCCCGTGCATGTCGGCGAAGTGGCGCTCAGGGCCAAGGATATCGCGCTTCTGAAGCAGTATTACAGCGAGATGCTGGGGCTTTCGGTGATCAGCGAGGCAGCAGACCGGGTGACACTCGGCGCAGGCGGCGCGCCGCTTTTGACGCTGCTTGCCCGACCGGAGGCGGAGTATGAGGCAAGCGGCCAGGCGGGGCTCTATCACACGGCCTTCCTGATGCCGGATCGTGCCAACCTTGCCCGCTGGCTGGTGCATGTGGCGCGCCGGCAGTTTCCGCTGACGGGCTTTGCCGATCATTCGGTGTCGGAGGCCGTCTACCTGACTGATCCCGAAGGCAATGGCGTCGAGGTCTATAGCGACCGACCGCAGGAGCGCTGGCTCTGGGCCGGCGACCGGGTGGCGATGGGCACCAAGGAACTCGATATCCAGGATATCTTCCAGAAGACACAGACCCCGACCGATCGCGACAGCTATACCGGCGCGCCGGATAGCCTGAGAATCGGACATATTCATCTGAAGGTCGGCAATCTCGCCCGAGCGCGCGACTTCTATGTGGCGGGGCTGGGGCTCGACGTGGTGGCCGGCGACGACCAGCGGGGCGCGACCTTCCTTTCCTCCGGGCGGTATCACCATCATATCGGCGCCAATATCTGGGAAAGCCAGGATGCCGGGCCACGGCAGGAGAGAATGACCGGGCTCGACTGGTTCTCCCTGAAGACCAAGGACACCGCAATCCTTGAGGCAAGGCGGGTCGAACTGGAAGCCCGGGGCTTTGCGGCAGAGGGCATCGAGGGCGGCTTTGAGGCGCGCGATCCCTGGGGCAACCGGGTGCGCGTGGTGGTGGCCTGAGCGCCGCGACCACCGGCCCGATTGTTACATGTCATCACGCAATGCAATGAACAGTCACGTAAAATGACCGGAGAAACGACTTGAGGATGATGCACTCCGCGTCAGTCCTTGCTAGTGGGCATTCTAGTAAATTGTAATCCGGAATCAAAAATGACCCTGACCAGCCCGGTTTCCCTGACTGAGATCCCGCAGAACAGCCTCTACCGCAAGGGCGACGTCTTCGTTCTATTCGGCGAATTGTTCGGGCGCGGCTATGTCACGGGCCTGCTCGACCAGGCCAAGAAGGCCGGCATGGAGATCATCGGGATCACCGTTGGCCGCCGCGACGACAACAACAAGCTGCGCCCGCTGAGCGATGAAGAACTCGCCCAGGCCGAGGCCAATCTCGGTGGCCGGATCATCAACATTCCCGCCATGGCCGGCTTCGATCTCGATGCGCCCGAAGGCGAGAAGACGCCGACGGACCTTCTGTCCTCGCTGACGCTGGAAAACTGGGAAACGGAAAAGCTCGACTGGGCGCATATCGAAAAGTGCCGCCAGGTTGGCGTTTCCCGCTTCCAGGATGCCGTTGCCAAGATCATGGCCGAGCTCGACGGCATGATTGCCGACGGGAAGAACGTGCACTTCGCCCATACCATGGCCGGTGGCATTCCGAAGGCCAAGGTCTTCCTGGTACTCGCCAACCGCATCTACAAGGGCCGTGGCGCGCGTCACATGTCCTCGCAGGTGCTGCTCGACAGCGATCTCGGCAAGCTGATCCTGCAGAACTTCGATGAAGTCTCGGCCAACACCTTCCGTCACCTGATCGAAGGCAGCGCCGCCATCCGCGCCCGCATCGAAAAGAGCGGCGGCCAGGTGCGTTACTCGGCCTATGGCTATCACGGCACGGGCATCCTGATCGGCGACGAATACCGCTGGCAGACCTATACGAATTACACCCAGGGCTATGCCAAGATGAAGCTCGAGGCGATTGCCGAGGAGGCCTATGCCTCCGGCATCAAGGCCGCTGTCTTCAACTGCCCCGAGATCCGCACCAATTCGTCCGACGTCTTTGCCGGCATCGAGCTGCCGCTTCTGCCGCTTCTGAAGGCGCTGAAGAAGGAAAACGGCGGCGCGCGGGCTGAGAAGATCTGGGCCGATTGCGAGGCGCTTCTGGTCGAGGGGGCGACTGTTGACAACGTGCTCACGAAGATCGCCGATTTCCAGGTGAGCGAGGTGATGAAGCCGTTCTACGACTTCAACAACTGGCCGATGCCCAACAGCCAGGGCCAGTCCGACATCACCATCGGCACCTCGGCCGAAATCGCCCAGATGCACAAGGACGCCAAGGCGCTGATCTCCGATTACCTGAGCGTGCTCGTGGTCGAAGCAACCGGCGCGCTGATCTTCGGCGAAGTGGCCAATCCGTCGGCGCCGGTGCTGTGGCTGAACCATGACATGGTTGCGCGGCAGATCAATTCGGCTGGGTGAGCGGGTAGCGAATAGGCAGTAGCCAATAGGTCTGATGGTGCCGGGAGCTTCGCTTCCGGCATTTTTCGTTTCGCGAGGCCCCCTCCTTCGTCATCCTCGGGCTTGTCCCGAGGATCTACTGCCGCTGCTATTGGCTCGACCTTTCAGTCCGCTCCTTAAGCCTCCAATCCATGGCAAGCCTTGGCAGATCCTCGGGACAAGCCCGAGGATGACGGCGGGTGTGGGCCGGCGAGCACCAACCAGAACCTGACCTAGCTCGTGAGCTGTCCTGTCGAGACGCAAGGCCTTTTCCGGGGGCGAACCGATCGTCCCGCTCGACGGCTGGACTTCCGCGTCCAGTGCTGGCACGCACATGACTGATCATCAGACAAATCGAGTCTCCCCGATGCATTTCCAGCCGCAGTACCGCGTCTATATCGCCTTCTTCCTGTTTGCCATGTCGACCGGCTCGCTGTTCTCGCGGCTGCCGGATCTGCAGGTGCAGCTCTCCGTCAACAAGGCGGAGCTTGGGCTGACGCTGATCGGCATGGCGATCGGGTCCTTGATTTCGCTGACGCTGTCCTCGCCGCTGATCGTCCGGCTCGGCTCGCGCACCACGCTTGCCATCGCCCTGCTCGGCGTGATGGGGCTCTTGTCCCTCATCTCGCTCCTGCCATCCGCACCCTTGGTCTTTGCCACGCTGTTTGCCGTGGGACTTCTCGCGGGCGCCCTGGAGATCTGCCTTAATGTCGAGATCGGGCGGATCGAGGCGCAGGCGGGTTTCGGCATCATGAACCGCGCGCATGGCTGCTGGAGCCTCGGCTTCTTCGTCACCGCCGTCACCGCCTCGCTGGTGCGGCAGGCGGGGGTGACAATGCAGGTGCATATGCATGTGCTGCTCGGGCTGATGTTCGTCATCGGCGCAATCACGCTGGCGGGCATGAAGAATGCGCCTGTTCTCACCACCGCCGGTGCCGAGGACAAGGCACCGCATTTTGCGCTGCCGACGCTTTCACTTCTGCCACTCTGCATCATCGGCACCTCGGCCTTCCTGATCGAAGGGGCGGGCATCGACTGGTCGACGATCTACATGGAAGAGGTCTTCGACGTCTCGCCCTTCATTTCCGGTTCGGGGCTGACGCTGTTTGCCTTCTTCATGGCGCTGGCCCGCCTCACCGTCGATCCGGTGGTCGATCGCCACGGTGCGCGGCTCGTGGGCCGGGTGCTGCTGTCGGTCGCGGCACTGGGGATCGCGATGGTCTGGCTTGCGCCGCATCCCTATGTCGCTCTGCTCGGTTTCGCGCTGATGGGCGCCGGCTGCAGCGCGGTCTATCCAATGGCCGTATCGGCCGCGGCCCAGCGCACCGATAGGCCTGCCGTCATCAATGTCGCGGCAATCGCCCAGATGGCCTTCGTCGTCTTTTTCCTCGGACCGCCGCTGCTCGGCTTCGTTGCCGAAGCCTTCGGCATCCGTAATGCCTATCTCGTCTGCCTGCCGCTGGTGCTCGGTTCCATCCTCGCCAGCGGCGCGCTGCCGGTCGGGCCGGCCCGGCGGGAGACGGCGACGGCGTGAGTGTCAGCGGGCGAGAAACGAAAGCTCTTCCGGGGTAGGGTCGCCGAAGATCTTGATGCCGAGCTTGGCGTCTGAGACATAAAGCAGCGCCCGCTTGCCGTCTTCGGAATAGAGCACACGGATCCAGCTCGTTTCGCAGGTGCGCGGCTCGCAGGCGCGAAACAGCTGCATGCGCTTGTCCTTGACCGTGACCTCCTCGGACGCGAGTGCGACATAACGCGGCTGCCGCACCAGAGCACGGACCCAGAAGGGCAGGCCCGGCTTTCCCTTGATCATCTCCATCAGGCTGTCGCGATGGGCCGGGGACGTGGCGAGCACGCTCGGCAGGTAGTTGCCGGCGAGCGAAGTGGAGACCGTCTGGGCGTGGAGGGGGGCGGCGCTCAGGCTGAGCACGGCGAGGAGAGCAAACTGGGTCGAGACGCGGCTTAAATTCACGCAGCACTCTCCGTCACCGGAAAATGAAGAGCCTCATAGCGTTCGATGAGCGTGACCAGGCGGTCGAATTCCAGCGCTTCCACCGTGCCCTCTTCAGGCTCACGGTCAAAAAACGGGCGAACCGCCGACAGGGCAGCTCGATAGTCGCTGTCGTTGCAGATCTCTTTCAACATGGCTCGCTGCACCTCAACAGAATAATCTGTACCGTAAAACCATCACCAGCATCGATTGTACTTGCATCGGCAGATGGTCGGCAACCTGCCGGCTTACACCAGATCCCTCTCGCGCAACGCCTCCGCCGTCTGCAGGTCAACCGACACCAGCTGGCTGACGCCCTGCTCCGCCATGGTCACCCCGAAGAGGCGGTTCATGCGGGCCATGGTGATGGGGTTGTGGGTGATGATGACGAAACGGGTCTCGGTGGAGGCGGCCATTTCGTCCATCAGGTTGCAATAGCGCTCGACATTGTGGTCGTCGAGCGGCGCGTCCACCTCGTCCAAAACGCAGATCGGCGCGGGGTTGGTGAGGAAGACCGCGAAGATCAGGGCCATGGCGGTCAGCGCCTGTTCGCCGCCCGAAAGCAGCGTCATGGTCTGCGGCTTCTTGCCCGGCGGGCGGGCGAGGATTTCCAGGCCGGCTTCGAGCGGGTCGTCGCTTTCGATCAGCTGCAGTTCGGCGGTGCCGCCGTTGAACAGGTGGGTGAAGAGGCGCTGGAACTGGGCGTTGACCACGTCGAAGGCGGCGATCAGGCGCTCGCGGCCTTCGCGGTTGAGGCTCTGGATGGCGCCGCGCAGCTTGCGGATCGCATCGATGATGTCGTCGCGCTCCTTGATCAGGGCGGCAAGCTTGTCCGACAGTTCCTTCTGCTCTTCCTCGGCGCGCAGGTTGACGGCGCCCAGGCGCTCGCGCTCCATCTTCAGCCGGTCGAGATTGCGCTCGACCTCGCGCAGGTCGCCGATCTCGGAGGGGTCCTTCAGACCGGTCAGGCGGAAGGCCTCATGCGGGCTGACATTTAGCGTATCACCGATACGGGTCTCGGCCTCGATGCGCCATTCGCGGGCCGACACCAGGCGCTCTTCGGCGCGGCCGCGCTTTTCGCGTGCTTCGGCGAGTTCGGCGAGCGCGGCTGCCGCCTTCTGGTCGGCATCACGCTGGCGGGTCTCGGCTTCCACCAGGCGGTCGGCAGCCTCGCGGCGATCCTTCTCGGCCTTGTCGAGCGCTGACATCAGATTGCGGCGCTTGTCCTCGAATTCGTCGGGCGCCATTTCGAGATCGGTGATCTCGTCACGGGCTTCCACCTCGCGCTCGCGCAGCGTCGCGATGTGTTCTTCGGCGGATTTCGCGCGGTTCTGCCAGTTCTGCTTTTCCTGGCGGATCGAGAGAATGCGGCGGCGGCGCATTTCGTCTTCGCGGGCAAGCCCCTCGAAACGGGCGCGGGCTTCGGCGAGCAGACCCCGGTCGCGGGCAACCACGGCTTCCGCTTCGCGCAGGCGGATATCGAGCGCGGAGAGATCGGGCGTCTCCTCCATTTCGATGCGGGCGGTTTCCTCCTGCTCGACGATCTCCTCGATCTGGGCTTTCAGGCCGTTCACCGCCTCCTCGATCACCTCGCGGCGGCGGATGAGGTCGCCCGAGGCGCGTTCGGCCTGGACGAGCGCATCGCGGGCTTCGGCCAGCGCCCGGACCGTCAGGCGGCTGCGGTCGCGGGCCTCGGTCAGGCGGGCCTCTTCGGCGCGGATGGCATCTGCGGCTTCGCTCAAGCGATCCTCGGCCTCGACCATCTGGTCGCGGGCTTCCTCGGTTTCGATCTCAATTTCGGCCAAACGGTTCTTCTGGGCCAGGCGGAGGGCTGCGGCACTCGGGGCGTCGGCGCCGGTGACATGACCATCCCAGCGATAGACGGCGCCGTCGCGGGTGACCAGGCGCTGGCCCGGCGCGAGGCTTGCCATCAGGCGAAGGGCATCGGCCTCCTCGACGACGCCGATCTGGCGGAGCGCACGGGTCAGGGCTGCGGGGGCGCGGACATGGACGAGGAGCGGCTTGGCGCCGGAGGGCAGGCCTGCGTCCCCTGCCCCATCGCCATTGCCATGCCAATGGGCGGGGGCCGTGGGATCAAGGGCGCTGTCGAGATCGTCGCCAAGGGCAGCGCCCAGGGCGGTTTCATAACCGCGATCGACCGAGAGCTCATCGGCAACCGGCGGGAAGTCGCCTGTCGTGGTCGAGGCGAGGATGCGGGCGATGGTGCGGGCTTCTGTTTCCAGACCGTTGACGCGGGCACGCGCGGCGTCCAGCGGCTGGCGCAGATGGCTTTCGGTGCGGCGGGCTTCGGTCAGCGCTGCTTCCGCCTCCATCGCGGCACTTTCGGCGTCAGCGACGGCCTGCTCGGCGATCTCGACCATTTCGCGCTTTTCGTCCGGATCGGGAAGTGCTGCGATACGGTCGGAGATCTCGGAGAGTTCGCGGGAGGCGTCCGACACCTGGCGTTCAAGTCTGGCGCGTCGTTCGGTCAGATCGCGGATGGCGCGTTCCAGTTGGTTGCGTCCGGCGGCGGCTTCGGCGCGTTCGGCGGTCAGCCTTGTGAAGTCGCGTTCGCTGTCGGCAAGCGTTGCGGCGGCTGCGTCGAAACTTTCCTTTGCCTCTTCAGCAAAACGCCCGGCATCGGCGAGGATGTCCTCGAGTTCGGCCTCTTCTTCCGCCAGCCGCTGGATGACCTCGGCATTTTCAGAAACCAGGCGCTCTTCGCGGCGGATGTCTTCGTCGAGCTGGGCGAGACGGCGGGTGAGCTCGTCGCGGCGGCGCAGGATACGGTTGGCTTCCTCGTCCAGTTGGCTGCGCGCGATCTGCAGGCGCTGCAGGGCGGCGGCACATTTTGCCTCCTCCTCGCGCAGTTCCGGCATCTTGAGGCTCGCTACCGCCTGAAGCTTGGCCGCCTCCATCTGATGGTTTGCCTTTTCGGCAACCGTCGACATG
The DNA here is from genome assembly GCA_029865885.1 of Rhizobium sp. Classification (GTDB taxonomy): domain Bacteria; phylum Pseudomonadota; class Alphaproteobacteria; order Rhizobiales; family Rhizobiaceae; genus Allorhizobium. Next base: position 15,463 of record JARXAK010000030.1, on the reverse strand, counting down.
GCCTGGTTCAGGGCGCTTTCCGCCTCGCCCTCGGCCTGCTTTGCCTGCGCCCAGCGGATATGCAGGAGCATGGCGTCATGGGCGCGGATATCGGCGGACAATTGCTTGAAGCGGTTGGCCTGGCGGGCCTGGCGCTTGAGGCTTTCGATCTGGCTTTCGAGCTGGGCGGTGATGTCTTCGAGACGCTCCAGATTGGTTTCGGCGGCACGCAGCCTGAGTTCCGCCTCGTGGCGGCGGGAATGCAGGCCGGAAATGCCGGCGGCTTCTTCCAGCAATTGCCGGCGGGCCTGGGGCTTGGCCTGGATCAGCTCGCCGATACGCCCCTGACCGACCATCGAGGGCGAGCGGGCACCGGTGGAGGCATCGGCAAACAAGAGCTGCACATCCTTGGCGCGGGCTTCCTTGCCGTTGATGCGGTAGACCGAACCATTGCCGCGCTCGATGCGGCGCGTCACCTGGATCTCGTCGGCATCGTTGAAGGCGGCGGGTGCCGTGCGGTCGGAATTGTCGAGATAGAGGCCGACCTCCGCCGAGTTGCGCGCCGGGCGGTTTCCCGAACCGGAGAAGATCACGTCGTCCATGCCCGACGCGCGCATGTTCTTGTAGGAATTCTCGCCCATCACCCAGCGCAGCGCTTCGACAAGATTCGACTTGCCGCAGCCATTCGGCCCGACAATGCCGGTCAGGCCGCGCTCGATGATGAATTCGGAGGGTTCGACGAAGGACTTGAAGCCGACGACACGCAGGCGGTTGAATTTCATGCTTTTACCCTCCCCTTGAGGGGGAGGGTCGGACCGCAAGTCCGGGGTGGGGTGGGCATGCGGCAGATGTCTTGCGCCCGTTCGCGGACGAGAAGGCCGACGTCGAACGAGATCGCCCCCCTCTGCCCTCCTTCGATTACATCGAAGCGCGGGCATCTCCCCCACGAGGGGGGAGAGCGGCGCGCGGTGTTTGGCGCGATCACCGCTAGTGTCGCGTTCGCCATTGGCGTCGAGTTCGAGGTTGATGGTGCGATCGGGACGCTGAAGCGCGAGGCAAGCGGGTACCCACTCTCCCCCCTTGTGGGGGAGATGCCCGGCAGGGCAGAGGGGGGTAACACACCTGGAACACCAGACAAACAAACGGGCGCACGGGTTTCCCCGGCGCCCGTCGTCAGAACGGAACGTCGATCAGAGCAGGCTGTCGATGAGGGCCGACATGGTGTCAACCGACATGTCCCCCGAATAGGCCTTGCCATTGATCAGGAAGGTCGGGGTCGACTGAACACCGAATTCCTCAGCACCGCGATCGCGGACTGCCGACACATCACCGGCAAGCTGGGCGTTCGTCAAGCAGGCGTCGAAGCTCTCCTGTGTAAAACCGGCAAGCTTGGACATCTGCAGCATGGCGCCGCGCACGTCGCCGTCAGCGGGGGCCGCCCAGGTGCGCTGCTGCTTCAGGAGCGTCGAGACGAAGGGGAAGAAACGGTCTTCGGTCGTGCAGCGGGCCAGCATGAAGGCGGCGAGCGAAGCGGTGTCCTGCGGGAACGGGAATTCGCGCAGCACGAAATAGACCTTGCCGCTGTCGACATATTTGGTCTTGATCGTGTCGAAGGTCGTCTCGTGGAAATGGGCGCAATGCGGGCAGGTCATCGACATGTATTCGATGATCTTGACCGGAGCGTTCGGATCGCCGAGCGCCATTTCCTTGAGCTTGCCGGGCTTCAGGGCGGCTTCCATGTCGACATCGCGGTCGGCAGTCGGGATTTCGACGGCAGGCGTCGTCGAGCCCGTGGTCTCGTTGCTGACGGCGGGCTTGGCTTCAGCGCTTGCAGCCTTGTCTTCGCTGTCGCTGCAGGCGGTGAGCGCCATGGAGACTGCGGCGATGGCGATGCCGCCGAGGAGACGGCGCTTGGTGATCGAGAGTTCGGAAGTCAACATGGTCATTTACCTGCTTACAAGGGTCCGTGATGGCTTCACCGTTATAACGGCAAAGGGCACCAAACAAGGCAGTGCACCCCCCGAAAAATCAAAGTTCCGTGACCTTTTCCTTGCGTGTCGATCAGGCGAAGGACCCATCGGCAGACAATGCCGCAGAGATCTGCCTTGAGCGTTTCATAGGGGGATCGGCCCGGCGGGGGCTTCCGACAACCGGTTCGTTATGCCAAGAACGACATGACACCCCATTCCCGAGGGCGCGAATCGTGCCTGGGAATACCCCAATCTTGGTCGATCCGTTCGCATTTATTGCCTTCTAACAAAAGCTTAACGTATCCTAAAGACTTTCGCACGTTTCCAGCCAGAGCCATTTTCCAATGCTGTTGCCAAAGAGCCGAGAGGCCTTATCTCTCCGCGCCCGTTTATTCAGCCTCACCGTTTCTGCCCTCTCGCTGGCGATTCCTGCGGGTCAGGCGGCTTCGCAACAGTCGCAAAACGTCTCGCCGCGAACAGGCAGCGCCTCGCTGAGCGAGATCGAAGCCAAGCGCCAACCGCTGTTCGAGCGGATGATGGCGGCACCTGACGATCTCGATGCGGCCTTCGACTATGCGGCCCTGTCCTCCCAGGCGGGCGATCTCGAAGGGGCAATCTCGACGCTGGAGCGCATGCTGATCTATGCGCCCGGCCTGCCGCGACTGCAGCTCGAGCTCGGCGTGCTTTATTACCGTCTCGGCGCCTATGAGACGGCACGGCAGTATTTCAATGGAGCGAAAACGTCCGGCGATGTGCCGCCGGAGGTGTCCGCCAAGGTGGACCAATATCTCGCCGCCATCGACCAGCGGAGCGCGCCCTCGCAGCTTTCGGGCACGGTCCGCACAGGTCTGCGCTATCAGAGCAATGCCAATGCAGGCCCCGGCAATTCCACCGTCACGCTGAACGGGCTGTCCTATACACTCGACGGCCTGAGCGTCGCCGGGGAGGACGTCAACGGCTTCATCAATGGCGGGCTGCGCTATCGCCACGACACCGACATCCAGGGGCTTTCGCTGGAAGCCGGTCTTTCCGGTTATGCTGCGGGCTACCGCAACCGCGATACGCTGAACACGGCAGCGGTGGAGGCCTATGCCGGGCCCGTATTCGATCTCGGCCGTTTCGGGCTGGACGACAGAACGCTGTCGATCCTGCTCACCACCAGCGGCGTCCTGCTCGAAGGGGACCGCTATCTTGCGTCGGTCGGTGTCTCGACAAACCTCGACTGGCAGGTGACGCCGGTCGACAGCCTGTCGGCCAGCCTGCAATACCGCTACGAGGATTTTTCCAACACCAAATCGCGCCAGACGGCAGACCTGCAAAGCGGCAACCGTTTCGACGGGCAATTGTCCTGGGCACATAACGTGACGGAGGATTTCAGCCTGACGGGCCGTATTCTTGCGACACGGCGCGACGCGGAGGTGGGATATCTGTCGGCGACCGAGCTGGGCGGGGCGATCTCCGGCACCTATCGGCATGCCGCCCTGATCGGCGACGGGCCGGCCTGGATCCTCGGGCTCGAAGCTGCCGTTGTGGGCCGTGGCTATGACGACCCGGATCGGATGATCAACGCGGCGGAGAGCCAGCGCGACACGGAATTCAGTCTCAATCTGCGTCAGATCGTGCCATTTACCGAGCGCGTGGCACTGGTCAGCGAGGCCGGCTACCGCAAGGTCTGGTCGAACTACGACATCAAGAGCTTCGACAACATCTCGCTGTCGATCGGCATACAGTCGATATTCTAGGAGCATCACGATGAAGACGAAGACCCGTCATGCCCTGTTGGCCGCCTCCGCAGCACTGTTTGTGATCGCCGCCCATCCGACGCTGGCAGAGACCGATGTCGCGGGCGTGACGGCTGCGGTCAATCCCAGTGCCACCGCCATCGACCGCGCCGGCCGGCCTCGCCTGATTTCGCTTGGCGACCCCGTCATCCGCAATCACCGGATCGAAACCAGCGGCGAAGGTCTGGTGCAGATCCTGCTGGCCGATGGCACCTCGTTTACGGTCGGGCCGAATTCCTCCGTGGTGATCGACAGCTTCGTCTATGACCCGGAGAAAAACACGGCCTCGCTCGCCGCGACCATGACCAAGGGCGCGCTGCGCTTTATCGGCGGCAAGGCGTCGAAGGCGAGCGGCGATGTGAAGATCGACACGCCGATCGGCACGGCCGGTATTCGCGGCGCGGTGGTCGACATCAACCTCAGCGGACAAACTTCTGACGGGCAGTCGCTGCCGCCACATATGACGCTGGTCTATGGCAAGGAAGTGCAGCTGACCGGCAATGGCGCGCCACAGCGCTTGTTCAGGCAAGGCTTTTCCATCGTGGCAGGCGACGGCCAGCCGCGCGTCCAGCGCACGCCGCCGCAATGGGTGAGCGGCCTGCAGCAGGTGCTTGCCGGTCGACCCGGCCAGAGCGGCGGCTCAAGCAATCCGCCGACGGAGCAGACCGTTGAAAACAGCACGGTCGCCCAGAGCAATTCCGCGCAGCTCCCCTCGGAAAATGCCATTCCCGTGCCCCAGCCGCGCCCTGTTGTCGCGACGCCGGTGGAAGAGGTGGCGGGGGAATCGCAGCGGGATGTGGGTGCGCGACCGCAGCCGTCCCCTGGTCAAACGCAGCCGGCACCGGTGCAGCAGCCGGCTTCCGTGCCGACCCAGCCAAACCCGGGTGCACAGCCAAATCCTGATCCGTCACCCAACCCCGATCCGGATCCAGAACCGGAGGAGACCTGGGACGGATCCGCACAGGCATCGGCTTTTGTCGACATTGATGGCGATCTGAGATTTCGTCGTATCGTCGGCAACCTGGCGCTTGATGGGGACGGAAATTTCGCAGACACATTCGGACGCCTGGGGGCGGTATCGCTGGAAAAACCCGATGCCACCGACACGCTGACACGATCAGACGTGACCGGCACGATTGGCAGCCTCGGTGCCGTCAGCGGAAAGGCCTATACCGGCAGCAGCGATTTCATCGCCTATTTCCTCAGACCGGATGACGGCGGAAACCCCGTCTACATCGTCGGCGGCAAGGCGGCGGATGCGGAAGCCGCATTCTCCACGTCGCAGGTCTACCGATATGCCGTGCAACGTGACCCGATCAACGGCTCGGCGACGATCGATGGTATCACGGTTCCCTTCGCCAGCTCGTTTTCCTCCGGTGAAAGCGCGCCCGTTCGCGCCTCGGCCAGCGATATCTATGCAGGAGGCGTCAGCGCGGACAGTGTCGTCGCGCGGCTTCTGCAGGGGGCGATCTCGATCTCCGGCACAGGAGCGAACCAGCGCAGCCGCATCCAGGTGATGGCCGGCAGCTTCAAGGAGACGGATAGCGGTTATCAGATGACGGGACGCGTGTCCGGCACCTTCCAGAACAGCGATCCGAATTCGATTTCAACCTCTTCCACCGCGCGTTATGTGGAGACACTGGGCAACGGCTCGGGCAAGGACGAGCTTTTTGGCACGAATGGCGCGTATCTCGTGCTGGCCAGCGGCGAGATCGATGATGTTGAAGATCAGGCACAGATGTACAGCACCGTGCAGGTCGCAGGCCGCAACGACAGCGTCACCACCTCCGCCAGCAGAACCTTCGGCGGACAGACGATGACCGGTTTTTCGTCGGGCGCAGCAAACCGGAGCAACGGGATCACGGAGCTGTTCACCGGGACGACAAGCTTCACCTTCAACAACACAGCCGGAACATTCACGGGCTCCATCTTCAAGCCGCAAAGCAGCTACTTCGCCGACTTTCTGTCGAGTTCCCAAAACAGTGAGCAGGTCTATCTTACCGATCAATTGATCGCGGCCGTCGATCGGTCGGGCGAGGCCTATATGGTCTCCTCCGCCGTCGTTGAGGCACGAAGCGACAACGGCAACGCCGCCACGACGATCTGCAACGCCTGCGAATTCATGACCTGGGGTTGGTGGGGCAAACAGCGCGGGCCGGAAAGCCTCTACCGTGTGCATCTCGGCAACTGGATCATCGGCAAACAGCCGGAAAACAGTGCGCTTCCGATTTCCGGCACGGCAACCTACAACGGCAATGCGGTCGGGACCGTCCTCAACGACGGTGCGCAATATATCGCGACGGGAACGCTGACCTCGACGATGGATTTTGCCGCGCGATCCGGGACCGTCTCCGTTTCCAGCTATGACAGCAAGGACTTCGGCGCCGCTGTCCATTTCGGCACTGGGACCGCGACCTTCAGCGGCGACATCACGAGCGGCGTTGCCTCGGGCAGTGTCACCGGCGCCTTCGCCTCCAACGGCACCGATCCGGTGAAGGGGATCATGGGCAGTTTCACGGCAAATGACGGCGGCTGGTCGTCGACCGGCATCTTTGCCGGCAGCACCACAGGCGTGGCTCAGTGACAGGTCCCGCCGGAGGCACGCGAAACGGAGTGGTTCAGCCAACCTCGCGCCGCCTGTCCTCGTCTGAGCGGCGCAGGCTGGGTGTCGTCTTGGTCGGCATGGCGGCACTTATCGCGGTCCTTGTCGGTCATGCGACCTTCGCACCACAGGCCTTCCGGCTGACCGCGCTGGTGTTCGACGCCTATCAGCTGGTCAAGCCGCGCGACGCCACCGATCCGCCCGTTGCCGTCATCGATATCGACGAGGCCTCGATCGGCAAGCTCGGGCAATGGCCCTGGTCGCGGCGGACGGTGGCCGAGATGGTGACGCAGGCAAGTGGCCTTGGTGCGGCGGCCATCGGCTTCGACATCGTGTTTTCCGAGCCTGACCGCACGGCCCCGATGCGGCTTGTCGAGGAGATGCGACGGCAGGGCGTCTCGATAGAGGTGGCTCAGAACCTGCCGGACCCGGATGCTCTTCTGGCTGAAGCCGTTGCCTCGAATACCGTGGCGCTCGGGATCGCACTCAGCAACGAGACCACAGCGCCGGCACCGGACCCAAAGGCCGGCTTTTCCTTCATCGGGCCTGATCCCCGCGCGCGCCTCATCCCCTATTCCGGTGCGCTTGCCAATCTGCCCGAGCTGACCGAGCGCGCGACCGCGATGGGCTATTTCTCCTTCCCGCCAACGCCTGACAACATCATCCGAACCTTCCCACTGGTCTCCATGCAGGGCGATCGTCTCTATCCGGCGCTGTCGATCGAAACGCTCCGGATCGCTCAGCAGGAGGGCTCGTTCATCTTGCGCTCGGCGGGAACCGACGCGGGCTCCGCCTTCACGGATCTGAGGGTGGGGGCGCTGGATGTGCCGCTTTCCGCCGATGGCGAAATCTGGATCTACTATTCCGGCCTGCCGAACATGCCCGTCATCTCCGCCGCCGATCTCTTCGATCCGGCAAAGGCTGGGGCGCTGACCGGCCAGATCCAGGGGCGGATCCTGCTGGTGGGCACGAGTGCTGTCGGCCTGCGCGACATCGTGGCGACGCCCGTTGATCCCGCCATGGCCGGTGTGAAAGTGCATGCCGAAATCATCGACCAGATCGCAAGCGGCGTGTTCCTTGAGCGGCCAGACTGGATGATCGGCGCGGAACGGACAGCTGCGATCACGGTCGGCCTGATCCTTCTGGTGGTGCTTGCAACCGCAACCCCTGCCCTTTCCGTCGTCACCGGCTTCCTTCTTGCCGCAATCATCGGGGGAGGCTCGTGGCTCGCTTTTTCCCGGGCATTGACGCTCTTTGATCCGCTGCTGCCGCTTGCGGCTTTGGGATCGGTGCTGCTGACCGCCCTGCCGCTTCTGCTGATGCTCACCCATCGGGAAAAGCGTTTCGTTCGCGAAAGCTTCGGGCGCTACCTCTCCCCGACGCTGGTCGAGCGCCTCTCCGAAAATCCGGAAGGTCTGACGCTGGGCGGTGAGGACCGGGAGCTCACCATCCTGTTCTCCGATATCCGTGGCTTCACCACACTGTCGGAGAAGCTGACGCCGACCGAACTGACGGGCCTGCTCAACAACTTCCTGACGCCGATGACGGACGTGCTTCTGAAACGCGAGGCGACGATCGACAAATATATCGGCGATGCGGTCATGGCCTTCTGGAACGCACCGCTCGACATAACCGACCATCCGCAAAAGGCCTGCCTTGCCGCCCTCGACATGGTCTCGGCGCTCCAACGTCTCAATCGCGAGAACGGCATGGGCCTCAAGATCGGCATCGGGCTCAACACCGGCATGGCCTGTGTCGGCAATCTCGGCTCCGACCAGCGCTTCAGCTATTCCTGCCTCGGCGACAGCGTCAATCTCGCGTCCCGCGTCGAGGGCATGACCAAGCTCTACGAGGTCTCGATCCTGGTGACCGAGGAGGTGCGGGCGCGCACTACGGGCCTTCTGTTTGCGGAAGTGGACCGGGTGCGCGTCGTCGGACGGCAGGCGCCGGTGACATTGTTTGCGCTGCTGGGCGTTTCAGACGGTGATGTCGAGGAGCATGCAGGCCTGCTTGACCGCCACAACGCCTTGATCACCGCGTGGCAGGCGGGTGATTTTGCAGCAGCCCGCGCGCTGTTGCAGGGGCTCCTGGCACGACCGGATAACGCGCTTTCCGGCACACACGCGCTTTATGCGGAACGCCTGGCTGGACTGCCCGAGGCAGCGCCCGATGGCTGGGACGGCGTGTTTACCGCAAGCAGCAAGTAATACCAAGTGTCGATGATAGGAACCGATAGGATGGCTTATTGCGGGTCGCTGGCTAGGCCCGGCGCGCCGGGCGATGCTGTCGCATCGGCCAAGCGGCGCAACAACGCCGGAGGCCTGCAATAAGCCACCTTTGGTCGGCTTCCCGCCCGTTCTGGCGTCGTCGAGCTCCTTGACCGATGCGACAGCATCGCTCTTCGGACCTCTCCTAGCCAGAAAGGGCGGTCGAGCCGATCCTATCGGTTCTTATCATCGACACTTGGTATAATCAGCGTCACTCGTGCAGCGACTGCACCACGCGGTTGGCGATCGTCAGGCGTTCGGCGAGTGTGGTGGCGCAGAGGCGGTGGACGAGGAGCGCCAGTTCCGGATCGGCCTGTTCGAGATAACGCAGCTGGCGACGGGCCAGGCGGTAGACCGTGGAGGGGACCTCGGCCACGACATCGGCCGTGCGCGGGCCACCGCGATAGATGGCGATTTCGCCGAGCACGACGCCGGGCTTGACGGTTCGGAGACGCAGGCGCTTGCCGTTGCCGAGCACGGCCTCGACCTTGGCGCGACCGGTCCAGAGCAGGAAGAGATCATCGCCCGGCTCTCCCGCCCGGATGAAGCGGTCCCCCGGCTGCAGGCGGATTTCCTCCATCGAGGCGACCAGATCCTTCAACCGCGCACTCGGACCGATGGTCTGGACAAAATAGTCCTCGATATCCTGCCAGGTCTCCTCGCGGGCGATGGCCGCGATCAGACGCTCCTCGCAACGTTCCAGGGCGTGGTCGAGATCGCGTTCGCGTCCGATGGACGGATCGGATGAAAAATCGATCCCGTTTCGCGCCAGCGCCTGTTCGATATCGGGCGACAGGCCGCTGAAGACCAGTTCCACGCCATTGCCGGCAAGCAGATTGCGGATCTTGGTGAAGGTGGCGGCGGCGGCGGCATCCATGCCGCTGACGCGGCGGAAATCGATGACGACGAAGCGTAGCGACAGGCGGCTGCGATCCTGCAGGCGCTTTCGGATTGCCTCGACCACCTGTTCGGCGGTGCCGAAAAACAGGAATTCCTGCAGCTCCAGAACCTGGACCTGCTCGCCTTCTAGCTCGATCAGGCTGTTTTCCGCAGGTGGCCGATCGATGCTGCTCTTGCGCTCGCGCAGGGACGCATTGACCCGGATGACCGAAAGACGGGCGTAGTTGTAGACGAAGGTGACGAGGGAGAGGCCGAGGCCGAGCGCCATGCCGCCCATGAAACCAAAGGCGGCCATGCCGAGCGGGATGGCAACAACCACGAGCCACTCGATGCGGGGAAGCTGTGACCGCGTGCGCCAGAGCCAGTCATGGATGAGTTCGACGCCGAGCGCGTTCATCAGGCCGGCGGCGACAAAGGTCGGCATGGCGCCGGCAAGCTCGCCCGCAAACGGCAGCATCAGGGCCAGCACCACCGCAGTTGCAATGCCGACGGAGCGTGCGGTGGCCCCCATGCGGTTGGCGAGCAGGGTCATGGACAGGCCGGTATAGCCCGGCGCGCCGCCGAAACCGCCAGCGACGATATTGGCGATGCCTGTCGTGCGCAGTTCTGCGTCGGCATCGATCTCCTGGCGGGTTGCGACTTCCAGGCCGCTGGTATTGAGCAAGAGGCCGATCATGCCGAGAAGCGCGACCGAGGTGATGGCCGGCGCGGCATCAAGGACCACCGACCAATCCGCCGATTTCAGGACGTCGACCGGATGGGGGAGAGCAAAACCCTGCCCCGAGGGCATGGCGGGCAACCATTGCAGGGCTCTTGCCTGCTCGCTCTCGACGCCCATGACGGCCAGCATGGCATAAAAGAGGACGCCGCCGCCGAGCAAAACGAGCGGCATGGTCAAGGGGCTCGTGGAGCGCCTGAGGCAGAAGATCATCACGACGGCAAAGACGACGGCGACATAGAGATTGGCAAGCGCCTGCTGGCCGTCGTGACGGACAAAGAGATCGACGAGGCTCTGATCGCCGACAATCATCATCACCGCGCCCTGGATGAGCAGCCAGCCGGAGCCGGCAAGGAAACCGGCGACGACCGGATAGGGCATGAAGCGCACCAGCCGACCGAAGCGGCAGAGGCCGAACAGCCAGAAGACCGCGCCGGTGACCATCGCACTCGAACCGAGGACGGCAAAGGCGGTGGCGACCTTGACCTCGTCGGGTCGGAATTCAAGCTGGATGGTGGCGGCGGCGATCGCGGTGGCGAGGATCGCGATGCTGGCCTCCTGCACCTGACCGATGCTGGAGGGATAACGGCTGCGCAGGGCAATCCAGAGCGCCATCACGATGCTGGAGAGCAGGATCACGCCGACGCCCATGCCGAAGCCTGCAGCCAGTGGCCCTGCGAAGATCAGCGCGGCAAAGGCGATGCTGGTGCCGAGGCTGTCGATGCCGGCGATCACGGCAAAGAGCAGCGGCGCAAGGAAGGGCGTCGCAGTGCCGGGAACCGGGATGCGCCAGCCCCGCCGCCGCGGACTGGCGTCGATCACGGTCTTGGAGTCCGCAACGGGATCGGGATGGTGGACGTTCACGGCGGTTCCTGCTGGATGGGGCGATTTCGGGCGGGCCAATGGCCGATGCGCGAGTGGTAGACCCGGTCCGTGAACACGGCAACGCAGGCCCGGAGATCGGCCCAAACTTGGCCGTCCCGATGCCCCTTTCAGAGGCCGCAGGGCGGTGGAAACCCTTTGATTTCAGGAGATCTCGGCAGTCGTGCCTGACGGTGCGGTTACTTGCGTTTGGCCTGCAGCACGGCGGTGCCGAGCCGCTCGACGGCGCGGCGGAGGTTCTCGTTTTCGATGCCGTCCATCATCGCTTCCAGGCGCTTTGCCTTTTCGCCTTCGAGCTTGCGGATGCGGGGTCTCGTGCTTGCAACCGAGACCGGTTTCTGGACGATGCGGACCTGGCCGATCGCGGGATAACCGAAGAAGCCGTTGATGCGGGCGATCAACTCGCCCTGGGCATGGGAGAGGAAGAGCGCACGCGCGCCCTCGCAGGCAATCGTCAGCACGCCGGGGCGATGGCCGCCATCCTCGGGCAGGTCAGAGCGGCGCGGCCAGGCGATCTTTTCCGGTCGGGTGCAATCGGCAAAGCCCTCGCCGACGATATCTTCCCAGGAACCGAGCAGCGCCGTGTTGATGCCGGCGCGGCGCGCCAGCACCGGGTCGACGATGCCGTTGGCGATGTCGGCGATCTGGTTTGCGCCCTTGAACTTGGACATGGCGGCTGGGGATCCTTCACATCGGCCCTTGATCAGGCGGCTGCTTTGGCCAGATATAGTCCATCCTCCCCTCCTTTCGCAAATGGCCGGCGTGACACTCCCCAGCAAAGCCCTGACACGACCGACAGCTCCCACGCTGCTCGCCTGGTATGACCGGCATCACCGGGAGCTGCCCTGGCGCATATCACCCAGTGCAGCCAAGCGCGGGATGACGCCAAACCCCTACTACATCTGGATGTCCGAGGTGATGCTGCAGCAGACGACGGTTGCGGCGGTGAAGGCCTATTTTGCCAAGTTCATTGCGCGTTGGCCGACGGTCAGGGATCTCGCGGAGGCACAGACCGAGGATGTCATGGCCGCCTGGGCGGGGCTTGGCTACTATGCCCGCGCCCGCAATCTGAAGAAATGCGCCGAGGCCGTCGCCTTTCAGCATGATGGCGTCTTTCCCGATACCGAGGAGGGTTTGCGTGCGCTTCCCGGCATCGGCGATTATACCTCGGCTGCGGTGGCCGCGATCGCCTTCAACCGGCCATCCGCTGTGATGGACGGCAATGTCGAGCGGGTGATCTCACGGCTGTTCGCGATCGAGGCGCCGCTTCCGGGATCCAAGCCGCAGATGAAGGCGAAGGTGGCGGAGCTGACGCCGACCGACCGGCCAGGAGACTTTGCCCAGGCGATGATGGATCTGGGCGCGACGATCTGCACGCCGAAGCGCCCGGCCTGTGCGCTCTGTCCCTTCAACGATGCCTGTCTGGCGCTCGCGCGTGACGAGCCGGAGCGTTTTCCGGTCAAGGCCGCCAAGAAGGCAAAGCCGGTGCGGCTCGGAGCGGCCTTCATCGCCGTCGATCGCGACGGACGGCTTCTCTTGCGCAAGCGGGTGGAAAGCGGACTGCTGGGCGGCATGACGGAGGTGCCGACGACGGAGTGGACCTCGCGGCAGGACGGGGAAACGGGGGTGGAGGCCGCCCCCTTCCCGGCCGACTGGCAGGCGGCGGGCGCGATCGCCCATGTCTTCACCCATTTCGAGCTCAGACTGTCGATCTTCCGCGTCGGGCCGATCGACCGTCCATCTGATAATCACGGTTTCTGGGTGCCGGTCACCGAACTTGATGGGCAAGCGCTGCCGACTGTCATGAAGAAGGCAATTGCGGCGGCTATTCCAACCGCCTTTCCAACAGCCAAGGGCTAAGACATGACCGAAATCCGCCATATCGTCTTCGACATCGGCAAGGTGCTCATCCATTACGATCCGAACCTGCCCTTTTCGCGGATCATCCCGGACGCGAACGAGCGGGCGGATTTCTTTCAGCGCGTCTGCACCCATGACTGGAACATCGAGCAGGATCGCGGCCGCAGCTGGGCTGACGCAGAGGCGCTGCTGATATCAGAGTTTCCCGAGAAGGAAGCGCATATCCGCGCCTTCCGGAAATACTGGGCCGAGATGGTGCCGCACGCCTATGAGGACAGCGTCGCCATCATGACCGGGCTGATCGATGCGGGACGCGACGTGACCATGCTCACCAACTTCGCCGCCGACACATTTTCCGAGGCGCGCAAGATGTATCCCTTCCTCAACCTGCCACGCGGTGTGACGGTGTCCGGCGAAGTGGGGCTGATCAAGCCTGACGTCGCGATCTACGAGCGCCATGCGGCGGATTTCGACCTGTCGCCAGCGCATTCCGTGTTTATCGACGACAGTCTGCCCAATGTCGAAGGTGCGCGTGCTGCCGGCTGGCATGCGGTGCATTTTACCGGGGCGGACAAGCTCAAGGCGGATCTGCAGGGGCTGGGTGTCTCTGCCTGATTTTCCGGGCGGTTTACCGAGTGGGTGCCCCGCTAACACGGATCATCCCTCGTTCCTCAACCGGGTCGCTCGACCAGTTCCACGCGGCGGTTCATGGCGCGGCCCGGCTCTGTCTGGTTGCTGGCGCGCGGTGCCAGCATGCCCATTCCGGCGGCGGCGAGGCGTTCTTTCGAGATGCCCGCCGACACCAGGGCTGCCATGACCGCCTGCGCCCGCTTTTGTGACAGCTGCAGGTTCGTCTCGGCATCTCCGATCCAATCGGTGTGGCCGACGATATAGACCTTCAGCCCCGGGTTCGAGGTCAGGAGCTTCGTCATCTCGGCAATCGCCGGGGCGGCTTCAGCAGAAAGGGTGGCGGTGCCGAAGTCGAAATAGACATTGTCGAGGGCTATATGCCCCTCGTCCGAGATGCCCTTGGCCATGGCTGCGGCATCGATCATGCGGGTTTCGAGTGCGGAAGACGTGACGAGATCCAGATGGACAGCCGCGCGTTCGGATGCATTTCCCGCGAGTGGTGCTTTCTGGTTTTGTGCGACGTAGAGCGCTACATGGCGCGTACCATCTGCTGAAACGGCTGCCATGTAGTGCTCGCCATCCTTGATATAGAGCGCGAACTCTGAGGCAGTCCCCAGATTGCGCAGCCTCCGATTTGCCGGATAGATGACCACCTTGCCCAAGAGGGCATTGTTGCTGCCGCAGGCTCGGCCGGCACATTCGAACAGGGGTGAAAAACCGGCGCCTATCAACGACGTGCGATAGTTGAGAAAGACGTCGGCAGCACTTGCGCCTTCGGGAGCGACATAGAGGCGACGCTGCAGCTGCCCCTCGACCGGCTTGACCTCGGAGGGGGCCCGGCCCTTTATCGGGCCGACGGGCAGATCAAAGCGCGCAAAGCCGGCATCTTCCGCGCCGTAGAGGCAGGCACCTTCATAGACAGCCATGTCCTCAAGCGGGGCAAATCCCTCCAAGGTCGGACAGGTTTCCGCAGAGGCATTATGCGCCAATCCCAGCAGCGCGAACGCAAGAATGGCGAGGAATTTCCTGGAAAGCCGGACCATGATGCACCTCTGACCGGGCAATCCCCCAATGGCCTGCCGCCGGACAGGATGGTGGCGTGTGCGCAACGCCTGATCAAGTGTTTCCTATCACTCGGCATGCGTTTCCGTCATGCAGATCACGATCGAGGACAAAAGAGCAAGATGGAGGTGCGGGAAACAGCCGGCTCTGGGCGTGACGGCGCAAGAATGAGATGCTGGCGCGGGTGGAGTTGGCGGACCCCTGCCCGCGCCAGATCGATCTCTAGAGATCGAATGCAGCCGAGATAAAGTGCCCGACTTGCTCGAAGCTGATCACAGTTATGTGAAGTTATTCTAATGTTGATGGAAATCGGCTTCGGCGCATTCAAGGCGCCGGAGCCATTTCGTCACTCCAGGCCGCCCATGCGGCTGCGGATGACGGAGCGCAGGTCGTCGATCGGCTTCAGCGCGCCCTTTTCCTCCGTATGCCAGAAGGTCCAGCCATTGCAGGCGTCCAGGCCCTGGACGCGGGCGCCGACGCGGTGGATGGAGCCGGCCTCGCCGTTTGCCGTCAGCGTGCCGTCGGCGCGGATGATGGCGGAGTGGCGGCGCTTGATGTCGGTCAGAACCTGGCCGGGCTTCACGAGGCCTGCTTCGAGCAGCACGTTGAAGGCGACGCGGGGTTCGGCCTTCTTGCCGGTCATGACCGTCAGTTCGACCTTGCCCAAAGGCTCGACGGCGGCGATGCGGGCGGAGGCCGCATCGATGTAATCCTGCTCGCGCTCGATGCCGACGAAATGGCGGCCGAGACGCTTGGCGACAGCACCCGTGGTACCGGAGCCGAAGAAGGGATCGAGCACGATGTCGCCCGGC
>JARXAK010000021.1 GCA_029865885.1 Rhizobium sp. | reverse complement strand
ATGTTGCCGCCCTCGAAGAAGCCGCCGCCCATCATCACGAGTTCCTTGACGCGCGAGGCGATATCGGGTGCCTTTTCGAGCGCGAGGCCGATGTTTGTCAGCGGACCCAGCGTGCAGAGCGTGACGGTCCCAGCCGGTTCGTTGCGCAGGGTTTCGATGATGAAGTCGACGGCGTGCTGCCCCTCGACCGTCATCGTTGGCTCTGGCAGAACCGCACCATCGAGGCCGGTCTTGCCGTGTACGTGTTCGGCAGTGACGAGCGGACGCACCATCGGGCGATCAGCCCCCTCGAAGACGCGCCGGCCGGTCTCGCCGCAGAGTTCGCAGACGATCCGGGCGTTGCGGCTCGTCATCCTCAGCGGCACATTGCCGGCGACCGTGGTGATACCGAGGAGCTGCAGCTCGTCGGGGCTTGCAAAAGCGAGCATGAGGGCGGCTGCATCGTCCTGACCGGGATCGGTGTCGATGATGATCTTGCGGGGGGCTGTCATGGGATGATCCTAAGGTGTGATGGCCTGAGGCTTGGAACGCGGGCTCGTTTTTGTCAAGCAAGAGAGTGCTTGTCGGGGGCCGTGCGATTTCCCATATTTGGCTGACGAGGACAGTCCTTCAGGGCTGCACAAGGGATTGAAATGACGCGCAACAGACTGCCAACCGAAGCCTTCATCATCACCTTCGACACGGGCGACGGCAGCGCCTTTCGGCGGCCACGGGGCAGCGACGGCTACCCGCCCTATGACATCGAACGCCTGCCGACACAGAATGGCGTCGAGCGGCTGCGGGTGACGCTCGCCGTGGCGGGCTTCGCAGAGGACGAACTCGATGTGAGCGTGGAAGCCAATCAGCTCGTGATTCGCGGCAAGCAGGCGGAACGCGAGGAAGCCGACTATCTGTTTCGCGGCATCGCGTCGCGTCAGTTCCAGCGTATCTTCGCCATCGAAGACGGTATGGAGGTGACAGGGGCGTCGCTGCGCAACGGGCTGCTTGCGATCGAGATCATCCGCCATGATCCGGTGCATCTGGTAAGGAAAATTAACATCTCCACCGCAGAATGAAGGTTGCGGCAATGTTCGGCCGCCTCTCCCTCATTCGCGGAGGATCGGAATGTTACTGAAAGAAGCTTCAGCCCGCCTGACGAAATCCGAACTGGCACATCTCGGTGCTGGCGAAGTCGGCTATATTCGCAAGATGAAGTCGGACGAAGTGTCCCGCTGCTTCCCGGAAGCCCCGGAAATCGATCCGACACTGGATCTCTGGGCATTGTTTGCCGCAGACGGCACGCCCATCCTGCTCACGGACAATCGCTCCAGCACCTTTTTCAAGGCAGCGGAAGACGACCTGAAGACCGTTTCGCTGCACTGAAGGGTGCAGCGCATCCTTCGAAGTCAAAGACGGTTGCGAATCAGCGCTTGCGGAATGTGAGATAGGCCGATGAGCGGCCTTCACGACGGGCCTTGGCCTCGTAGCGCGTCCCCGGCCAGCCGTCGTAAGGCGTGAGCCAATCGCTCGCATTGCGGGCCAGCCACTCAAACCCACCATGATCGCGGCAATGCTGCAGCGTCCAGTTGACATAGGTGTCGATGTCGGAGGCAAAGCATAAGATGCCCTCCGGTTTCAGCACCTTGTGGAAACGCTCAAGGTTCACCTGCGAGACGAAGCGACGCTTCCAGTGGCGCTTCTTCGGCCAGGGATCGGCATAGAGGAGGTCGATCTGATCGATCTGGCCTTCGGGCAGCCAGTCTAGCAGTTGCGTGGCGTCATCGTCATAGACGCGAATGTTCTTCAAGCCCTCGGCCTCGACGACCGCGAGCAGCTTTGCCATGGAATTGATGAAGGGTTCGACGCCGATGAAACCGGTCGTCGGGTTGGTGCGGGCGCGGTGAACAAGATGCTCACCGCCGCCAAAACCAATTTCGAGACGAAGCTTTTCGACGGGTACAGCAAAGAGAGACTTCAGGTCGGCCGGCACCGATGCGGCGAGGTCGACCTTCAGCTCCGGCAGGACGGTCTCCATCCGCTCGACCTGCTGGTCGCGCAATGGCTTACCCTTGCGTCGACCGAAGAAGGCTTCGGTCGACCTCGTCCTGCGTTCCTGCTGCGTCATTCAGATCAAGCCTTGAGTGCGTCCTTCAGCGGCTTGACGAGGTCGAGCTTCTCCCAGGAGAAGGAACCGTCGCGGCCAGCCTTGCGGCCGAAATGACCGTAGGCAGACGTCTTAGCATAGATCGGCTTGTTCAGGTCAAGATGGCGACGGATGCCCGACGGGGACAAGTCCATGACCTTGCGGATCGCGGCCTCGACCTCGTCCTCGGTCACCTTGCCGGTGCCATGCAGGTCGACATAGATCGACAGCGGCTGGGCAATGCCGATCGCATAGGCGATCTGGATCGTGCAGCGATCGGCGAGATCAGCGGCAACGACGTTCTTGGCGAGGTAACGGGCGGCATAGGCGGCCGAACGGTCGACCTTGGTCGTGTCCTTGCCCGAGAAGGCGCCGCCACCATGGGGAGCTGCACCGCCATAGGTGTCGACGATGATCTTGCGGCCGGTCAGGCCTGCGTCACCATCCGGACCGCCGATGACGAACTTGCCGGTCGGATTGATGTACCAGGCGCAATCATCGGCGATCTTCAGGTCGCCGAGGGCTTCGCGGATGAAGGGTTCGACAACCTGGCGGACCTTGTTCGAATCCCAGCTCTCGTCGAGATGCTGGGTGGACAGAACGATCGATGTGACTTCAGACGGCTTGCCGTCGACGTAGCGCACAGTCACCTGGCTCTTGGCATCAGGGCCGAGCTTGCCGACATCACCCTCGCCCTGCTTGCGGGCGGTGGAGAGCAGCTGCAGGATCTTGTGCGAGTAGTAGATCGGAGCCGGCATCAGGTCCGGCGTTTCCTTGCAGGCGTAGCCGAACATGATGCCCTGGTCGCCGGCGCCTTCGCTGTTGGACGAATCGGCCGCCTTGTCGACGCCCTGGGCGATGTGTGCGGACTGGAAGTGCAGGAGAACGTCGATCTTGGCCGTCTTCCAGTGGAAGCCATCCTGCTCGTAGCCGATATCGCGCACAGCTTTGCGGGCGGCGGCCTTGAACTTGGACGGGTTGATGACCTCGTTGCCGTCCTTGTCGGTCTTCATCAGGCTCGGCGGAAGGCGGACTTCGCCGGCGATGACGATACGGTTGGTGGTGGCGAGGGTTTCGCAGGCGATGCGCACGGTCCAGGGATCGACGCCGGTCTTGGCTGCTTCCCGGTAAACCAGGTCGACGATTTCATCGGAAATTCGGTCACAAACCTTATCCGGGTGACCTTCGGAAACGGATTCGCTGGTGAAGAGATAATTTGCGCGCATCGGGATTCCCCTCAAAGTATGGATGGCGGCATCGTTACTCAGTTCCAGCCGCGATGACAAGGACACAACCACATAAATATATCTTTATGTCAGTAAATTTTTCCTTTTGCGGGCACAAAAAAAGCGGCCCTGCGGCCGCCCTCTTTGTCAGGATGATGTCCCGCTCACTCGCTGTCGGCTTCAGCCGCGAGCGCCTTGACGAGGTCGACGATCTTGCGACGGACCTTGGCATCGCCGATCTTCACGAAAGCGCGGTTGAGCTGCAGGCCTTCGGAGGACGACAGGAAATCGACGACATAGTTCGAGCTGGAGGCTTCCGCCATGCCGGAGCTCGACGGCTGATCGCCTGGTGCATCTTCAAAGAAGAAGGAAACCGGCACCGTCAGAATGTTGGAGATGTTCTGAAGGCGGCTCGCACCAACGCGATTGGTGCCTTTTTCATACTTCTGAATCTGCTGGAATGTGATCCCGAGGCTCTCACCGAGCTTCTCCTGGCTCATGCCAAGCATCGTGCGACGAAGGCGAATCCGGCTTCCGACGTGGATGTCAATCGGGTTCGGCTTCTTCTTGTTCTCGATCATTAATGTCGTCCTGACAAAAGTGTTGGCGTTGCGACCATAACCCGATGCCCGCCAAACCATAACGAGACGTTGTGCTCGCCATCGATGATCTTTCAGCATACTTGCAGATTACCGGTCTGAGCCACTATGCAATTTTAGGGGTTTTTGGTCAATTCTTCCGCCTAATAAAACCCAGACTAGAAACCATCGCCATCATCGTCATCAAAACCAGCACCAACCAAAGGTTTAAAAGGTGATTGTACCTGTCTCGTTTTGGTACAGATTGCACACCAAGGGTTGCATCTGTAGCCCCAACGGCGTTGAGTGAAAGTCCCTCGATGACACGCCCATAGGGGTCGATGACCGCCGAAATGCCGCTGTTGGCGACGCGAATGAGGGGGACGCCGGCCTCCACGGCCCGCAATCGCGCCTGCAGGAAGTGCTGATATGGCCCAGGTGTTGACCCGAACCAGGCATCATTGGTGACGTTCAGGATGACGCTCGCACCGGCCAGATCGGGTGCGACCTCGGACGGAAAGATCGCCTCGTAGCAAATCAGTGGATAGAGCGCGATGCCCGAGGGAAGCCTCAGCGGCACCCGGCTTGCAGCGGCAGTAAAGCCTCCGGGCAGGCTGATCAGCTCCTCGATGCCGAACTGGCGCAGCAGATCCTCAAAGGGGACGTATTCGCCGAAAGGTGTCAGGTGAACCTTGTCGCTGGCGCCGAGGATCTGGCCCTTGTCGTCGATCATGTAGACCGCGTTGTAATAGAGCGGCACCTGACCCGCGCCGCGCTCCTCCGCCCGCACGGCGCCGGTGAGCAGTATCTGGCCATCCTCAAGCACATCGCCGATCCGCGCCAGAGCATCCGGATTTTCCGTGAGAATGAAGGGAACGGAGGTTTCCGGCCAGACGATGACATCCGGTCGAGGCTTGCCCTGTTCCGGCGGTGCGGCCGTCAGCGCCAGGTGTTTCTCGAAGATCCCGATCCGGTCGGTATTCTCCATCTTCTGCGACTGATCGATCGATGGCTGCACGAGACGGACTGTGAGCGTCGTGTCCGTCGCTTGCATCGGCGCAACATAAAGACGGAAGGCGCCGTAGCCGAAATGGGCGACGAGAAGGCCTGCAGCGAGCAACAGGCCCGGCCATGCCCCACGGCGCGTGCCGAGCAGCGCAGGGGCGGCGAAGACAAAGACGGCGAGCGGCGTCATGGCAAGGATGCCAAGCACATGGCTCGACTGCATCATCAGCGGAACAGGCATTGCGGCATAGCCGATCGCGTTCCAGGGAAACCCGGTCGCGACAAAGCTGCGAAGCCATTCGACGAAGCCAAAGGCGGCTGCGAGGGCGGCGATGCGGCCTATGCCATCGGACCAGAGAAGCCGGGCAAGCATCGTCGCCAGCCCGTAGAAGATGGCGAGCACGGCGGGAAGCCCGAGGACCGCAAGCGGGATCGCCCAGGCAAATTCATCGGCCTCCAGAAGGAGAGCATTGCCGAGCCACCAGAGGCCGCAGACAAAGTATCCAAGGCCAAAAAACCAGCCCGTCCAGAAGGAGGAGGACAGCCCCGCCCTGCCGGTCTCGGCATTGCCCGTGGCGCCATCCAACAGCCAGACGAGCAGCGTGAAGGAGACGAACATTGAGGCGAAAATGTCGAAGGGCGGAAGGGCGAGCGCCCCGATCGCACCTGCGAGAACCGCGAGCCCTGCTCGTCTGACGCCCCACAACAGCAGGATCCTCGCTGCCAAAGCCTGCATGTCCACCCCTTACGACCGCGAATCAATCGCCGGCAGTCTCCCAAAAAACGGGGGAGATGTCGCGCTATTCGGCGCAGAGGTCAGCGGCCGTCAGGATGACAGCCGCTCGGCGCTTTCCACCTCGGCCTGAGGTGCTTCCGGGAGCGGCTCGGCGGCGGGTGTATCGACCTTCGGAGCCCGGGGCTTCGCCGGTGCCTTCGTGCGGGCCTTCGGTGCAGCCTCACCCATGGCTGCGGCTGCGGCCTTCGGAGCCTTGGCCTCGACAGGCTCATCCGCCCGCATCTCGACGTCACCCTTGGTCGTCGAGCGGCGGCGGGCGCCGGCCCGCTTGCGGGCAACACGGACACGCTTGATGCGACGGGGATCAGCATCGAGAATATGGAACTCGAAGCCGGGTAGCGCCTGCACGACCTCACCCCGCGCCGGGATTCGGCCGAGTGCGGAGAAGATCAGACCGCCCAGCGTGTCGACATCTTCAAGACGATCGGCGATGTCGAAATCCGGGCCGATCGCTTCGGCGATCTCCTCGAGCTCCACGCGGGCATCGGCGACGAGCACGTCGTCCGAGATACGGCTGAACATGACCTCTTCGTCGTCGTGTTCGTCATCGATGTCGCCGATGACCATCTCGACGATGTCTTCATGGCTGACGAGACCGTCTGTCCCGCCGTATTCGTCGATGACAAGAGCCATCTGGGTGCGGGCGGCCTGCATGCGGCTCATCAGATCGGAGGCGAGCATCGAGGGGGGCACGAAGAGGATGGAGCGGATGATACCGGCTTCGGCGACCGTCTTGCTGAGGTCGATGCGGGCGAGGTCGAAGTCCATCTTGGGCTTGGTCGGCTTTTCGACCTTGTCGCTGCCATTGGCCGCCGCCGCTGCTTTCGTCGCCACGCGTTTACGGCTGCGGGCCTGCTTGGTGACATAGGACAAGAGATCGCGGATGTGGACCATGCCGCGCGGATCGTCCAGCGTATCGGCATAAACGGGCATGCGCGAACGTCCGGACACATCGAAGATGGTCATCAGTTCGCCGATGGTCACGCTCTGATCGACCGCTTCGATGTCAACGCGCGGGACCATGATGTCCTCAACGCGGATCTCGCGGAAGCGCAGAATGTTGTTGAGCATCGCCCGCTCTTCGGGCGTGAAGGCCTCGCCCAAACTCGCGTCCGCATTGAGCGCGACCGTCAGATCCTCACGCAGGCTGGTCGAGGATGAGGGCTTCAGGATACGGCCCAGGCGGGCCCAGAAGGAAGGATGTTGTCGGGCCGAGCTTTCCGCTCGGGAAGGACTACTGCCCTCGTCCGAAGACGATCCCTCGTTACTCTCTTTGGCCTCAGGGCCAGACTTCGTCGCAAAATCGGTCATTGTTCCAGACTATCAGATGGGGTCCTGCCCCGCATAGGGGTCAGATAGGCCAAGTTCCGCCAGAATGCGAGTCTCCAGCGCTTCCATTTTCTCGGCATCATCAGTTTCGATGTGGTCGTAGCCGAAAAGATGCAGAAATCCATGAACCATCAAGTGGGTCAGATGATCCTCGAAGCTTTTTTCAAGCTCCACCGCTTCCCGCTCCACCGTCTCGCGGGCGATGATGATGTCGCCCAACATCGGGCCGGGCATCTTGCCCGGCGTCAGCGGAAAGGCGGGGAAGGACAGGACATTGGTTGGCTTGTCCTTGTTGCGCCACTCCGCGTTGATCTCGCGGATCATGTCGTCGTCACCAAAGACGAGCGAGACCTCTGTCAGCTGCTTCGGAAAGGGCTGCCCTTCCTTCGCTGCCATATATGTTTCGGCTGTGCCGAGAACGCGGGAGGCCAAGGCCTCCAGCGCGGTCTCGTCTGCCCAACCGTCAGCTTCGACGGCGATCTGTATATCCAACTGGCTCATCGTTTGATCGCAGAGCGGGCTTTAGTGCTCGCTCTGCTCGCTCTCGTCCTGTACCTTGTACTTGGCGTCATAGGCCTGCACGATGCGGCCGACAAGCGGGTGGCGCACCACATCGGTATCCTTGAAGCGCACGACTGACACGCCTTCGACGCCCTTCAGCACGTTGAGCGCCTCGACGAGACCGGATGTCACGCCGCGCGGCAGATCGACCTGGCTCGGGTCGCCGGTGATGATCATCCGTCCGTTTTCACCCAGACGGGTGAGGAACATCTTCATCTGCATCGATGTGGTGTTCTGCGCTTCGTCCAGGATGATGGCGGCATTGGCGAGCGTGCGACCGCGCATGAAGGCGAGCGGTGCGATCTCGATGACGCCGGCGGTGATCGCGCGCTCGACCTTGTCGCCGGGGATCATGTCGTACAGCGCATCATAGAGGGGACGCAGATAGGGATCGACCTTGTCCTTCATGTCGCCTGGCAGGAAGCCGAGGCGCTCGCCGGCTTCGACAGCCGGGCGCGACAGGATGATCTTGTCGACGACGCCACGCTCCAGAAGCTGGGCTGCATGGGCAACCGCGAGATAGGTCTTGCCGGTGCCCGCCGGGCCAACACCGAACACGAGTTCGGACCGCTCCAGCGCACGCATATAGGCGTCCTGGGTCGGCGTGCGGGCAGCGATCGTCTTCTTGCGGGTGGAGATCTGCGCCATCGACAGCTTGGCCTTGCGCTCCAGCGTCGGCAGGGAGAGCTGGTCGTCGGCGGCCACCGCCATGCGGATTGCACCTTCGACGTCGGAGGCTTCGACCGCGCCGCCGCTCTGGAGGCGGGCATAGAGGAAATCGAGCGCGCGGCGGGCCTGGTTGGTCGCCTGCAACTCGCCTGTAATGGCAACGGAATTGCCGCGGGCACGGGCCTCGATCTGGAGGCGCTGCTCGAGCAGTTTCAGATGCTGGTCGAATTGTCCGAAGAGCTCGCTCGCAAGCCTGTTATTCTCGAACGTCAAGATGAAGTGATTGGCGTCGGTCGCAGGGTTGCGGACATTGCGCGAGGGTGAAGAAACCACTTCTGTTGCGTTCAAGCGATCAGGCTCCTGTTGCGATCAGGTTCAGGCCCTCACTCTAACCCTCTGCCACCTCGGCAAACAAGCTGTTTGGGCCGGCTGCGGTGATTCGTACCTGTATAATGTCACCGATTTGCGATGACTTTGCATCAACATTCACAGACTGCAGCCAGGGAGAACGTCCAATCAGCTGTCCCGGCATGCGACCCGGCTTCTCCAGGAGCAGATCGATGGTCTTGCCGATCATCGACTGCATGAAGGCCTGCTGCTGGTCGAGCAACAGCGCCTGGAGCCGCGCCAGGCGTTCAGTCTTCACATCCTCGGCCACGTGATCGGGCAGATCGGCACCCGGTGTTCCGGGCCTTGTGGAGTACTTAAACGAATAAGCCTGCGCGTAGTTCACTTCGCGCACGAGAGCCATCGTGTCTTCGAAATCGGCCTCCGTTTCGCCGGGGAAGCCGACAATAAAATCGCCAGACAAAGCGATATCCGGACGGACGGAGCGGATGCGCTCGATGAGGGCGACATACTCGGACGCTTTGTGGCGGCGGTTCATCGCCTTGAGGATCCGGTCGGAGCCAGCCTGAACAGGCAGATGCAGATAGGGCATCAGCATCCTGAGATCGCGATGCGCCTCGATAAGACGATCATCCATGTCGCGCGGATGGCTCGTCGTATAACGCAGCCGGGCAAGGCCCGGGATTTCGGCGAGCTTGTAGAGGAGGTCGCCGAGGCCGATCGCCCTGCCCTTCTCGTCTTCGCCATGCCAGGCGTTGACGTTCTGGCCGAGCAAGGTCAGCTCGCGCACGCCGCTATCCACAAGGCGACGGGCTTCCGTGAGCAGCTGCGTGAGCGGGCGCGAAACTTCGGAGCCACGGGTATAGGGCACCACGCAGAAAGTGCAGAACTTGTCGCAGCCTTCCTGGACCGTGAGGAAAGCCGTGACCGAACGCGGCTTGCCGATGACCTTGGTCGGATCGGGCAGGTGCTCGAACTTGTCTTCCAGCGCATATTCGGTGTCGACCACGCGCTCACCGGCGCGGGCCTTGTGCAGCGCCTGTGGCAGGCGGTGATAGGTCTGCGGGCCGATGACGACGTCAACAGCCGGCTCGCGGCGGGAGATCTCCTCGCCTTCCGCCTGGGCCACGCAGCCGGCGACGCCGATCATGAATTCCTTGCCTTCCGCCGCGCGCACCTTCTTGTGCTCGCGCAGGCGGCCAAGCGCCGAATAGACCTTTTCGGCCGCCTTTTCGCGGATATGGCAGGTGTTGAGCAGGACGAGATCGGCCTCTTCCATGACTTCCGTCGGGGCATAACCATCCGCCGCCAGGGCATCGGCCATGCGGCCGCTGTCGTAGACGTTCATCTGGCAGCCATAGGTCTTGATGAAGACCTTGCGCGTATTGGCGCCCGGCGCCGGGGTATCTGAGAGGCTCGCGGTTTCCTGGGTCATGCCGCGCTATTTAGTGGTTTTCGGTCCGCGATTAAACTGAAAAATTGTCTAACCAGTTCGGCGTCCGCGGTGGCCGCGCAGATGGGAGAGCAGCATCGTGCGCAGCTGTTCCTCGATGCGGGCGGCGAGCGTCTTGCGGCTATCGCCCTTCTTGAAGTCCACGGTCTCGCCGAAGGTGATATCGACATCGATCGCGCCGGCGCGCAGCACGCCGATCAGATGCTCCATCAGGCCGATATCGCCCGGCCAGCCTGCGATGGGGCGATGGTAGCGCCCCATGGGCATGCCCTGGACGCGGGTATAGGCGATGGCGACCGGCTGGACATGGACCACACCATCCTCGTCGTCCGGCAGGGCAGCGGCGGCGGCGCCGAAGAGGGAGGACTTGATGCCGAGGATGCGGTTGCCGTCGGAGGTCGTGCCTTCCGGGAACAGCACGACGATCTCACCATCGGCCATGCGGGCAGCGATCTCGTTCACCTGATCACCGGTGCGGCGCTTTTCCTCGCGCACGACGAAGATCGTCTTCTGCAGCTTGGCGAGGAAGCCGAAGAGGGGCCAGGAGGCGACCTCCGTCTTGGCGATGAAGACGACATCGGCGATCGAGCCGAGGACGAGGATATCCTTCCAGGAAGCGTGGTTGGCGGCGATCATCAGCGGACGGCGCGTTTCAAGCGTGCCGTGGACATGCACGCGAATGCCAAGGAACCAGAGTGCCATGCGATGCCAATAGCGCGGCATGCGGCGGCGGAGCGGCCAGTCGAAGCGAAGTGCCAGGAGCTGGAGCGGAATCAGCAGGCCCGAGACGAGCAGCAGCACGACGAGGTAAATGCCGACCCTCAGCCAGTTGATCACGCGAGCCTCGCTGGCATGGCGGACATCGGCTTACTTCTCATCCTTCGACAGGGGGATGCCGTAAAGCTCGAGACGGTGGCCGACGAGGCGGAAGCCGTGCTCACGGGCGATCCGCTCCTGCAGCGCCTCGATTTCCGGGGAGTGGAATTCGACAACGGTGCCAGTCTTCAGGTCGATCAGGTGGTCATGATGCTCTTCGGGTACTGTCTCGTAGCGGGAACGACCGTCGCGGAAGTCGTGGCGCTCGATGATGCCTGCGTCTTCGAAGAGCTTGACCGTGCGATAGACGGTCGAGATCGAGATCTTGGCATCCACCTTGGAGGAGCGGCGATAGAGCTCCTCGACGTCGGGATGATCGTCGGAGTCTTCCAGAATCCGGGCGATGACACGGCGCTGCTCGGTCATGCGCATGCCCCGTTCGGCACACAGCGCTTCCAGCGATTTCAAGGCGTCGTTCATGGGGGCAGCATATCCGGAGATAATCGGTTCGTCCAATCGCCGGGTTAGCGAAGATCGCGGCGCATGACAAGCGCGGAGGACCGGCGTCCATTGTCATCCGTGTAATAGGCCGGGCGCTCGCCGGCCTTCTCGAAACCGAGCTTGCGATAGAGGCCGAGCGCTGCCTGGTTGCCGTCATCGACTTCCAGAAACATGGCTTCACCTCCCCTGCCCCTGGCTTCCCGCAGAGCCGCCTGCATGAGGCGCCAGCCGAGGCCGAAGCGCCCGACCTTTTCGCTGACCGCAATCGTCAGGATCTCGGCCTCACCGGCCACCTCGCGTGCCAGAACGAAGCCTGACAGCGGCGCCTTGAAGATCAGCGTATTGGTCTGCCAGGCGGCGAAGCCGAAGCTGTTGGGCTGGAGAAGCAGGCTTAAGAATTCGCCATCGCCCCAGGCGCGCGGGAAGCGCTGGCCATGCAGTTCGGCGACTGCGCGGCAATGGTCCGAGGTCATGGGGACGATTTCGAATTCGGGCTGGCGGTAGAACAGGCTGTCGCGCATGTCAGGCTCTCGATACGGCAAATCCGGTCTGCGGTTTCGCATCCGGTCCGCGCAGATAAAGCGGCTTCGGCTTGCCCTGAGCTTTCGCCCTTGCTGAAATGCGGGCAACGATCTCGATCGGGTAGTGATCCGGCCCGGTTTCGGCGCTGCGCTCGGCGACGAGGGCCGAGGCGGAGCCGACCAGGACGGTGCCAGCGATGGCGGCGCGGGCGAGATAGTCGTCAAGTTCGAGGAGCAGCGGCTCCCCCTGGGGAATGCCAGCCTCAAAGCTCTGGGCATAGACTTCGTCGCGATGGGCGTTGATCGCGGCCAGAACCGGCTTGTCGGTTTCGGGTGCGGTCTGAGCCAGGACCTCCAGCGTGGAGACCCCGACACATTCCACGCCGAGCGCCAATGCCAGACCACGGGCGGCGGCGACGCCGACGCGGATGCCGGTGAAGGAACCGGGGCCGACGGTGACGCCGATGCGGTTGACATCGGCGAACGTGAGCCCGGCCTCGGCCAGCGCCTCGTCGATCATCGCCATCAGCCGTTCGGCATGGCCACGACCGATGGTTTCGCTGACGCGACCGAGCAGCTTGCCGCTATCGGAATCAAAAACGGCGGCTGCGCAGTCCACACCCGCCGTATCGATCGCAAGAACGATCATCTCGTCTCCAGTCCGGTCCAATCAGACCGCTTCGACTTCCTGCACTTCCGGAACGAAGTGGCGCAGCAGATTCTGCACGCCGTGCTTCAGGGTCGCCGTCGAGGACGGGCAGCCGGCGCAGGAGCCCTTCATGTTCAAGAACACCTTGCCGTCCTTGAAACCACGGAAGGTGATATCGCCGCCATCCTGCGCGACTGCAGGGCGGACGCGGGTTTCGAGCAGTTCCTTGATGGTGGCAACGATGGTCTCGTCGCCGGCATCGAAGAATTCTTCGTCGCCATCGACTTCCGCCGAGGTCGAGGCCGTGCCCATGACCGGGGCGCCGCTCATGAAATGCTCCATGATCGTGCCGAGGATCGCCGGCTTCAGATGCTGCCATTCCGGGCCGTCCTTGGAGACGGTGACGAAATCGTAGCCGAAGAAGACGCCGGTGACGCCGGGGACGGCGAAAATGCGCGCGGCGAGCGGCGAGGCTGCCGCGCTGCTGGCGTCGCGGAATTCGGCGGTGCCGGTTTCCATGACCACCTTGCCGGGGAGGAATTTCAGGGTCGCCGGGTTCGGCGTGGCTTCCGTCTGGATGAACATGTAGGCCTCCGGGCGGCGATGACACCGCTAAAGATTAGAATACTTCCAAAATAGACCCTGCGGGCCGCATCTTCAAGACACGATCTCCAGGATGTTGAAATCAGCAGAGCGCGTCGATTTCCTCATTGGTCAGCGTGTCCGGCAGAACCGTGACCGGGATCGGGAAGGCTGCCCCCCGTCCGGCGATCATGGAGACGAGCGGGCCAGGCCCTTCCTTGGTGGAGCCGGCTGCGAGAACGAGGATGGCGATGTCGCGATCTTCCTCGATCAGGCCGTTGATCTCGGCAAAGGAGCCGCCTTCGCGGATGACGATCTCCGGCTCGACGCCGATGGTGTCCCGCACGGTCTGGGCGGCCTTGGCCATGATGGCTTCCGCCTCTTCGCGTGCCTCGGCCCGCATGATCTCCTCGACGCCCAGCCATTGCTGAAAGTCCCCATCGGGGATCACGTAGATCAGCACCAGTCCGCCATTGGAATTCTTGGCGCGGCGGCCGGCATAATGAACCGCACGCGAGCATTCCGGGGTGTTGTCGATCACCGCCATGAACTTGCGGCGGTGACCTTCAAGACGTGACAGACGCGCTGAAACCATGGAGAACCCCGCCGCTGAAAATGGAGCCTGATGTCATGGACAGGCCCGCTGAAGACCTGCCCACGGGATGACCTTATCGCACGAAGCCGATGATGTCGCGGACTTCGTTCATGGTCTTTTCGGCCCGCGTGCGGGCACGCTCACCGCCGTCGCGAAGGACGGCATCGATATGGCCGGGGTCTTCCATGAGACGGCGCATCTCGGCATTGATCGGGGCTAGAACCTCGACCGCGAGATCGATCAGCGCCGGCTTGAAGACCGAGAATTGCTGGCCGCCGAATTCGGAAAGCACATCCGCCTTCGACTTGTCGGCGAGTGCTGCGAAGATACCGACGAGGTTGTCCGCTTCCGGGCGACCTTTCAGACCTTCCGTCTCGCTCGGCAGCGCATCGGGGTCGGTCTTGGCCTTGCGGATCTTCTTCGAGATCGCGTCCTGATCATCCATCAGGTTGATGCGCGACAAATCGGAGGGATCCGACTTCGACATCTTCTTGGTGCCGTCCTTGAGGCTCATGACGCGCGGCGCGGGGCCATCGATCAGGGGCTCCACCATCGGGAAATAGGCATGCACCGGCTCTTCGCCGACCTTGATGTCGATGCCGAGCCCCGTCGGGCGGATCTTCTCGTTGAAGTCCATATTGAACTTCATGGCAATGTCGCGGGCAAGTTCCAGATGCTGCTTCTGGTCTTCGCCGACGGGCACGTGGGTCGCACGGTAGACGAGGATGTCGGCGGCCATCAGGCTCGGATAGGCGTAGAGACCGAGCGAGGCCTGCTCGCGGTCCTTGCCGGCCTTGTCCTTGAACTGGGTCATCCGGTTCATCCAGCCGATGCGGGCGACGCAATTGAAGATCCAGGCGAGTTCCGCATGCTGCGGCACCTGGGACTGGTTGAAGACGATGTGCTTCTTCGGGTCGATGCCGGCAGCCAGGAAGGCGGCCGTGATCGAGCGGATCTGGGTCGCCATGTCCTCGTGGACCAACTGCGCCGTCAGTGCATGCAGGTCGACGACGCAGTAGATGCAGTCGTTGTTCTCCTGCAGCGCGACGAACTTTCTGATCGCACCGAGATAGTTGCCGAGATGGAGATTGCCGGTCGGCTGTACGCCGGAGAAGACCAGCGGCTTGAACTCAGTCATTTTTGTCCTCAACAGGCTGGTGGAGGGCCCGATCTTACGATCGCGTGTCGGTCACGGCTTATGCACGGCAGGCGGGGCGCAATCAAGCGCTCACTTCGACGGACGCGAGCGTTCAACTGCGCGCCGGCTCGATCAGATCCCAGAGATTGCCGTAGAGGTCCTCGAAGACGGCGACGGTGCCATAGGGCTCGTGGCGCGGCGCCTCGCGGAAAACGACGCCGGCCTTACGAAAGCGCTGGTGATCGCGGGCGAAATCGTCCGTCCGCAGGAAGAACCCGACACGACCTCCGGTCTGGTTGCCAATGGCCGCGCGCTGGGGCCCATCAATGGCCTCGGCGAGCAGGAGCGATGCACCCTCGCCGCCCCTCGGACGGACCACCAGCCAGCGCTTGCCATCAGGCATTGCCGTGTCTTCCACGCAGTCGAAGCCGAGGCTGTCACAATAGAAGGCCTTGGCGCGATCATAGCTATCGACGACAAGGCTGACGAGAAAGAGGCTGTTTCTACTCATGAAATCGTACTTTCCGTTCGATGTGTGACGAAGACGTCCTCAATGTCACGCATAGGGAAATTTCCTCCCGGAATCGAGGGGTTTAGGGAATGGATTGGCGAGGCGCAGGAACGCGCAATTCACGGCCTGATGAGCCGCTGAAGAGCACAAATGAGCAAAGCGCACCAAAATCGCCACATTCTCCGGAATAAAAAACCGCCGCAAGCGATCTGGATCGCTCAAAATAACAAACTCATTCCACAAGGTCACTCATGCGCACTTTGTTTCGCGTCGCGCTCGGCTGCATTCTTTCGCTCGCCCTCATCTCCCCCGTCGAGGCCGTGGAGAAGAAGAAGCGGCACTTTTTCATGAAACACGACACCACGGTCGCCTATACGCTGCAGCGGGTGAGCGTCAAAGCCAACTGCTTTCCCGACGAGCTGAAGGGCATCCTCGCGCACATCGCCAAGAAGACCGGCAAGAAGCCGATCGTCACCTCGGGGCATCGACCACGCTCGGGAAAATCCCAACACAGCCACTGTTTTGCTGCCGATATCCGCGTGCCCGGCGTCTCGGAGAAACAGATCGTCGCAGCCGCCCGCACCGCACCGGGCATTGGCGGCATCGGGCGCTACTGCAACGGCATCGTGCATGTCGATATCGGGCCGAAGCGGACCTGGACCTATTGCTGATCCGGGTCGGCTGAGGTCCCTGCGGCCTCGTCAGCTGTCTTCTTCCGGCGCTTCAGGCTGCGTCTGACCAGGCGCCAGTCGGCGCCACCGATCAGGAAGGCGATGCCGAAATAGACAGGCATGGCGATTGCAATCAGCCCACCCAGCGCCAGCAGCTGATCGAACAGTGGGCTCGACGGCTGTAGCCAGGCGGACCACCGATCGGAGAGGTAGACGAGCAGAACCGCCATGATCGCAGAGGCGATCATCAGGCGGAGCGTGCGCGTCAGCAGCGACCATTCGAAGATCAGGTGACCGCGCCAGAGCAGAACCGAAAACAACAGGATGGCATTGATCCAGCCGGCGGAGGCTTCGGCAATGGCAATGCCGCTTTCCTCGAAAATCGGGAAAAGCGTGATGGCAAGGCCCGTGTTGAGCGCGACCGAGACCATGGTGAAGCGCATCGGGGTCTTGGTGTCCTCGCGGGCGTAATAACCCGGCTGCAGGGCCTTGATCAGCACGAAGCCGGGCAGGCCGATGCCATAGATGGCGAGGATCGAGGCGACGACGGCGGTGTTCTGCTCGGAGAAGGCGCCGCGTTCATAGAGCACGCGGATGATTTCGTCGGAGAGGACCCAGATGGCGGCAGCGGCCGGCAGCGTCAGGAAGAGAACGAACTCGATCGAGCGGTTCTGAATGCCTTCCGCTTCCTTCATATGCCCGCCCTTCAGCGCGCGGGCGAGCTCCGGCAGGAGCACGACGCCGACGGCGACGCCGACCACGCCGAGCGGCAGCTGGTAGATGCGGTCGGCATATTGCAGGGCGGCGATCGCACCCTCCTTGGTGGAGGCAATGGCCTGGCCGATCAGCTGGTTGATCTGGGTGATGCCGCCGGTCACGGCAGCGGGCACGGCCAGCACCAGCAGGCGCTTGACGTTCGGGGTGAAGCGCGGACGTTTGAAGCCGATGCGGATGCCGGCATGGCGGACGCCGAGATAGACGACGGCCATCTGCAACAGACCGGCACCGAGAACGGACCATGAGAGCGCCCATGCCGTGGCGGCGGGATCGGCACCGGTCCAGAGCGCCCAGCCGAGCGCGCCGATCATCAGCACATTGAGGAAAACTGGGGCGATGGCGGCTGCGAAGAAGTGATGCAGCGAGTTCAGCATGCCGCTCAACATGGCCGTCAGCGACATGCACATCAGATAGGGGAACATGACGACCGCGAGACGCACTGTCAGATCGAACTTTTCCGGATCGTCGGCAAAGCCCGGCGCGATGATCCATCGGACGAGCAGCGGCATCGACAGCTGCATGGCGATGGTGAGGATCATCAGGACGGAGAAGAGGACGCCGAAGACCTCTTCCGAAAAGCGCTTGGCGCCGTCGATGCCGTTGGCCTCGATCTCCTTGGCGAAAAGCGGCACAAAAGCCGCGTTGAAAGCGCCCTCGGCAAACAGCCGGCGGAAGAGATTGGGAAAGCGGAAGGCGGCGTAGAAGACGTCGGCGACGGGGCCTGTGCCGAGCGCTGCCGCCATCAGGGTTTCGCGGGCAAAACCGAAAACGCGGCTGCCGAGCGTCGCTCCGCCGACGGTCATGAATTTCTTGACGAGGCTCATTCTCTCACGCCCTGGCCTTTTTCGGCGGCACGATGCTGCGCGACTGCGGCAGGGTCGTGACGGTGCCGGCCAAGGGCTGGTCCTTGTTGTGATCCTTCGGCTCGTCCGGCTGGTCCGTCATGACGGGCTTCAGCCTTGCCACGATATTGGCCTGTCGGTTCTCGTTGGTCACCTTCTGGCCGACGAGGTCGGTGACGTAGAAGGTGTCGATAACCTTTTCGCCGAAGGTGGTGATGCGGGCCGACTGAATGTCGAGCGAAAGGTCCGAAAGGGCTGCGGTGATCTCGGCGAGAAGACCGATACGGTCGAGGCATTCCACCTCGATGACGGTGAACTTGTTGGAGAGCGCATTGGAGATGCGCACGTCCGGCTGGACCGGGAAGGTCTTGTTCTTCTTCTTGCCCTTGGAGCGGGTGGCGATGACTTCGGGCAGGCGCTTGCGGCCGGACAGCACGTCCTCGATCATCTTGGAGATGGTCGCACCACGGCGCATCTCGTCCTCGTCGATCGGGAACTCGCGGTTGATCAGGATCGTGTCGAGCGCGCGGCCGTCTGACGTCGTGAAGATCTGCGCGTCGGCAATGTTGGCACCGGCAGCAGCACAAGCACCGGCGATGATCGAGAGCAGGCGCGGATGGTCGGGCGAGAGCACGGTGATTTCTGTGATCGCATGGAACTGGTGGGTGCGCACCATGGTCGCCAGCGCCTGGCCAGATTTGTCGGCCTGGCGGATGAAGTGGGCGTGGCGCACCTGGTCTTCGAGATCGACGGAGAGCAGGTAAGGCTCGTAGTGCAGCTTGGTATAGGTGCGCTGGTCCTTCTGGCTCCAGCCTTCGAGCGCCTTGGTGAGCTGCTCGGCGGCATGTTTGGCGCGCTCCTTGCGGGAGACCTGGGAGAAGCCGCCCGAGAGCAGGAGCTCGGTCTCATAATAGAGCGTGCGCAGCAGCTGGCCTTTCCAGCCGTTCCAGACCCCGGGACCGACGGCGCGGATATCGCAGATCGTCAGCACCAGCAGCATCTTCAGCCGGTCAAGCGACTGCACCTTTTCAGCAAAGTCGGTGATCGTCTTGCGGTCATGCAGGTCACGCGTCTGGGCGACCATGGACATCAGGAGATGCTGGTCGATCAGCCAGGCGACCATTTCGGTCTGCTTGGGCGAGAGGCCGAGACGCGGGCAGAGCTTGCGTGCCACCTTGGCGCCGGCGACGGAGTGATCCTCCTGGCGGCCCTTGGCGATATCGTGCAGGAGGATCGCGACATAAAGCGTCTGGCGATCCTCGATCTCAGGCATGATCTTGTTGGCGAGCGGATGGATCTCCTCCGCCTTGCCGTTGTCGATCTCGGAGAGCACCTCGACGGTGCGGATCAGATGCTCGTCGACGGTATAGTGATGATACATGTTGAACTGCATCATCGAGACGATCTTG
>JARXAK010000009.1 GCA_029865885.1 Rhizobium sp. | reverse complement strand
TCGCCGAGCGGCATTCGCGGGAAGCCCTGACGAACTGGTGTCAGCAGGGCAGGGACTTTGCCTGGTCTGTCCTGGACGAGAGCCCGTTTGCCGACTGGCCGTCGCGCGAATTCTGCGGGGCCGGTGCCGTCCTCGATACATTTGCCGGGCGCGTCTCACCCCGCGCACTCACAACGGCTATCCGGGCGTGTCTGCAGAAGACGGGGCGGGTGCGCATTCTCGAAGGTGCGACCGTCCGGTCGATTGACGCTGATGGCAGGCAGGTCCTGCTCAGCGATGGCGCGTCGATCGCTTTCGGTGATCTCCTGGTGGCGGCCGGCGTCGGGTCCTTCTCGCTCCTCGACACGATCGGTCCTGCTCTTCGCAAGCCGCTGGGGCGCGGCGTCAAGGGGCAGGCGGCGCTGTTGAAGGCCGATCTTGCTGCCGACCTGCCGCTTCTTTATCTCGACGGGCTCTATGTCGTGCCGCATGAGGGCGGGTTTGTCGCGATCGGCAGCACCAGCGAGAACCGCTATGACGACCCGTTTTCGACCGATGTGCAGCTCGACGCCCTGATTGCCGAGGCACGGCAACTCGCGCCCGTTCTGGAGACGGCGGAGGTGATCGAGCGCTGGGCGGGGCTGCGGCCCAAGGCGATCGACCGGGACCCGATGGTCGGGCCGCATCCCGATCACCCGCATGTCCATGCGCTGACCGGCGGCTTCAAGGTGAGTTTCGGCATCGCCCATCTTCTGGCGGGTGCTGCCCTTGATGCGCTGGACGGGAAGACGCTTCCGCTGCCTCACAGCTTCTCGCTTTCCCATCACGTTTCGGTGGCCACGGATCAAGCAAGTGGTGAGGAATTTACCGAAATACCCTGAAATCAAAGGGAGCCTTGCGGTGGATGGCCAAGAAATAGCGGCGCCCGCTTCGTGATACTGTCATGCAAATCACCTATCCACCGGGTTGTAACGGCAACTTCTAAAGTTCCGTAGCGAGCCAGTGCGAGGTGCTCGACATGCGCTATGCCATCTGCTTTACGCCGCCTGCCCGTGATCCGCTTGCCGATGCAGCGGCACGCTGGCTTGGTCGCAACGTGTTTTCCGGCGAGGCGGAAGAGCATCCGGGCCTCAAGGGGCTCGGCGTGCATGAGATCGCCTTTCACACAGCGCTTCCCCGCCGCTTCGGCTTTCACTCCACCTTCAAGGCACCATTCCGCCTGAGCGAAGGATCAAGCGAGGCCTCGCTGCTCCGGGAATTGATGCATTTTGCCGGCCGCATGGAGCCTGTCGTGCTGGAAGGACTGTCGGTCGGCCGGATCGGCGAGGTGTTTGGCCTGATCCTGGAGCGTCCCTGTCCGGAAGTCGATCATCTCGCGGCATCCGTCGTCCAGGCCTTCGACGCCTTTCGCGCGCCGCTTTCCGAAGCCGAAATCGAACGCCGCAATCCCGAGCGACTTTCGGCGCCGCAGTTCACCAATCTCAGCCGGTGGGGGCATCCCTATGTGATGGACGAGTTCCGTTTTCACATGACGCTGACCGGCCCGCTGCTCGCCCGCGATTTCCCGCGAATCGAGCAGGCCCTGAAGGCGCATTTCGATCCCGTGCTCGCCGAACCTGCCGTCATTTCCAATCTGGCATTGTTCATCGAAACGGAGCGCGGCGCACCCTTCACCGTGCATTCGCTGCATCCCTTGGGCCGGGTTTCCAGCCGCAAGATCGCCTGACCTCTTCGCGTTGCAGCAAAATGCGCGATTTGCATCTCGACAGGCGCCATCGCCGACAATAGCCTCGCGTCAAAATACGAGAGGTGAACCGATGACGACTGCCCCCTATCCCCGCGACCTCATAGGCTATGGCCGCGACATTCCGGATCCGAAGTGGCCGGGGGATGCTCGGATCGCGGTGCAGTTCGTGGTGAATTACGAGGAGGGCGGCGAAAGCAACATCCTCGATGGCGATCCGGCCTCGGAAAACCTGCTGTCGGAAATCGTCGGCGCCCAGCCCTGGCCGGGGCAGCGCAATCTCAACATGGAATCGATCTATGAATATGGCTCGCGCGCCGGCTTCTGGCGGCTCTGGCGGATGTTCACCGAGCGCAAGGTTCCAGTCACCGTTTATGGCGTGACGCTCGCCATGGCGCGAAATCCGGAAGCCGTTGCCGCGATGAAGGAAGCGGACTGGGAAATCGCCAGCCACGGCTATCGCTGGCTCGAATACAAGGATTTTCCAGAGGATGTCGAACGCGAGCATATCCGCGAGGCGGTTCGCCTGCACAAGGAACTGACCGGCTCGCACCCGCTCGGCATGTATCAGGGCAAACCGTCGATGAACACGCTGCGCCTGGTCATGGAGGAGGGCGGCTTTATGTACTCCTCCGACAATTATTCCGACGACCTGCCGTTCTGGGTGCCGGATCTCGAGGGCAAGCCCTTCCTGATCATCCCCTATACGCTTGAGACCAATGACATGCGCTTTGCCACACCGCAGGGCTTCAATTCCGGCGACCAGTTCTTCACCTATCTGAAGGACGCCTTTGACGTGCTCTACGAGGAGGGCAAAAACGGCAGCCCGAAGATGATGTCCGTCGGTTTGCACTGCCGCCTCGTTGGGCGACCGGGGAGGGCTGCGGCGCTGGCGCGGTTCATCGATTATGTGACTGGCCATGAGAAGGTCTGGGTGCCCAAGCGCATCGAGATCGCCGAGCATTGGCACAAGTTTCACAAGCCGGCGTGGTGAGGTTTGGCTCCATTGGATAGGTTTATTGGGCGGGCAGTTTCGCGTAAGGGTTGATGTGTAGCGCTGCTGATTGAAGCCACTTGGAGGTCGAGGTCAGCCATGGAGATTTCTAACCGATACAACATACGGATCCCGTCACAGTATCCCAGTTTGCCCAAAGAGACTGGAGTGACGCCGCAAGACATTCCAAGGCCATATGCCCCCAATGCGGTTGGTCCAGGGGTTTCGGGCAGCGTCGCACATCAAAATCTCAACATGACGCTTTCAGCAAATGCTTTGAATGCACCGGACGCTTCGTTGAGCCGCACCCCGACCACTGCTGGGATTGCAAGCCCTGCTCTCGCAGCCGCTATGTCGAGGGGAGTTGTCAACCCTGCCGAGTGGCTGTCGCCTTCAGATATCAAACTGTTCGAACAGGCGACTGGTGGTACCATCCACGACGGGGTGATTTACGACAAGGACGGAAATGCATACGGGGACCCGGCGAATTCCGATCTCGTCAACTCGCTTTTTGACATGCGGAATTTTGGCACTTTTTCGGGTGGGCAGCCAAGGTTGATTACGGGCGACATTTCGGTCAATGATCTCAAGGCTTATATTGATTACAATCGCACCAACTCTGCGCTCAACATTGGTATACTTGACAGAGCGCTTGAAGCTCTTTCCGCTCAAGGTTGAGCAGCCCGCAACCTTTGCGCACCAAGTTTGACGCTGCGGGTTTGTGCTGCATATTTTGGTCAAGAAACGCACTAGACACTTTTGGATTGATTTCGCGTGGGCAAGGTCAGCTGAGGTGAAGGAATGGCAAAGCTTGCGGACTTGAAAAAGAAGCTCATGGAAAACCCTGAATTCCGGCTGGAATACGAAAGGGCCGATGCCGAGTTTCACATCGTGGCAGGCGACATGTCCGCCTCCACCCGCAACCAATCCCGCAAGACCGCGGCAGGCTCGGACAGATCCGCGCCTGACAGCAGCCAATAAGCCTTGTCCTCGTCGGCGGCTTCATCGAACAGCACTGTCAGCCTGCCCGTTGCCAGGTGGTCGCTGATCAGGGCGGTCGGGCAGAGGCCTATGCCGAGGCCCGAGAGGACCGAGCTGACCAGCAGGTTGAAATCGGCATAGAGCGGTCCTGCGGGTGTCGGGCCTTGAACGCCACGTGCGGCGAGCCAGGATTGCCAGGCGGCCTCGGTGGCATCGTGCAGCAGGTGCTGGTTCATGAGGTCGGCGGGTGTGGTGATCGGGCCGTGCCTCTTGAGGTAAGACGGCGCACAGGTTGGCCGGGTAGCGGCTGGGAGAATGCGCTCGGCCCGACCCGGCGGGCGGTTGCCGTGACAGATCAGCAGATCGGCGCCGGCTTCGTCAGGGGTCTGCGCGCCCAGCGGATAGACGATCGAGACCTGGATTTCGGGATGCGCTGCGCGGAAACGGGGGAGGCGGGGGCCGAGCCAGTGGGTGACGACCGAAGGCATGCAGGCGAGGCTGGCACGGGCCATGGAGTTGCGGGCGGTCAGCCGGTCTGCGGCGCGGGCGATATGGC
This sequence comes from Rhizobium sp., assembly GCA_029865885.1. GTDB lineage: Bacteria > Pseudomonadota > Alphaproteobacteria > Rhizobiales > Rhizobiaceae > Allorhizobium. The sequence continues at coordinate 15,889 of JARXAK010000009.1, read as the reverse complement.
CGAGGCCTTCCGAGCAGGCGGCACCGAGTTCGCGTCCATCGGCGGTGAGGCGCACACCACGCGGGCGGCGTTCGAAGAGGGCAAGCCCCAGCCAATCCTCCAGCGCCTTCACATGCTGGCTGACGGCGGCGGCAGTCATGCCGAGTTCGGTTGCGGCCTGCAGGAAGCTTTCGCGGCGGGCGGCAGCCTCGAAGGCGCGCAGTGTGGGGAGCGGTGGCAGTTTCATGTGCTCATGAATAAGTCAGACTTGCCCATGGGGCAAGAAGAGAGGCAGTTGTCTTGAGGGAGACTGTGAGGCACCTTGCGGCTCTCGTCCTGATGCCGACCCTGGAGCCTCCCATGTCCCCCTTCAACGCCAAGATCCCCGTTCCCGCCGATGCGGCTGCTCGCCGGGCGGTGAAACCCGTCGTCTGCTATCCGGTCGAATCGCTTGTTGCCCCAGACATGACCATCCTGGAACGGGCGCGGACAAGGATGGAGAAGGTCGGCGAGGTGATCGTTGAGCCGCGCGAGGGCAACACATTCGAGGTGCCGAAGGGACATTTCTTCCGCATCGTCAGCATCGAGGGGCCGCAGGTCGGCGACCTCAACCTCTGGAACGCCAACGACCTCTCCGAGCGTTTCTTTTCCGGCAAAACGCGGGCGCTGCATGCGACGCATGTGACAACCGGCAATCGTCTCTGGAGCAATCTGCCGTCGCTGCGCCCCATGGCGACGATCAGCCATGATACGCTCGGCTGGTACGGTTTCGACGAATTCGGCGGCGGTGTGCATGACGTGATCGGCACGCGCTGCGACCCCTATACCAACCGGCTCTTGTCCGGCGGCGACTACCATCATTGCTGCCATTCGAACCTCTGCCGGGCGCTGTCGCAGCACCAGGGCATCGACATCAAGGCCGCCGAGCCGCATGTGCATGACGTGCTGAATGTCTTCATGTGCACCGGTTTTACCCGCGACACCCAGCAGTATTTCATGAAGGCAAGCCCGGTTCGCCCCGGCGATTTCCTCGAAATGTTCGCGGAGATCGATCTCTTGGGCGCACTCTCGGCCTGCCCGGGCGGCGATTGCAGCGCCAGCCATTCGAGCGATGTGGCCAAGTGTTACCCGCTGAAGGTGGAGATTTTCAGGCCGGACATGGCCTTGCTCGCGGACTGGCCGTTTCCGGAGCGGAACGGGTATCAGTTGCAGGTGTGAGTGTCGTCGGCCCCTTGGTCGTCATGCTCGGGCTTGTCCCGAGCATCTGCAACCGTTGATTTTGTTCGACCTCGGCAGATCCTCGGCACAAGGCCGAGGATGACGTCGCGTGTGGTGTAAGCCTCTCCAGAAACTTGAGGGCCCGGCGCTGACCGGGCCCTTCGCATTCAGTCAACTTGACCAGCCTCAGTCCTTGTCGAGGCTCGCCATGTCGATGACGAAGCGGTAGCGCACGTCGCTCTTGATGACGCGCTCATAGGCTTCGTTGACATCTTGGATGTCGATGATCTCGATTTCCGGGGTGATGTCGTGCTTGCCGCAGAAGTCGAGCATCTCCTGGGTCTCCTTGATCGAGCCGATCATCGAGCCGGCGAGAGAACGGCGACCGCCGATCAGCGCGAAGGCATGCACGGGCACCGGATTTTCCGGCACGCCGAGCAGGACCATGGTGCCGTCGACCTTGAGCAGGCTGAGATAGGCGTTCCAGTCGATCTCGGCGCTGACGGTGCAGAGGATGAGGTCGAAGGAGCCGGTAAGCTTTTTGAACGTCTCGGCGTCCGAGGTGGCGTAATATGCCTTGGCGCCGAAGGCGAGGCCGTCCTCCTTTTTCGACAGGCTCTGGCTGAGCACGGTGATATCAGCGCCCATGGCAGCGCCGATCTTGACGCCCATATGGCCAAGGCCGCCCATGCCGATCACGGCGACCTTCTTGCCGGGACCAGCCTTCCAATGGCTGAGTGGCGAATAGAGCGTGATTCCGGCGCAGAGCAGCGGCGCTGCCTTGTCGAGCGGAATGTTGTCGGGGATGGAGAGAACATAGTCTTCCTGCACGACGATGGAATCGGCATAGCCGCCTTGCGTCGGGGTCACGCCGTCAGCCTCGACCGAGTTATAGGTGCCGACGAGATCGGGCATATACTGTTCGCGGTAGAGGTCGCGCTCGCAATGCAGGCAGGAATTGACGAAGCAGCCGACGCCGACGCGGTCACCGAGCTTGTATTTCGTGACCTTGCTGCCAACAGCGGTCACGATGCCGGCGATCTCGTGACCGGGGACCATGGGATAGGTCGAGTTGCCCCATTCGTTGCGGGCCTGGTGGATGTCGGAATGGCAGATGCCGGAAAACTTGATCTCGATCACCACGTCGTCCGCGTTCGGTTCGCGACGCTCGAAGGTGAAGGGAACCAATGGCTTGGAGGCGTCCGTTGCGGCATAGCCTTTGGCTATCGGCATGGGGAATTCCTTTCTCGGAAATCTGGGAGTGCAGTGTCTTAGATAGACCGGCGCGGCGCGCCCGCAAGGTGTTGCTCTGAACGCTTTCGGCGAAAATGATTGTCTCTGGCGGAAACTCGACAAGCTCCGGGGGCTCGGCTAATCCTTGGTGCAAATCGCTTCGCGGCGTGTCTGCAAGCATCCTTCCCCTGCCTTGCCTCGATTGGGTGAGGCCTTACGTCTTGATGGATAAACGAATGGACAGAGCGGACTTTGTTCAGCGTTTCGGTGGCGTATTCGAGCATTCGCCCTTCATCGCCGAGCGCGCTTTTACTGCCGGCATGATCGAGGAGCCGCTCACGGCGCGTCACCTACACGATGCGCTGGCCGCGATGTTTCGCGTGGCAAGCCTGGAAGAGCGTCTCGGCGTGCTCAGGGCGCATCCCGATCTCGCCGGCAAGCTCGCGATCGCCGGTGACCTCACGGAAGACAGCAAACGCGAACAGGCGGGTGCCGGGCTCGACCGGCTTTCGGCCGCCGAGCACGCCCGCTTCACCGAGCTCAACACGGCCTATGTCGAGAAATTCGGCTTTCCCTTCATCATCGCGGTCAAAGGCCTGACGAAGGACGACATTCTCGCCGCCTTCGAAACACGCATATCCAATACCCGCGACCAGGAATTCGACACCGCCTGCCGGCAGGTGGAGAAAATTGCCAGGCTTCGTCTCGAAAGCCTGCTTCCGGAGACACACTGACATGCTTGAGACTTCGACCGTCGTCCTGCCGGATTTCGCCGCCGGCGCCGTCAACCTTGCCTCCGCGCGCCTCGGAGCGACCGGCATCTTCTCGACCGACGAGTTCTTTGCGCCGCTGTCGCGCATGCTGAACGACGATCCGGCGACATTCGACCCGGATCTTTACGACGACAACGGCAAGTACATGGATGGCTGGGAAAGCCGCCGCAAGCGCGTTCCGGGCCATGACTATGCCGTCATCCGGCTTGCCATGCCGGGCCGCATCTTCGGTTTCGACGTCGATACGCGCTTTTTCACAGGCAATTATCCGCCCCATTGCTCGATCGAGGCGGCTTTCGTCGAGGCGGGAGACCCGACCGATGCTACGGTCTGGACGGAGCTTCTGGTCAAGTCGCCGCTCGGGGCGTCTGCCCAGCACTTCTTTGCCAATGCCGACAGTTCGAAAGTCTGGACGCATCTGCGCCTGCACATCTATCCCGATGGCGGCGTGGCGCGGCTGCGTGTCTATGGGGCGGCCCATTTCGACTGGTCAAAGGTTGGGGCTTCGGAAGAGATCGATCTGGCCTATATCTTCCATGGCGCGAAATCGCTCGCCTGGTCGGATGCCCATTACGGCCATCCCGACAAGATCCTGTCGCCGGGCCGCGGCACCAATATGGGCGATGGTTGGGAGACCAAGCGCCGCCGTGGTCCCGGCCACGACTGGGCGATCATCCGGCTTGGCCATGCCGGTGTGATCAACCGCATCCTGATCGACACGCATTTCTACAAGGGCAATTACCCCGATACCTGCGAGCTGCTCGGCGCCTATCTGCCTGATGCAGGCGACACCTTCAGCGATGCGGAGATTTCAGCCTCCGAACAGTGGCAGCCGATCCTGACGCGGCAGAAGATGCAGATGGATGCCGAGCATTTCTACGAGGGCGATCAGGTCCAGAAGATCGGTCCGGTCACGCATGTGCGGATCGGCGTGCATCCTGACGGTGGCGTGATGCGCCTGCGGTTGTTCGGCACGAAGGCCTGAATGTAGGGTGAATACGAAAAGAGCGGGCAAAGGCCCGCTCGTCGCATGCTTTTCGCCGTCCGCAATGCGGGCGGCTTTTTATGTGCCTTGATGGCGTTTACTGCTTCGGCGCCCGTTCGGCTTCGCGGATCGCTTCCTCGTGATACCAGCTTGCCGAACCGCTTTCATAGATCACGGGTTTCGGCGTCTGGCGCTCACGCATGGCTTTCAGCCGGGCCAGGTCACGCACCGGGAATTCGTAGATCTTCGCCGATTCCCGAACGATGTTCGTTGTCATGCTACTACCTCTCGTTTCACCGAGTGTTGTCTCGATGCTCCATGCTTAGCACGTCTAAAACTGAAATGCACATGAAAAGTGCAAATTGCCTATTTTGTGGGCAGTATTGATGCAGAAAAAGTGATGAATTTAAAATCATCACAGCGTTTCCGTGATCTTTGATGCTCTGGAAACACCGGATACCGGCCTCTGGTTCCGTGAGTGTGAGGTGAATCTGTTAAAGAAGCGCGTTTGATGCCCGGGATTCGGGCGCTCGCCTGCGACAAAATGGCCGCGTTTCGCTGCTCTCAGCCAAACTGGCACGCTTCCTGCTTTTTCTTCTCCGACTCCCGGGCGAACCGGAGAATCACCCCTCTGTTGCGCATGAATGGCGCGAGACTGAAGAGAGAGCACCATGACCAAGTTTAAGCTCGAGTATATCTGGCTCGATGGCTACAAGCCGGTAGCGAACCTGCGTGGCAAGACGCAGATCAAGGAATTCGACAGCTTCCCGACCCTGGAACAGCTGCCGCTCTGGGGCTTTGACGGCTCCTCCACGATGCAGGCCGAAGGCCACTCGTCGGATTGCGTGCTGAAGCCGGTCGCCATTTATCCTGATCCTGCTCGCACGAACGGCGCTCTCGTCATGTGCGAAGTCATGATGCCGGATGGCGTCACCCCGCATCCGTCGAACAGCCGCGCCACCATCCTCGATGACGAAGGCACCTGGTTCGGCTTCGAACAGGAATACTTCTTCTACGAAAACGGTCGCCCGCTCGGCTTCCCCGAGCAGGGCTATCCGGCTCCGCAGGGCCCGTACTACACCGGCGTCGGCTACAAGAATGTCGGCTCGGTCGCCCGTGAAATCGTCGAAGAACATCTCGACCTCTGCCTCGAAGCCGGCATCAACCACGAAGGCATCAATGCCGAAGTGGCGAAGGGTCAGTGGGAATTCCAGGTATTCGGCAAGGGCTCCAAGCGCGCCGCCGACGAAATCTGGATCGCTCGCTACCTTCTGCTCCGCCTCTGCGAGACCTACGGCATCGACGTCGAATTCCATTGCAAGCCGCTCGGCGACACCGACTGGAACGGCTCCGGCATGCACTGCAACTTCTCGACCAAGTTCATGCGCGAGATTGGTGGCAAGGAATACTTCGAAGCCCTCATGGCGGCCTTTGCCAAGAACTGGCAGGAGCATATCGACGTTTACGGTCCGGACAACCACCTGCGCCTGACCGGCAAGCACGAGACGGCGCCGTGGAACAAGTTCTCCTACGGCGTTGCTGACCGTGGCGCCTCGATCCGCGTTCCGCACTCCTTCGTGAACAACGGCTACAAGGGTTACCTGGAAGATCGCCGCCCGAACTCCCAGGGCTGCCCCTACCAGATCGCTTCCGTCGTCCTGAAGACGATCGCCGAAGTGCCGACGGCCGATTACGCCAAGAACGCCGCCTGATTTCAGGCTAGGGTTCAATGATTGCAGCGCCGGTGGAATCACCGGCGCTGTTTTCGTTTTAGGGGGTAAGCCTGCCGCTTTCTCGCGCTTCCCGTTTGGCTTATAATGCTGGTTGAGGAGATCCGCGATGCGACCGTCAGAGGTGCTGGACAAGAACAGACAGGCGATCCGCGAGGTGACGGCGCGTCACAAGGCGACGAACCCGCGTGTCTTCGGTTCTGTGGCGAGAGGCGAGGATGGGCCGGACAGCGATCTGGACATACTCGTCGATGGACTTCCAGGAATGACGCTCTTTGATCTCGGCGGGTTGCAGGCGGAGATGGAGAATCTCCTGCCTTGTCGGGTGGATGTCGTAACGTCAGGCGGCTTAAAAGAGCGTATGCGTGATCGGATTTTGTCTGAGGCCAGGGCCATATGACGCCGGCGGAGCGCCTCCTCGACAATCTTATCGACATGGAAGATGCGGCACGTGAGGCCATTGGCTTCCTCGATGACATAGGCTTCGAGGAGTTCGAGTCGGACCTGTTGCGCCAGCGCGCCGTGGCCATGACTTTCGTGCTGATCGCGACGGCTGCAGCGCGCATCCAGACGCTGTTTCCGGACATTGGCTCTGAGCAACCGGAGATTCCCTGGGCCAAGATGCGAGGTTTGCGCAATCTTGTGGTCCATCAATACGACCGGCTCGATTGGCGTATCATTTGGGATACGGTCCAGGTTGATCTTCCAAGGCTCATCCGCCAGATCGACCAGCTTCGCCACCCGCATCTTCAGGGAGAATGACCCCTTTGCCCATCGACCTCCCCATCCGTCCGCTGACGGCCCAATCCTTCGCGCCTTTCGGTGAAGTCATCGAAGCCGATCCTTCGACCATGCGGCTGATCAATGGCGGCACGACCGAACGTTTCCACGCGCTGTTTTCGCCCGAAGTAACAGGCGAGGGGGCGCGAGTGATCGTCAATATCTTCCGCGGCCAGCCGCGCGCCTTTCCTTACGAGATCGGCATGATGGAGCGGCATCCCTTCGGCAGCCAGAGCTTTTCGCCGCTGTCGGGGCGGCCATTCCTTGTCGCGGTGTCGCCTGATGAGAACGGCAGACCTGGCGAGCCGCAGGTCTTCCTGGCCGGCCCGCACCAGGGCGTGAACTATCGCCGCAACACCTGGCATCATCCTTTGATCGCCATCGGTAAGGTCAGCGATTTCCTGGTTGTCGATCGTGACGGACCCGGCAACAATCTCGAGGAGTTCTTCTTCGAGACCCCCTTAGTGATTCGGGAGCCCCAGATATGACCGGCCTCACCACCCATGTGCTCGACACAGCGCTCGGCAAACCCGCCCAGGGGCTTCGCATCCAGCTGATGCGGATGAATGGCGAGGAGGCGGAGCTGATCAAGACCGTCTTCACCAATGACGACGGGCGCGTCGATGGCGGGCCGGTCTTGATCGGTGACGAATTCCAGGTCGGGCAATATGAGTTGCTTTTCCATGCCGGGGATTATCTGAAGGCCAAGGGTTTTGCGCTCACCGAGCCGCCCTTTCTCGATGTCATCCCGATCCGCTTCGGCATTTCCGACACGACGGCGCATTATCATGTGCCGCTGCTGCTCTCGCCTTATGGCTATTCGACTTATCGGGGCAGCTGATGCGCTTCGCGGCCATAGCTGACATCCATGGCAATGCCGCCGCGCTTGAAGCGGTGCTGGCTGATATCGCGGCGCAGGGTATTGAAACAGGCGATATCGTCAATCTCGGCGATTGCCTGTCCGGCCCGCTCGAAGCCGGGCGGACGGCCGATATTCTTGTGCAGCTGCAGCTGGTCACCGTGCGCGGCAATCACGACCGCTATCTGATCGAACATGCCGCCGGCGACATGCATCAGTGGGAGGCGGATGCCTTCAGCCAGCTGACAGCCCGACATCTCGACTGGCTGCGCGCGCTGCCCTTTGATGCGGTCTTCCACGATGTCGCCTATCTCTGCCATGCGCGGCCCCAGGATGACGGCACCTACTGGCTCGACCAGGTGACGCCGGAAGGGCGGGTCGTGTTGCGCGACCAATCGGAGATCGAGGCCTGGGCTGCGGGCATCGCCCAGCCGCTGATCCTCTGCGGCCATACCCATCTGCCGCGTGTCGTCCGCCTCTCCGACAGCAGGCTGATCGTCAATCCCGGCAGCGTCGGCTGCCCGGCCTATGACGATGATACGCCCGTCTACCACAAGGTCGAAGCCGGCAGTCCGCTCGCATCCTATGCGATCCTGGAGAAGACGGATGCCGGTTGGTCGGTCAGCTTCCGGCTCGTGCCCTATGATCACATGGCCCAGTCGCGGCTTGCCGAACGCAATGGCCGTCCGAGCTGGACGGCCGGCCTTGCGACCGGCCGTCTAGGCTGATCCTCGCTCAAAGGCGGCGCACACCCAGCACCCTTGCGGGATCATAGGCCTTGATCGAGACAGCGTCATCCTGGTTGCCCCCGAGCAACAGCCACTGGTCTGCGTCATACCCGACGAAGAAGCCGACATGGCCCTTCCAGCTGTCCGGAGCCTCGCGCCACAGGACGACCACGTCACCACGTCGCGGTGCTCCCTGAACGGGCTTGCCCCAGGTGAGCCAGGAACGGGCATCGGCGCGGCCGGAGCCCTTCTGCCCCAGCTCGGAAAAGCAGAAATTGACGAAATAGGAGCACCACGCCACCTCATCGTCGTCATGCCCGTTTGCTGCGCCGTCCAGCCGCCGGTAGTAGAGAGCTATGCGCGGGTTCGTGCCAGGGCCATCCAGATTGCCCACCTGCATTTCGTATTCCCGATAGGCAATGTCGATTGCCTGCATGCCGGTAACGGGAAGATCGGCGGTGTCGCCGGTCACGGCCAGCAGATAGTCCAGGGAAACATAGCCGTCAGGGCGGCCATCGCCTTCCAGATCCACCTGGATCCAGCTGCCGCTGCGTTGTAGCCCGTAAAGGCGGGTGCCCCCTGAAAGCGTGCGGATGACGGGATAGTCGAGCGCCGGGCCGCCGCGGAGATTGAGACTGCCGCGGGCATCGACCTCGTAGAGGTTGCGAGCGGAGGCGGCATCCAGGGTTTGGGCGAGAGGCAGGGAACGCGCCGGAGACAGCGTGAATTGCCCGAAGTCCGGCAGACCGGGCGGCGTGATGTTGCTGTCGCAATCGAGGCCGTCGATCTTCAATCCGATTGCATCCTGGTAGAGGTTCCAGTCCCCGTCTTTCAGATAGGCGCGGCTGCCGGACCAGCCGAGCGGGCAGGCGAGCCAGACATGGTCCACCAGGCCCCGGCTCTTCAGATCACCTGCGACCCGGCCGGAGCCATAGACGCCGATCTTGTACCCCCTCGACCGCACGGTGGCTCCGACGGATTCGAAATAGCCCGCGATCACAGTGAGATCGGCGGTGGCAACGAAGTCGTGGTCTACGGCGACATAGATCGTGCTGCCTGTCGGTTGCCCGACGTCACCTGCGCATTTCAAGGCAGCTTCGGCGTCCTTCTCTGCCCAGTCGCCGGTGAAGTCCGTGATCAGGCGGTGGTTCTGCTGAAACACCACCGCAATCGACATGCCGGCCTCGACGATCGCCTCGGCTTCGGGTCTGGTGAGACGTTTGTCGGGAAAGGCCTGGCTGTTCTGTCGGTTATAGTAGCGGATAATGCAACGAATGCCGAGCGCAGCCAGCTGGTGCGCCCGGGCTTTGACGCTATAGGGCGTATCGATGATGGTACGTGTCATGATGAAATCCCCCGCGAACTCATTTCGCGGGAAAAGAGTACTCATGATGAAATGCAAGTCTACCGAGCGACCATTTGCAAATGACCCATCAAGAGTTGTTTTCGATTGCGTCGGTGCTCACGCATCATGTCAAAACGGGCTTTCCGCAATGATCGTCTTGTCGATATCGGCGAGCTGGCGCTTGCCGCAGAGCGCCATGGTCACGTCCATCTCCTTGGCGATGATCTCCAGCGCCTTTGTCACGCCTTCCTGGCCCATGGCGCCGAGGCCATAGAGGAAGGGGCGGCCGATATAGGTGCCCTTGGCGCCGAGCGCCACGGCCTTCAGCACGTCCTGGCCGGAGCGGATGCCGCCATCCATATGCACTTCGATCTTGTGGCCGACGGCCTCGACGATTTTCGGCAGCATGGAGATCGAGGAATGGGCGCCGTCGAGCTGGCGTCCGCCGTGGTTGGAGACGACGATCGCGTCAGCGCCGGTCTTGGCGGCCATCTTGGCATCCTCGACATCGAGGATGCCCTTGATGATCAGCTTGCCACCCCATTGTTTCTTGATCCACTCGACATCCTTCCAGGAGAGCTTCGGGTCGAATTGCTCGGCGGTCCAGGCATGCAGCGAGGAGAGGTCGGTGACGTTCTTGGCGTGGCCGTGGATGTTGCGGAAGGTGCGGCGGTTGGTCTGCAGCATGTTCCAGCACCAGCGCGGGCGGATCGCCATCTGGTAGAGATGTTTCGGCGTCAGCTTCGGCGGGGCAGCGAGGCTGTTGCGGATGTCCTTGTGGCGCTGGCCGAGCAGCTGCAGATCAGCGGTCAAGACGAGGGCCGAGCATTTGGCGGCCTTGGCTCGCTCGATCAGGTTCATCACGAATTCGCGGTCGCGCATCACATAGAGCTGGAACCAGAAGGGGCGGGTGGTGACGGAGGCGACATCCTCGATCGAGCAGATGCTCATGGTCGAGAGCGTGAAGGGCACGCCGAATTCTTCTGCCGCTTTGGCTGCCAGCATCTCGCCATCGGCATGCTGCATGCCGGTGAGGCCCGTCGGCGCAAGCGCCACCGGCATCTTCACCTTTTCGCCTATCATGGTCGTTTCAAGCGTACGGCCGCTCATATCGACCAGCACGCGCTGGCGCAGCTTGATCCTGGCAAAGTCGCTCTCGTTCGCGCGGTAGGTGCTCTCGGTATAGGAGCCGCTATCGGCATAATCGAAGAAGAGTTTTGGCACGCGCTTGCGAGCCAGTTCCTTCAGGTCGGAAATTTCGAGAATCGGGGCCATGAGTTCATGCCTTTCGGGATTGACGACAGTGGGCCATCAGAAGTGCTCGCCGGATTTGAAGGGGCCGACGCGGATGCCGGCAGCGATGAGATAGGCAGTCGACCAGCCGATCAGCAGAAAGCCGTTGACGCCTTCCAGCGCTGCCAGCATGCGCCATTCCGGATGCGGTACCACATCGCCGAAGCCGACGGTGGAAAAGGTCGTGGTGGAGAAATAGAGGGCGGTCTCGAAATCGTCGACGACGCCGATCAGGCTGTAGGCGGCGGCCCAGAGCCAGACTTCCGCCGTCAAAACGGCAAACACGCCGATCACCACCGTGTTCATGGCCAGCATGCGGCTTCTGTGGCCATGCAGGCGGATGCGGTCGGTGACCCAGGCCATGACATGCGTAACACCCATCAGGCCGAAGGTGTGGATGACCACCGTCAGCGAAATGATCAGCGTGCCGAGCGCGAGATTTGTGATCATCGAAAGAAGCTCTCCCCGACCGTTTCTCCCCTTACGGTCGCAGTTCCTTGCGTAGCACAAATTTCAGTCCCGACCAGACCTCGTCGACGGCGCAGACCTTTACGTCGACCAGGCCCGTCGGCAGGTAGATGGTGCGCAGCACGTCTTCGGTGATTGAGGTCGGGACTTTCGAGGCCTTCTTCGGCCAGGAGATCCACAGCATGCCCGCTGGTTTCAGCATGGATTTCAGGCGTAACGCGTGGTCTTCGAGGCGGGCGCGATCGGTCTCGAAGACATGGATATAGTCGAGCTCCCGGCCATCAGCCTCGGCGATATCTCCGACGCAGCGCGCCAGGGGCAGATCGTCGACAAGATGGGTGAGATCGTCGGGAAGATTGACGAAGAGGGCGGCAAGCTCCGGCTTCAATCCGAGCTTTTTCGGAAGAGGGGTGCCGGAATAGCCGCTGTCACGCATGTGGCCCAAATCTTTCCCGAGGTTTTCAGCGTCGGCACCGGTCAGCGCCGCATGGGGGCGGCGGGAAGGGGAGCATCGTCGGGTTCGGGCCGGTGTGTCAATGCGCGCTTTGTCATCGGCTTTTTGTGGAGCGGCCATAGGCTCATGACGGGCTGCAGAGAGGATCGTGATGTTGAAGCTAGCACCGAATTGCGTTCTGACCGTCGTTTTGCTCGTCTTGGGCATTGCCGTGGCTGCAGGACCATCAAACGCTGTTATCATCGAAGCCGATCCGGTGCCGACCTGCCCTCCGGGCCAAGTCTTCGACAGCGGCGCGGGGCAGTGCGCGACTGATCGGACGCGATTGACCGATGCCGACCTGATGGCCAATGCCAAACGCAGGATTGACGAGGAGCGCTTCGAAGAGGCGCGGGCGCTGCTTGATGCCGTCAGGCAGAAGAACTCCGCCCGCTATTTCAACTATCGCGGCTTCGTCACCCGCAAGCTCGGCGACCCAGAGGGCGCGCTGATCCATTATCGTCGCGCCCTGATCCTCGATCCCTATTATGCCGAGGCCCGGGAATATCTTGGCGAGGCCTTTCTGATGCTCGGGCGGATCGAAGAGGCCGAGGCCGAACTCGCTGAGATCGGACGCATCTGTGGCGTCGAATGCGAGCCCTATCTGGACCTGAGCGAAGCCCTGGCGGAGGCGAAGGGCCCATAAGGGCTCGCCGGTGCCGGATGCCCCTCAGTTTGCGGGTTTCGATGCCTTGCCTGCCACATAGGTTTCGACGACCGAACGATCGTCGCCGAGCGTCTGCAGCAGGAAGAGCTCTTCCGAAAGCGAGGTCACCGTTTCCATCCTCAGTCGCATGGCCGGGGTTGCGGCTGCGTTGAGCACGACGATATCGGCATCCGTGCCTTCGTCCAGCGTGCCGATCCGGTCTACCAGATCGAGCGCGACCGCATTGCCGAGCGTCATATGATAGAAGCTTTCGAGCGGGTTCATACGCTCGCCGAGCAGCTGCTGGATCTTGTAAGCCTCGTCCATGGTCTTGAACATGGAATAGCTCGAACCGCCGCCGATATCGGTGGCGACCGCGACGGTCACGGGCTTTTCGCGCCGCTTGATCGCCTTCAGCGGAAAGAGGCCGGAGCCGAGGAAGAGGTTCGAGGTCGGGCAGTGGACCGCGACCGCACCGCTCTCGGCCATGGCATCGGCCTCGCGATCCGACAGGTGGATCGCATGGCCGAAGAGCGCCTTTTTCCGCAGCAGGCCGTAGCGGGCATAGATGTCGGTATAATCAGTGGCGTCCGGATAAAGCTCGCAGGTATAGCGGATCTCGTCGTGGTTTTCGGACAGATGCGTCTGGATATGCAGGTCGGGAAATTCTTCCGCCAGCTTCTGCGTCATCGCCATCTGCTCGGGCGTCGAGGTGATGGCAAAACGGGGTGTGATGGCGACGTGGTTGCGGCCCTTGCCATGCCATTGTTCGATCACCGCGCGCGTCTCGTCATAACCAAGCTGCGGCGTGTCCAAGAGGCCTTGAGGCGCGTTGCGGTCCATCATCACCTTGCCGCCGATCATCAGCGTGCCGCGACGCAGGCTTTCCGCAAAGAAGGCATCGGCGGACGCCTTGTGCACCGAGCAATAGGCAACCGCCGTTGTCGTGCCCTGGCGCAGGAATTCGTCGAAGAACTGCGTGGCGATGCGCTCGGCATGGGCGCTTTCCACGAAGCGGCATTCCTCGGGGAAGGTATAGGTATCAAGCCATTCCAGCAGATTGGCGGCATAGGAGGCGATCACCTGCATCTGCGGGAAATGCACATGGCAGTCGATCAGGCCGGGCAGGATGAGATGCGGGCGATGGTCGATTTCGGTCGCATCAGCGCCGGCCTTGGGCTTCACATCGGCATAGGCGCCGGCGCTAGCAATCTTGCCATCGCGGACCAGCAGCGCGCCGTCTTCCTCATAGTGATAGCTTTCGCTGTCGCCGGCATGCTCAGGTGCACGGCGAAAAGAGAGGAGGCGGCCGCGGATCAGGGTTTCTGTTGTCATCACTTGCCTTCAACCGTCGTCTCGTACCAGGCGACGAGCAGCTTGCGCTCTTCGGGCGAGAGATCGGTGATGTTTCCGGGCGGCATGGCATGGCTGCGGCCGGCCTGGAGGTAGATTTCACGGGCATGGGCGGCGATCTCGCCGTCCGTTTCCAGCTTCACGTTCTTCGGTGCGCGCGCAATGCCCTCCCAGACGGGCTCGGCTGCGTGGCACATCGAACAGCGGCCCTGTACGACATCACGCACGGCTTCGAAATGGCCGTTTGCAACAAAGGTCTGTTCACGCTGAGACAGGCTCACTTGCTCTTCCTCGCCGGTCAGCATCTTCGGCACGGTCGAGAGCCACATGATGACGATGAAAATGAGCACCGTCACCAGCCAGGTCCAGGTCGGCTTGCCCTTGCGGGCATGCGTCGTGTTGAACCAGTGGCGGATGGTGACGCCCATCAGGAAGACGAGGGCTGCGATGATCCAGTTGAACTGCGTGGCAAAGGCCAGTGGATAATGGTTCGACAGCATGAAGAAGATGACGGGCAGCGTGAGATAGTTGTTGTGCAGCGAGCGCTGCTTGGCGATCACGCCGTATTTCGGATCGGGCGTGCGGCCGGCGATCAGGTCGGCAACGACGATCTTCTGGTTCGGAATGATGATGAAGAAGACATTGGCCGACATGATGGTGGCGGTAAACGCACCCAGATGCAGGAAGGCGGCGCGGCCGGTGAACACCTGCGTATAGCCCCAGGCCATGGCGATCAGCACGACATAGAGAAAGGCCATCAGGCCCCAGGTGTTGCGGCCGAGCGGCGACTTGCACAGGAGATCATAGAGGATCCAGCCGACGGCCAGCGAGGCCAGCGACAGACAGATGGCCTGCCATGGTTCAATGTCCAGAACCGTGCGGTCGATGAGGAAGAGATCGGCGCCGCCATAATAGACGACGGCGAGAAGGGCAAAACCGGAGAGCCAGGTGGCATAGCTTTCCCATTTGAACCAGGTGAGATGCTCCGGCATAGAGGCGGGCGCCACCAGATATTTCTGGATATGATAGAAGCCGCCGCCATGCACCTGCCATTCCTCGCCATAGGCGCCGACGGGAAGACCGGGACGTTTTACGAGACCCAGATCCAGCGCAATGAAATAGAAGGACGAGCCGATCCAGGCGATCGCGGTCACCACATGCAGCCAGCGGACGGCGAAGTTCAGCCATTCCCAGGCGATTGCGTATTCATACATTCGGAGTTCCCCTTATCGTCCTCCCGGTCGGGCAGTGTGGAAAATATTGCGCTGCAAGGGAAGCCCTGTGCAGGCGATCACGGATCAATCCAGAGGAATTCTCTTGCAGATCCTCCTCGGACTTATTGCAGCCGAAGACCCTGCGCCTCGCGTTGGGGGGCAAGTGTCGCTTCCAGCCATTCGCGGAACTTGCGGATCTTTGGCAGTGTGCGGCGGCTTTCCGGATAGACCAGCCAGTAGCTGTTCTCGTCGAGCCAACTCAACGCAAACGGCTGGATCAGGCGGCCGGATGCCAGCTCCTCCTGCAGGTAGAAGGGGCTCAACATCGCCACGCCGTGGCCGGCAATGGCGGCGCCCGCCTCAAGGTCGAGCGCGCCCAGTGTATTCAGCCGCCGGAGGCCACTTGGCGCGCCCCCCACGCCGGCTGTCTCGAACCAGAGCTTCCAGCGACCGTCGTCGTCGCCGTCGCTGATCCAGGGCAGCTTCAAGAGGTCGGCGGGTTCCTTGACCCCGCCAATGCTCTCCGCCAGTTTCGGGCTCAGCATCGGCGTGTAGGTCAGCCGGATGAGCGGATGGGCGGCGAGACCGGGCCAGGGGCCGACACCGATCCGGATCGCGACGTCCGCCGGCTCGCGGCTGAAGTCGGTCAGCGTGCTGCCACGCAGAAGCCTGACCGCGATCTGGGGATAGGCCAGTTGGAAGCTGCCGAGCGTGCGGGCGAGCCAATGGGAGGCGAAAGTCGGGACGGAGTGAATCTCAAGCACCTCGTCGGCGCTGCGGACTGCCTGGGCC
>JARXAK010000186.1 GCA_029865885.1 Rhizobium sp. | reverse complement strand
GTCACGCTCGTCACCCAGGTGCCGCTGCATGCCGGCGTCACCCATCAGGGCATGGCGCTCGTGGTGCTCGCCTTCGCGGTTGCCCATCTGCGCGGCTTCTACGGCGAGCGTCCGAAGCCGGTTGCCGTCGAGGTCCGCGACTGAGTTATCCGAAACGATAGGCTGAGTAGGGCTTTCCGAGGAACTCGCCCCGGAAAACCTGTCGGCCGCCATCGCTGCCGGCAGCACCCGACGCTACGAAGAGCGGCACGAGATGATCGTGGTCAGGCACATGGCAGGCCAGCGCATCCGGGTTCTGGTCCCAGGTCGAAAGCACATTCGCCCGCGCGTCGCTGTCCGGATCGGCCACGGCCTTGCTCAGCCAGTGGTCGAAGCGGATCGCCTGCTGCACATGGTTGGGCTCTGCCTGCCGGAACATCCGCATGTTGTGATAGCTCATGCCGGACGCGATGATCAGCACGTCCTCGTCGCGCAAAGGCGCCAGCGCCTTGCCGATCGCAACATGGCTCTCGACGTCGAGCGTGTCCTTGAGCGAAATCATCGTGAGCGGCACATCGGCATCCGGATAGACCAGCATGAACGGGATGAACACGCCGTGGTCGAAGCCGCGCTTGTCATCCTCGGCGCTCTCGATCCCGGCTTCTGCGAGCAGCGCCCGGGCGCGGGTCGCGAGATCCGGTGAGCCCGGGGCAGGGTAGGCGATTTCATAGGTGTGCGGCGGGAAGTTGTAGTAGTCGAACAGCATGCCGGGTTTCACAGCCGTGCTCACCGTTGGCACCGGCTCCTTCTCCCAATGGCCGGAGACCACGAGCACGGCCTTGGGCCGCCGCCCGATCTCTGCATCTAAGCCCTGCAGGAAGGCGCGCAGATCGTCCCACGGAGCCTTGCCTTCCGCGTCCTTAGGGAAGTCCATGAACGGCCAGGGGCCGCCACCATGGGGAATGAAATAGACGGGGAAACGCTTGTTCATGGTCGGACCTCACTTTCGAAGCGAGATTATCACCGTCCATCGTCTCCCCAAATGGGGGTAATCCGCGACATTTCGTTCGAAGATTGTGAACGAGCGATTGTGCGCCGGGGAAAACCTCCCGGCGTCTGGCGGACCGCTGGATATGTTGCGATCCGCCAGGCCGATAAGTCCGGGCTTAAGCCGACAGCATCAGGTCCATGTTCTGCACGGCGGCACCCGATGCGCCCTTGCCGAGATTGTCGAGCAGGGCGACGAGATTGACATGCGCGCCACCGGGCGTCCCGAACACGAAGAGCTTCATCGTGTCCTGTCCGACCAGTTCTTCGGCATCGATGCGCGGCAGCTTGGCACTTTCACCGAGCGAAACGACGCTGACGATCTCCTGGCCCGCATAATGGGTGACGAGTGCCGCATGGATGCTCTCGACGGTCGTGCCGGCGGCGAGATCGTCGAGGAAGAGCGGCACCTGAACGATCATGCCCTGGGCGAAGCGGCCGACGGAGGGCGCAAACAACGGCGCGCGGTCGAGCAGGCCATGCGTCTGCATTTCCGGCACATGCTTGTGCTTCAGCGTCAGGCCATAAAGGAAGTTGTTCGCAGCCAGATGCTCGGGATGATCAGTGTCTTCCATCTGCGCGATCAGCTGCTTGCCGCCACCGGTATAACCGGAAACCGCGTTGACCGAGACCGGATAGCCGTCCGGCAGGATGCCGGCGGCCCGAAGCGGCCGGATGAGGCCGATCGCACCGGTCGGATAGCAGCCGGGATTGGAGACGTAGCGCGCGCCTCTAATCTTCGCCTTCTGCGCCTTGTCCATTTCGGCAAAGCCATAGGCCCAGTCCGCATGCACGCGAAACGCCGTGGAGGCGTCGAGCAGGCGGACATTGTTGTTCGCCGCCGTCATCTCATAGGCCTGCTTCGACGCATCGTCGGGCAGGCAGAGGATGGCGATATCGGCGCTGTTGAGCATGTCCTCGCGCATCTTCTCGTTCCGCCGCTCGGCTTCCGGGATGGACAAAAGCTCGATGTCGCGACGATCGGCCAGGCGCGTGCGGATCTGCAGACCCGTTGTGCCGTGTTCGCCGTCGATGAAGATCTTCGCTGCCATTTGTCTAGTCCCGTCAGAGGTTTGGATGAGAATCTGGAATCTGATTGTGAGTGTGTTGAATCAATGTGTCAGGCGCGTGTCGCAAGCTTCTCAGCGCGCAAGCCCAGCATATACATTGCAACCGTCGCACCGGCAATTGCGGTGATATCGGCGTGATCATAGGCCGGCGCCACCTCGACGATGTCGGAGCCGCGGATGTCGAGGGGGCCGAGCTTGCGCAGGACCGAGAGTATCTTGGCGGAGGAGGGGCCGCCCGCGACCGGCGTGCCGGTTCCCGGCGCATAGGCTGGATCCAGGCAGTCGATGTCGAAGGTCAGATAGGTGGGGGCCGTACCGACATGCGCGAGGATCGCGTCGGCAATCGCCTGTGCGCCCATGTCCTCGACCTCATAGCCCGGGATGATCTTGATACCGAAATCCTCGGGCGCCTCCGTGCGGATGCCGATCTGGATCGATTTCTTAGGATCGATGACGCCTTCACGCACCGCGCGGCAGACGAAGGAGCCGTGGTCGATCCGCTGGCCGTCATCGTCCCAGGTGTCCTGATGCGCATCGAAATGCACCAGCGCCAGCGGTCCGTGTTTGGCCGCATGGGCTTTCAGGAGTGGCCAGGTGACGAAATGGTCGCCGCCAAGCCCAAGCAGGTAGGCCCCGGACGCGATGATCTCGGATGCCTGTTCCTCGATCAGGGCAGGGGTCTTCTGGTGATTGCCATAGTCGAGCAGCACGTCACCGTAATCCACGACGGCCATCTGCTCGAAGAGATCGCGGGCGAAGGGATATTGCGGGTCGTTGTCGAAGATGGCGGATGCGCGCCGGATCGCCTGTGGCCCGAAACGGGCGCCGGGCCGGTTGGAGACGGCGGCGTCAAAGGGAATGCCGAGCACGACTGCGTCGACGTCGGTGAGATCCTTGGAATACTTGCGCCGCATGAAGGAGAGCACGCCGGCATAGGTCGGGTCGGTCGCAGCGCCACGGAGGGCCTTGGCGGTGAACGCGTTATCGATCGATTTACTGGCCATCTTCTTCCCCTTCAGTCTTCTCTCTTGATGTCGTAGGCCCGCTCGACCTTCGCAACGATCACCCGGTAGTCTTCATACCACCGTTCGCGCCCGAGTCTCTGAGCTGCGGCATGCGAGACCACAGCCTTCCAGGCAAGGATGCTCGCCTCATCCAGCCAGTAGGAGTTGGTAATCCCGAAACCGTCTGCGCCCCGGACACTTTCCATGCCGAGATAGCCGGGCTGCTGTTCGGCGAGTGCCACCATGGCGTCGGCCATGGCCCCATAGCCGTGGTCACCCGCTGTGCGCTGCGAGGAGAAGCAGACGACATAATAAGGGGGCTTGGGAAGTCTTGCGATTTCGGATGCCATGACGGTGCCGTTGTTGTTGGGACGAGGACCAGGAACGAAAAAAGGCGGAGCCGAAGCCCCGCCTTGATTTCCGTATCCGGTTGTCCAGCTGTTAACGCTTGGAGAACTGGAACGAACGACGGGCCTTCGCCTTGCCGTACTTCTTACGCTCGACAACGCGGCTGTCGCGGGTCAGGAAGCCACCCTTCTTCAGGACCGAGCGCAGGCCCGGTTCGAAGTAGGTGAGGGCCTTCGAGAGACCGTGACGAACAGCACCGGCCTGGCCGGAGAGACCTCCGCCGTGAACGGTTGCGATGATGTCGAACTGGCCGTCACGGGCAACTGCGACGATCGGCTGCTGCAGGATCATCTGCAGAACCGGGCGTGCGAAGTAGGTGCGGAATTCGCGGCCGTTGACGGTGATCTTGCCGGTGCCCGGCTTGACCCACACGCGGGCGACTGCGTTCTTGCGCTTGCCGGTGGCGTAGGAGCGACCCAGCGAGTCGACCTTGCGGACGTGAGCCGGAGCTGCGTCCTGTGCCGGGGCAAGGTCCTTCAGGGAAGAAAGATCGGCCATACTTAGGCGCTCCTTGTGTTCTTGCTGTTCAGCTTGGCAACGTCGAGAGCGACGGGCTGCTGAGCTTCATGCGGGTGGTTGGCGCCGGCGTAAACGCGCAGATTCTTCATCTGGCGACGGCCGAGCGGGCCACGCGGGATCATGCGTTCGACAGCCTTTTCAAGAACGCGCTCCGGGAAGCGGCCTTCGATGATCTGGCGAGCCGTACGCTCCTTGATGCCGCCCGGATAACCGGTGTGCCAGTAGTACTTCTTGTCGGAGTACTTCTTGCCGGTCAGGACGACCTTCTCGGCGTTGATCACGATGACATTGTCGCCATCATCAACGTGAGGTGTATAGGTGGCCTTGTGCTTGCCGCGCAGGTGCGTGGCGATGATGGTGGCGAGGCGGCCGACAACGAGCCCTTCGGCGTCGATGATGACCCACTTCTTCTCCACCTCTGCAGGCTTCTGAACGAAGGTAGACATTGAGGTCTCTTTCCGTGTGATCCTGCGGTCCCCTGAAAGGAAACTGCAGGCGTTTCTTGTTGCTTGTTTCGCGCCGTTTTCGACGCAAAAAGAAAGCGGTCCCAAAGGGCCGCGTTCTGGGGAGGGTATAGAGCCAAGGTCAGATTCCGTCAAGATTAGCAGGATTGGAGGGGGTTTGGAAAAGGCATTTAAAAACAATGACTTGAGTATGCGGTATTATTTTACCCCATAATGCCGGGGCTGTCTGCATCGGAAAGCCGATGGGACTGAGCCCTGACTAGGAACCGGAACCAATCGTTCCACTCAATCCCGTAAATGGAATAGACGTGTCATAAGAGCTTATCGCAACCTATGATTTTGCTAATATTCACATGAACATAATGAAAACATAAACCGAACGTAACGGCAGATGGTCAACGGAGATCGCCATGTCGCTCGAACGCCGGATTTCGATTGTTACTCTTGGCGTCCAGGACGTCGCCCGCAGCACCGAGTTCTATGCCCGATTGGGCTGGGCGAAATCATCGACCTCCAACGATCAGGTGACCTTCATCCAGCTGAAGGGCACCGTGCTTGGTCTCTTTTCGCGGGCAAGTCTGGCAGAGGACGCGCAAGTGGAAGACACACCTCCCGGTTTCTCCGGAGTGACGCTCGCCTACAATGTATCGAGCGAAATCGGGGTCGATGCCGTGGTCAAGTTCGTGGTCTCCTGTGGGGCCCGCCTGGTCAAGGCGCCGCAGAAGGTCTTCTGGGGTGGTTATTCCGGCTACGTGGCCGATCCCGACGGCCGCCTCTGGGAGATCGCGTTCAACCCCTTCTTCCCCCAGGACGAGCACGGACATGTCATACTTCCGGACTGATGCGTGGCATTTGACGGATTTCGCCACCGGCTCGTTAAGCGGATCGCGCTAGGCTTCATTCGGGACAAGTTGGACGGGTAAACCAGAGGCCCTTACGGGCCGGGAGGAATGTCCATGAACCATGACACCTACCTCAACAGCTATCTCGCCGACATCCTTGCGACGGCCAAGAACGTGGCCGTGGTGGGCGCCTCGACAGACGACAAGCGTCCCAGTCACTGGATATCCGGATTTCTGCTCGGAAAAGGCTATCGCGTCTTCCCCGTCAATCCGCTGCATCGTGGCGAAATGATCCTCGGTCAGCGGGTCTACGGGTCGCTTTCTGAAATCTCCGAACCCATTCACCTCGTTGATGTCTTCCGCCGGGCCGAACACCTTGATGCGATCGTCGAGGAAGTGCTGGCGATGGCCCCACGACCGGCAGCGATCTGGTGTCAGCTCGGCATCCGCAACGATGCCGCAGCAGAAAGAGCCGAAGCGGCCGGCATCAAGATGGTGATGAACAGGGCGCTCGTCTGCGAATATCCGCTGGTCTACGAGCGGATGCATTCGCCCTCTGTTCAGGGCCACGCAGCCTGAGATCGAGGGCATGCGTCAGAATCGGACGACCGGTTTGCCAAAACCGAAGGGACGCATGTCCGGGTCGAAGTCCTGGCAGCTGAGTACGGGGCAGCGGGCCGCGTCGCGCGTCGGCACATAGGCGCGTTCGGCATATTCATGCGGATCGCACTGCGCGTTGCGGGTGACATAGCGGTCATAAAGCGTCATGCCCTTCACCCGCGTTGAGGGGTAGCGCAGGATGACTGCGCCCTCGTTCAGCACGCGCTGGCGCACCTGATCGCAGGTGAGCGTGGTGGAATTGTAGCGTGAAATCGCGAATGCCGGCTGTGCGAGCAGGATGGCGGCGATTGTCGTGATGGCGAAGTGTGTTGGGCGCATCTCGGTCCTCCTTCTGACGCTCGATCAACGTATGGCCGGTGAGGGCGGTTCCGCGCCTTGTTGTCGCCGTCCGGCACACCATCTAAACCTCATGCGATGACAAATGAGGAGATGAAGATGGCCGATCATGATCATTACAGCGCGGATTATCTCAAAGAGATCCTCGGCACGGTGAACACCATCGCGCTTCTCGGTGCCTCACCGAAGCCTGACCGCCCAAGTTTCGGCGTGATGCAATTCCTGCTGTCTGAGGGATACAAGGTCTATCCCGTCAATCCCGGCCAGGCCGGCAAGGAGATCCTCGGCCAGACCGTCTATGCAACGATGGCCGATATCCCTGAGGAGATCGACATGGTCGATGTCTTCCGCGCGCCGGAATATCTCGGCGAGGTGGTGTCTGAGGCGCTCGCCCTACCGCGCCGGCCCAAGGTCATCTGGGGGCAGCTTTCCGTGCGCGACGATGAAGCGGTAAAGCCCGCTGAAGCGGCCGGCATCCGCGTCGTCATGGACCGCTGCCCGGCCATCGAGATCCCGCGCCTCGGTCTCTGACGGATCACGCCTCGATCAGAAGATCCGGATTGGCCCTCAGCGCGTTCAGCGTCTCGGCATTGCCGCAATACTCGACGAAGGTCCGCTCGGCCTTGCCCTGCTGCAGGTGGTTGCGGCAGGTGTCCTTGGACCGACATTGCGTGCAGGTAATCTGCATGTCGCGGAAGACGCGGCGCAGGCGATATTCGACCTCGGCCGGATCGATATTGAGTGCCCGCATCATCGCCGGCATTTCGTCGGCCGCATGCGGCCCGGCTTTCACCAGAGCCATCAACTGATGGGCGCTGAGGCCGCAATCTTCGGCCAGTGCCGCGACTTCCGTCTCCGACAAGGCGGCGAGCATGTCGCTTTCGGCGGCGTTTTCGAAACCCTGGGCGAACCAGGAGACAATTTGCTGCACGGTGTGGCGGACCGGATCGGCGATCGTGAGTGTCATGGGTCTCTCCTTCGACTGTGAAGGAGAATGCCAGCGCGGCGTCATCCCGCATTGACCTCGATCAAGCAGAAATTTCCTCCTGAGGTGGCTGACTTTGGAATAATCCGGGCTGACATCGGTCAGCGACCGACTATGATCCGCCCCGAAGTCATCAAGGGAGGACCAAAATGTCGGAAAAAAATCCGGGTTTCGCAACGCTTGCCATCCATGCCGGCGCCCAGCCGGACCCCACGACGGG
This sequence comes from Rhizobium sp., assembly GCA_029865885.1. GTDB lineage: Bacteria > Pseudomonadota > Alphaproteobacteria > Rhizobiales > Rhizobiaceae > Allorhizobium. The sequence continues at coordinate 17,923 of JARXAK010000186.1, read as the reverse complement.
CGCGCGCATCACGCCGATCTACCAGACCACAGCTTACGTCTTCAACGATTCGGACCATGCCGCAAATCTCTTTGCGCTCAAGGAGTTCGGCAATATCTATACCCGCATCATGAACCCCACCCAGGGCGTTCTGGAAGAGCGGATTGCAGCGCTCGAAGGCGGTACGGCCGCACTTGCGGTGGCCTCCGGTCATGCAGCCCAGCTCCTGATCTTCCACTCCCTGATGCAGCCGGGCGACAATTTCGTCGCCGCCAGGAAGCTCTATGGTGGCTCGATCAACCAGTTCGGCCATGCCTTCAAGAACTTCGGCTGGCAGGTCCGTTGGGCAGACCCGGCTGACCCCGAGAGCTTCGCCGCCCAGATCGATGACAAGACCAAGGCCGTCTACATCGAGAGCCTGGCCAATCCCGGCGGCACCTTTGTCGACATTGAAGCCATCGCCGAGGTCGCCCATCGCCACGGTCTGCCGCTGATCGTCGACAACACCATGGCGAGCCCCTACCTGATCCGCCCGCTGGAACACGGCGCCGACATCATCGTGCATTCCGTCACCAAGTTCCTTGGCGGTCACGGCAATTCGATGGGCGGTGTCATCGTCGATGGCGGCACCTTCGACTGGTCGGCAAAGGCCGGCAAGTATCCGATGCTGTCTGAACCGCGCCCGGAATACAACGGCGTCGTCCTGCACCAGACCTTCGGCAATTTCGCCTTCGCCATCGCCTGCCGTGTCCTTGGCCTGCGTGACCTTGGGCCCGCCATCGCGCCAATGAACGCCTTCCTGCTGCTGACCGGCATCGAAACCCTGCCGCTGCGCATGCAGCGCCACTGCGACAATGCCATGAAGGTCGCGACCTGGCTGAAGAGCCATCCGAAGGTCGCCTGGGTCAACTATGCCGGTCTGGCCGACGATCCGAACAACGCTTTGCAGAAGCGCTATTCGCCGAAGGGCGCAGGTTCTGTCTTCACCTTCGGCATCAAGGGCGGGCTTGAAGCCGGCAAGGCGCTGGTCGGTGGCTTGAAGCTCTTCTCGCACCTGGCGAACATCGGTGACACCCGCTCGCTGATCATCCATCCGGCTTCGACGACCCATGCGCAGCTCTCTGAAGCCCAGCAGATCGCTGCCGGTGCCGGACCTGACGTCGTGCGTCTCTCCATCGGCATCGAGGATGCGGACGACATCATTGCCGATCTCGAGCAGGCGCTGGCCTCGGCCTGACAATTAAATGGCGGCGCTGCACCGACAGCGCCGCCCCTCATTTCGGAGAGCATCATGAGCTTTGTCTTGCCATTCGATCCCATGACCGTAACGCCGGAAGAGGGGGCTCCCGCACCGGACCGCCTAATTTCAGGCGAGCCGCGCTTCACCACCTGGAACATCGAGGAGGCAGATGGCGGCATCTATTCCGGCATCTGGCAGTCGACGCCCGGCAAGTGGCGGATCTCTTATGACGAATGGGAATACTTCCACATTCTCGAAGGCCACTCCGTGGTCACCGAGGATGGCGGCGAGCCGATCCAGCTGAGAGCCGGCGACCGCCTCATCCTCAGACCCGGCTTCAAGGGAACCTGGGAAGTGCTTGAAACGACTCGCAAGGACTACGTCATCAGGCTCTAGCTCGCGGCCTTGAGCAGGGCCGCTGCAGCCTCGTGTTCTGCTGCCATCGCGGCATCTTCGGCGGACACCTTCTGGATGCTGGCACGATCGCCGATCCGGTCCATGTAAGCCTGGAAGGCAGGACGCGCCTCGACAAGGCCAAACATCGTCGTCCAGCGCAGCGCAATGCCCCAGAGCAGGTCGGCTGCCGTGAACCGCTCGCCGAGAAGGAAAGGGCCCTTCTTCAGCGTCTCTTCCAGCATGTCGATCACCGACGCGTAACTGGCATAGGGCGTTTCGTTCAGCGATCCCGGTTCCCGCTTCATGTAGTAGTCCACAACTGCCGGCTCGAAGCAGCTTCCATAGATGAAGAGCCAGCGCAGATAGGCGCCACGGTCGGGATCGGTCAGTGCAGGGGCAAGACCCGCCTCGGGAAAGAGATCAGCCATATAGAGGAAGATTGCGCCCTGTTCGGTGACGAGCGTATCGTCGACGCGCACCGCCGGCACCTTTCCAAGCGGGTTGATCGCCAGATAGGCGGGCTGGCGCTGCTCGCCCGTCTTCATGTTCAGCACCTGCAGATCGTAAGGCACCTTCAGTTCCTCCAGCAGCACGCGCGCACCGGTGGCGCGGGTCTGGGGCGAGTAGAAGAGGGTGATTGATCGTGTCTGCGTCATTGGAAGTCTCCCTTTCGAAAATGATCACGCCATCAGGCGATGAAGGGAGAATGCACCGGCATACCTGTCAGATTGTGTCAGGTTGGTTTAGCATAGTGGTTGAAACGAGGAATTTTCGATGCGGGCGAGCCGGCTCATCAACATCTTGACGACGCTGCAGGCGAAGGGGCTGGTGACCGCCGAGGCCCTGGCCGACGAAAACGACGTCTCGGTGCGCACCATCTACCGCGATATCGATGCCCTCTCGCTGTCAGGCATCCCCGTCTACAGCGAACGCGGCTCCGATGGTGGCTACCGGCTGCTGGACGGCTACCGCGTTCGTCTGAACGGCCTCACGCCCGCCGAGGCCGAGGCGATGTTTCTGTCCGGCATTCCGGGTGCGGCTGCCGATCTCGGCCTGGGATCACTGATGGCCGGCGCCCAGAAGAAGCTGACCGCCGCCCTGCCGGAAGATTTGCGCGAAAGTGCCAGGCGCATGCAGCAGAAATTCCATCTCGACGCGCCGGCCTGGCTCGCGGAGGGGGAGCAGCCGGTCTACCTGCAGGCCATTGCCGATGCGGTGTGGAATTCCAAGCGCATCCGCATGCGTTATCGCTCATGGACGGCGGAAAAGAACCGCGTCGCCGAACCGCTCGGCATCGTGATGAAAGGCGGCGCCTGGTATCTCGTGGCGCGGGTCAACGACACGCCGCGCACCTATCGCATTTCCCGTGTCCTGGATCTGATCGTCACGGAAGAACGCTTCGACTGGCCGAGGGATTTTGATCTCGCAGAATACTGGAACGAAAACACGCGGCGCCTCGAACTCGAGCTCTACCCGAACTGGGCCACGATCCGTCTGTCTCCCTGGGGCCTGAAGGAGATCGAACACATGGCGCCGCCCTATGTCCGCGCCCATCTCGAATTCATCGGTGAACCCGACGAGCAGGGCTGGCAGTCGGTCCGCCTGCCCGTGGCGCATGAGCGCATGGCCGTATCCGAGATGCTGAAGCTCGGCGCGGAGGTCGAGGTTGTCGAGCCGCCGCAATTGCGGCTCGCAATGCGCCGCGCCGTCGAAATCCTGATGACCCGTTACGCTGACGCGGCCGATATGACCAGGCCCAACCTCACCAGGTGAGATCGAGCCGCTCAAGCCCGTGGAAATGATAGACGTCCTTGACGTGAGGCGTCTCGGCGATCTTCAGGCCCGGCAAACGCTTGAAGAGCAGCGGCAGCACGATGTTGAGCTCAAGACGCGCCAGCGGTGCGCCGATGCAGAAATGGATGCCCGCGCCGAAGGAAAGGTTCGCCCCTTCATCACGGGAAGGCTTGAAGGTCAGCGGCTCCGGGAATTTCTGCGGATCGAGATTGGCAGCCGCCAGGATCATGCTCACCTTGTCGCCGCGCTCAAAGCTGATGCCGTCGATCTCGCAGGGCTCCAGGCACCAGCGCTGGAAGATATGCACCGGCGCGCAGATCCTGAGCGTCTCCTCGACCGTCCGTTCGGTCGTCTTTTCGTCGCTGAACAGCGTCGCCGGGTCGATCCCGCTGTCGAGGATCACCCGCACCGAATTGCCGATCTGATGCACGGTCGCTTCGTGTCCGGCATTCAAGAGCACGATGGTCGTTGAGATCAGTTCGTCCTCGGTGAGGAACTGCCCCTTGTGCTCGGTATGGATCATGTGGCTCAAGAGATCGTCGCGCGGCTCGGCGCGACGCTCGGCAATCACCGTGCGCACATAGTCGGCGAATTCCTTTGCCGAGCGATCGGCGGCCTCTTCGTCGGCGCGCGACCGCTTGAACATATACATGCCGACATAGTCATGGCTCCATTTGAGAAGCTGCGGTCCCATCTCCTCGGGGATGCCGATCATGCGGGCAATCATGGTCACCGGGATAATGTCGGCAAATCTCGCGAGAAGCTCCGTCTTTCCGTCCTTCTCGAAACCGTCAATCAGCCGGTTCGCGAGATCGGTGATTTCAGGCGTCATCTTGTCGACGTGGCGCGAGACGAAGGCGCGATTGACCAGTGTCCTCAGCCGCGTGTGTTCCGGCGGCTCGATTTCGAGCAGCGAATGTTCCTCGGCCTTGTCGAAATGGCGGGTATGGGCTGCCGGTTCCGGCATGCCGAGTTCGTTGCGCGTCGCAATATGCAGGATCTGCCGGCCGAAGCGCCGGTCGCGCAACAGGGCATTCACATGGTCATAGCCGGTGAAGAACCACTGCTTCTGCTCCTCCCAGAAGAAGGTCGGACAGCTTGCATGAATGGCCGCGTAAGTGCGGTTCGGATCACTGTAGAAGGCAGGATCTCGGGCGTCGAGCGAGACCCGTCGTGCGGCCGGGTCGATGGAGAGGAAGGATGTCTGTGTCATGCCTTCTGTTTAGCCCCTAAACGCTGTTCCGCAAGGGGAGGGGTGACCTCAGTCGTGCAGATTGTTCGCCACAGCCGCGATGCGGTTGAGGATGGCCACCTGCCGGTCGGCCTGTTGGTTGATGACGTCGAGGACATCGCCGTGTTCCGGTGGGACCGTCACGACCGTGGCTCCAGCCTTGACGGATGTGCGATTGCGCCCCTGCGCCTTCGCCGCATAGAGTGCTGCATCGGCCTGGCTCATCATTTTGTCGAGGTCGGCGCCGGCAAGGGCCGAGACGGAGATCCCGATGCTGGTTGTGACATGGATCGCATCCCTGGTGGTTTCAATGCGCCGTTCCGCCAGCGCGAGCCGCACCGTTTCGGCAAAGAGTGCGGCATCCCGGACCTCGCTGACCGCAAGCACTGCGGCGAATTCTTCCCCTCCCGTGCGGCCGAATGCGCCCCGTTGCGGCAGCAGGGACTTACAGATCGCGGCGAATTCCAGCAGCACCCTGTCGCCCACCTGATGCCCGTGAATGTCATTCACCTGCTTGAAGTGATCAAGGTCGAAGATCAGCAGGCCGAGGGCCGTCGACGGGGCGGAATCAACGAGCTGCTGATAGGCTTCCGCAAAGCCGCGCCGATTGAGGGCGCCCGTCAGCGGGTCCGTGCGGACGAGCGCCTGTAGCCGCTCTTCGGATCTGTCCATCATCATCTTGGCGATCAGCGTCATTGCGGTGACGAACGAGACCAGGCCGACACCGCTGACCGCGACGGCGAGCGTCATCTCCTTGAAGGTCTGCGGCATGATCCGCGTTGCGAGATAGGCAAAGACCAGGCAGGCACCGGCCTGGATGTACCAGACGGTGGCGAGCATGACCCTGTAGCGTCGCGTGCTGAAGCTGCCCTTCAGGGCAAGGAACCCGAGTGCCCCGAGCCCGACCGCCGCCGCGACATCGTAGATCGCCATGCGATAACCCATCTCCGCCCGCAACTGCGGAATGAGATTGCCGAGGATCCAGATGACCGCCGGCGAGATGATGTAGAGCGGCGGGCGACGATTGTCGAACGAGCATATCGCTCGGCACCAGCATGCAAAGCCCAGAAGCGAAAGCACGTTGCCGACCTGGATAGACAGGAAATCCGGTATCTGGTCCCTGAGCCCGACCATGCCGAGCCCGATCGCCTGCAGCCCGAAGCCGAGCCCGAACCACAGATGATACCTCTGGTCACGGGCGTGCAGCCAGATCGCCACCAGCAGGATGGCCAGCGTGCCGGCCTGGATCACCCAGAGCAGAAACGCAGTCTTCACGTCGATCACGGTGCAAATTCCTGAATAAATTAAATGAGTATCGCATCAGCATGGCCGAGACCGGTTAACCACTCCCTATGAGGAAATGCCGATAGACGACTATCTGCAATTCAATTTGCCGCGCAATTACCGAAATTTCACCATGTGAGCGTCTTCTTGTGAATGAGGGCGCATCCTGCACCGTGCTTGATCGGAAAATGGCCCGGATTCGGCATTTCCTTGGGTGCGCGCACAGTTCCGACCATTAAGGATATCCCGTCCTCATGTCTTGAATGTCGGGGTGCGGACACTCTATGTAGGGATTGACAGAGATTACGTGATTCCCGCCACCGGATGTGCCGGGGAGAGGCTTAAAAAGGACCGACATGAGAAATCCCGTTGATACCGCTCTCGCTCTGGTGCCGATGGTCGTCGAGCAGACCAATCGTGGCGAGCGCTCCTACGATATCTTCTCCCGACTGTTGAAGGAGCGGATCATCTTCCTGACGGGCCCGGTCGAGGACACCATGGCCTCGCTCGTCTGCGCCCAGCTTCTCTTCCTCGAGGCGGAAAACCCGAAGAAGGAAATCGCCATCTACATCAATTCTCCGGGTGGTGTCGTCACTTCGGGCATGGCGATCTATGACACCATGCAGTTCATCCGCCCGGCGGTCTCGACGCTGTGCATCGGCCAGGCGGCCTCGATGGGCTCGCTGTTGCTCGCTGCCGGCGAAAAGGGCATGCGCTTTGCAACCCCGAATTCGCGGATCATGGTTCACCAGCCCTCCGGCGGCTTCCAGGGTCAGGCTTCCGACATCGAACGCCATGCTCGTGACATCATTAAGATGAAGCGTCGCCTGAACGAGGTCTATGTGAAGCACACGGGCCGGACCTATGACGAAGTGGAAAACACGCTTGATCGTGACCACTTCATGGAATCGAGCGAAGCCAAGGATTGGGGTCTGATCGACCGTATCCTGACCTCGCGCGCTGAAATGGAAGGCGTTGCACCGTCGGCCTGACCCGCATAGCGGATGCCGGCATCGGTCTGATGTCGGCAGACGTGATGGCATTCAGGGTTTAAAGTCGGCGTAAAAGCGCTAATAGTAGGATTAAGGCTATGTTGAATCTTTGTGACATAGTCTGCCGAGACTGGGAGTTTTCGTTGCCGCCGCTCCGACATGGTCGGATCGGCTAGTAGCTCCGGATCGGAAGAGGTTTCCACCAACGGCGGCGGTGGGAACCGGACAGTGTGAGTGACCGCCCTGCCGTGACTGCGGTGGCGCGGCGTGCTGGAAGGATAAAGACATGAGCAAAGTCAGCGGAAGCAACGGCGGTGACTCCAAGAATACCCTTTATTGTTCCTTCTGCGGCAAGAGCCAGCACGAGGTCCGCAAGCTGATTGCCGGACCGACAGTGTTCATCTGCGATGAATGCGTCGAACTCTGCATGGACATCATCCGCGAAGAGAACAAATCTTCGATGGTCAAGTCTCGCGACGGCGTTCCCACGCCGCAGGACATCATCAAGATCCTCGACGAATACGTTATCGGCCAGAAGCAGGCGAAGAAGATCCTGTCGGTGGCCGTTCACAACCATTACAAGCGCCTGTCGCACGCCTCCAAGGGCGGTGACGTGGAGCTCGCGAAGTCGAACATCATGCTCGTCGGCCCAACCGGCTGCGGCAAGACCTATCTTGCCCAGACGCTGGCCCGCATCATCGATGTTCCCTTCACCATGGCGGATGCCACGACCCTCACCGAAGCCGGCTATGTCGGTGAAGACGTCGAAAACATCATCCTGAAGCTCCTTCAGTCTGCGGATTACAATGTCGAGCGCGCCCAGCGCGGCATCGTCTATATCGACGAAGTCGACAAGATCTCCCGCAAGTCGGACAACCCCTCGATCACCCGCGACGTGTCGGGCGAGGGCGTCCAGCAGGCGCTTCTGAAGATCATGGAAGGCACGGTTGCATCCGTTCCGCCGCAGGGCGGCCGCAAGCATCCGCAGCAGGAATTCCTGCAGGTCGACACGACGAACATCCTGTTCATCTGCGGCGGCGCCTTTGCCGGCCTCGACAAGATCATCTCTGCCCGTGGCGAGAAGACATCGATCGGCTTCGGTGCAACGGTCAAGGCGGAAGACGATCGTCGCGTCGGCGAAGTCCTGCGCGAACTGGAGCCGGAAGATCTGGTCAAGTTCGGCCTCATCCCGGAATTCATCGGCCGTCTGCCGGTTCTGGCAACGCTCGAAGATCTGGATGAGGATGCGCTGATCCAGATCCTGTCGGAGCCGAAGAACGCGCTCGTCAAGCAGTATCAGCGCCTGTTCGAGATGGAAGACGTCGAACTGACCTTCCACGAGGACGCACTTCGCGAGATTGCCCGCAAGGCGATCACCCGCAAGACCGGCGCCCGAGGCCTGCGCTCGATCATGGAAAAGATCCTGCTCGACACGATGTTCGAACTGCCGGAACTGGAAGGCGTTCGCGAAGTCGTCATCTCCGACGATGTCGTCAACGGCAATTCGCGCCCGCTCTACATCTATGCCGACCGCCAGGAAGAAAAGGCCAATGCTTCGGCCTGAAGCAACCGGCATCGGTGACCGCTTGAAGAACCCGCCCTCGTGGCGGGTTCTTTCGTTTCGCAAGCGGCTGTGATTTTCCGCAGCGGAGCGCCACATTTACGGTAATCGGCTGTTGTCAGACCCGCTGATTGGGCTAGAACAGACGCGAGAGTGAACGCCTGTGTGCTGCGTCGCCGTTGTTGCGTATCCGTGTCCCCGTCCACCCATGCAAATGCTGGCCGCCATCCGGGCGACGAAGCGACGCGCATGGTTCGCGACAGGTCGGAAAGCTAGTGTGAAAGCCTGCGAGGTTTGTCATGCTGGCGTCATAGATTCGGGCACGGCCCGGGCGGCAGGCTTGAATTGGCGGGTATGCCACTCCACTTGTTGGAGGAGCAAGAAATATGCCTGACGCCTCTTCTGGGTCGGCATGGAGTCCTGGTTTTTCCCGGGACGTTGGAAAGGAAGTGAAATGACGAATACGTCAGCTGCCAACGAGGCGAACACCTATCCGGTGCTTCCTCTGCGCGACATCGTGGTGTTTCCGCACATGATCGTTCCGCTGTTCGTCGGCCGTGAAAAGTCCATTCGCGCTCTGGAAGAGGTGATGGGCTCCGACAAGCAGATCATGCTGGCCACGCAGATCAATGCGAGCGATGACGATCCGGCGCCGGATGCGATTTACGAAGTCGGCACCGTTGCGAACGTCCTCCAGCTCCTGAAGCTGCCCGATGGCACCGTCAAGGTACTCATCGAAGGACGCGCCCGCGCCAAGGTTGAGGCCTATACGGCCCGCGAAGACTATTACGAAGCCAAGGCCCGCATTCTCGCCGAGCCGGCTGAGGACGCCGTCGAAATCGAAGCCCTGTCGCGCTCGGTGGTTTCCGAGTTCGAAAACTACGTCAAGCTGAACAAGAAGATCTCTCCCGAGGTCGTCGGTGCCGCAAGCCAGATCGAGGACTACTCGAAGCTTGCCGACACGGTTGCCTCGCATCTCTCCATCAAGATCACCGAAAAGCAGGAAATGCTGGAAACGGTGAGCGTCAAGACGCGCCTCGAAAAGGCGCTTGGCTTCATGGAAGGCGAGATCTCCGTTCTGCAGGTCGAGAAGCGCATCCGCTCGCGCGTCAAGCGCCAGATGGAGAAGACCCAGCGCGAATACTACCTCAACGAACAGATGAAGGCGATCCAGAAGGAACTCGGCGACGGCGAAGACGGCCGTGACGAGATGGCCGAACTGGAAGAGCGCATCGCCAAGACCAAGCTTTCCAAGGAAGCCAAGGAGAAGGCCGATGCGGAGCTGAAGAAGCTGCGTCATATGAGCCCGATGTCGGCAGAAGCCACCGTCGTGCGGAACTACCTCGATTGGCTGCTGGGTCTGCCCTGGGGCAAGAAGTCCAAGGTCAAGATCGATCTGAATGCCGCCGAAAAGACCCTCGATGAGGATCATTTCGGCCTCGACAAGGTCAAGGAACGCATCGTCGAATACCTCGCGGTCCAGGCGCGCGCCACGAAGCTTAAAGGTCCGATCCTGTGCCTCGTCGGCCCCCCGGGCGTCGGCAAGACCTCGCTTGCCAAGTCGATCGCCAAGGCGACCGGCCGCGAATACGTGCGCATGGCTTTGGGTGGCGTTCGTGACGAAGCCGAAATCCGTGGTCACCGCCGCACCTATATCGGCTCCATGCCCGGCAAGATCGTGCAGTCGATGAAGAAGGCCAAGAAATCCAACCCGCTCTTCCTGCTCGATGAAATCGACAAGATGGGCATGGACTTCCGTGGCGACCCGTCGTCGGCTCTGCTCGAGGTGCTGGATCCCGAACAGAACTCGACCTTCATGGACCACTATCTCGAAGTGGAATATGACCTGTCGAACGTCATGTTCGTGACAACAGCCAATACGCTGAACATCCCGGGTCCTTTGATGGACCGTATGGAGATCATCCGGATCGCCGGCTACACCGAGGATGAAAAGCTTGAGATCGCCAAGCGGCACCTGCTGCCCAAGGCGATCAAGGAACATGCCCTGCGGCCGGAGGAATTCTCCGTTGCCGACTCGGCGATCCTGGCGATCATCCAGCAGTACACCCGCGAAGCCGGCGTGCGCTCTTTCGAACGCGAACTGATGAAGCTCGCCCGGAAGGCCGTGACCGAAATCATTAAGGGCAAGGTGACCTCGGTCGCCGTGACCGGCGAGAACATCAACGAATATCTGGGCGTACCGCGCTTCCGCCACGGCGAAGCCGAGGGCGAGGACCAGGTCGGCGTTGTCACGGGTCTGGCCTGGACGGAAGTGGGCGGCGAACTGCTGACCATCGAAGGCGTGATGATGCCCGGCAAGGGCCGCATGACGGTGACGGGCAACCTGAAGGAAGTGATGAAGGAATCGATTTCGGCAGCGGCCTCCTATGTCCGCTCGCGCGCCGTCGATTTCGGCGTCGAACCGCCGCGCTTCGACAAGTCCGACATCCACGTCCACGTGCCGGAAGGGGCAACGCCGAAGGACGGTCCGTCCGCCGGTATCGCCATGGCAACCGCCATCGTCTCCATCATGACCGGCATCGCGGTCTCGAAGGATGTCGCGATGACCGGCGAAGTGACCCTGCGTGGTCGCGTGCTGCCGATCGGTGGCCTGAAGGAAAAGCTGCTCGCAGCCCTTCGCGGCGGCATCAAGAAGGTTCTGATCCCGGAAGAGAACGCCAAGGACCTGGCGGATATCCCGGATAACGTGAAGAACAACATGGAGATCATCCCGGTATCGCGTATGGGCGAGGTGATCCGTCATGCCCTGGTTCGTGTACCTGAACCGATTGAATGGGACGGAACTGTCGAAACGCCGGCCATCGGCGTGGTCGACGGGGTCGACGAAACCGGTGCAACAGTCGCTCACTGAGGGCATTTTGCCATAAGTGAGCCACAAAGCTTCAAAACCGACAAAAAGGCTGGCATTTTTGCCAGCCTTTTTTGTGAAAAGCCGCTTAAAAGGCTTGTTTTCCGGGGCTTTCAGGTGCTTTTGAGTTGCGTAGGGCAGATGCTTTCGTATTCTCCGCCCGACTTAATCATTTGAGTCGTTTCATACCAATCAGAAAGGGTGGAAACATGAACAAGAACGAACTCGTATCCGCGGTCGCCGAGAAGGCTGGCCTCACCAAGGCTGACGCAGCCTCTGCCGTTGATGCCGTTTTTGAAACGGTCCAGGCCGAGCTGAAGAACGGCGGCGACATTCGCCTCGCCGGTTTCGGCGCCTTCACCGTCGCCCGTCGCGAAGCCTCCAAGGGCCGCAACCCGTCCACCGGCGCTGAAGTCGATATCCCGGCTCGCAACGTTCCGAAGTTCACGGCCGGCAAGGGCCTGAAGGACGCTGTCAACAGCTGATCCGTCGTGACCGTCGCCACCCTTCGGTGCCGATGGTCAGCTGACATACCAGTTAGCCCGGCCTCCGTGCCGGGCTTTCCTTTTTCTGTCTTGCACTGCAGCATCGGCTGTCATATTTCTGTTGTGCCGGTTATCCGGCATTCGTTCTCAGGGCGGGGTGAAACTCCCCACCGGCGGTAAAGGGGGAAACCTCAAGCCCGCGAGCGCCTGGGCTTCCTCAACGGGAAGGGCAGGGTCAGCAGATCCGGTGTAACTCCGGAGCCGACGGTTAAAGTCCGGATGAAAGAGAATGAGGTCAGGCTACGCCCTTGATCCGCGTCATGCGGATGAGACGGGCGTTGCTGCGCAGTGCCGCGCCCGTCCGGGTAAGGTTTCGTCGTCCTCATCTGTCCTGATTTGTGTTGGTCCTTTGGAAAAGGAAACATGACATGAATCAGAGCTCCGTTTCGCTCTTGCGCTCCCGGGCCGTTGTCGGCGCCGGTTTCATGGTTCTGGCGGGCATCGCCTTTGCCTTGCTCAATGTCGTCACCCAGTGGCTCTCGATGACGCTCGGCTTCCCGCCGGCCTCGACGGCCTTCTGGCAATATGGCTTCGCGCTCGTCCTCTCGCTTCCGCTGCTCTTCCGCCTTGGTCTGAAGGCCATGAAGACGGCCTATCCGGTCCGCCACATCCTGCGCGTCCTGCTCGCCGCTTTCGGCGTCCAGGCCTGGGTGACGGGCCTTGCCACCGTGCCGATCTGGCAGGCCATTGCACTTGTCATGACCTCGCCCTTCTTCATCATCATCGGCGCACGTCTGTTTCTCGGCGAGACAGTCGGGCGCGACCGTTGGCTGGCGACGCTGACAGGCTTCGTCGGTGCGATGATCATCCTGCAGCCTTGGGCCGACAGCTTCACACTCGCAGCCCTGCTGCCGGTGCTCTCCGCTCTGCTCTGGGGCGGCTCGTCGCTGATCATGAAGAACCTCACCCACTACGAGGCGCCGGAAACGGTGACCGTCTGGCTTCTGGTGCTGCTGACGCCGATCAACGCGGGTCTCGCCGTGGCCGGTGGCTTTGCCGTGCCCGAAGGTCTGGCGCTCTGGCTGCTTCTGGGCGCGGGTCTTCTCACAGCCCTTGGCCAGTACCTCCTGACGCTCGCCTACAACGCCGCCGACGCGGCCTATGTGCAGCCTTTTGATGACCTGAAGCTGCCGCTCAACGTCTTTGCCGGCTGGCTGGTCTTCGGTTACGCCCCGAGCGGCTATCTCTGGCTGGGCGCGCTGCTCATTCTGGGGGCCTCGCTCTTCCTGATGCTGCGCGAGGCAGGCAAGGAAGCCTCGCCGGCCGCCTGATCGGATGATTCGTCGGATCGACACTCAACTGTCATTCGACTGTCACCGGACTACCCCAAAAACCTTCTGTTCCATTTCTGGATACTGGAGGTTTCCCGATGACCCATGGTCTCTCCCGCGTCGCCCTGACGGCGGCGCTCTTTGCATCCGTGGCCCTGCCGGCCGCTGCCGAACCGGTCTTCAATCGCATCGCCACATTCCCGGTCGCCGCAAACCTGCCGGCTGACAAGGACAAGCTCACCACCACCTCGGCCGAGATCGTCACCGCCTCGCAAGATGGCAACACGCTGATCTATTCCGACAGCCCGCTCGGCGGCATCGGCTTCATCGACATCACCGACGCCAAGGCCCCGAAGGCCCTAGGCGCGCTGATGATGGATGGCGAGCCGACTTCGGTATCCGTCGCCGGATCCAAGGTCCTGGTCGGCGTCAACACGTCGGAAAGCAAGGACAAGCCTTCGGGCAAGCTCGCCGTCGTCGACATCGCCTCCAAGGCGATCGACGCGACCTGCGATATCGGCGGCCAGCCTGATTCCGTCGCCGTCGCCAAGGACGGCTCTTTCGTCGCGATCGCCATCGAGAACGAGCGTGATGAGGACGTCAACGATGGCGCCCTGCCGCAGATGCCCGCCGGTGATCTGGTGATCGTTGCCCTGAAGGATGGCGTTGCCGATTGCGGCTCGATCAAGCGTGTCGCTTTGACCGGTCTCGCCGACGTCGCCCCTGATGATCCGGAGCCGGAATTCGTTGCGATCAACAGCCTTGGCGAAATCGCCGTGACGCTGCAGGAAAACAACCACATCGCCATCGTCGACGGCAAGACCGGTGAGGTGAAGGCGCATTTCTCTGCAGGCACCGTCGATCTCACCGGCATCGATACCAAGTCGGATGGCGCTCTGAAGTTCTCCAGCACTAAGGAAGGCGTTCCGCGCGAGCCTGATGCCGTGAAGTGGCTCGGCGACGATCGTCTCGTTGTCGCCAATGAAGGCGACTGGAACGGCGGCTCGCGCAGCTTCACCATCTTCGACAAGACCGGCAAGGTCGTTTACGAATCGGGTGCCTCGCTGGAAATGGCGATCGCGCAGATTGGCCACTTCCCCGACAAGCGCGCCCGCTCCAAGGGCGTCGAGCCGGAAGGCCTGGAAGCCGCAACCTTCGGCGATCAGAACTACTTCTTCGTGCTCGCCGAGCGCTCCTCGATTGCCGCTGTCTACAAGGATACCGGCGCAGAGCCTGAACTCGTGCAGCTGCTCCCGTCTGGCGTCTCGCCGGAAGGTGCTGTCGCAATCCCCTCGCGCAACCTGCTGGTCACCGCCAACGAAGTCGACCTCGGCGAAGACGGCGGCCCGCGTTCGCATGTGATGCTTTACGAACTGGCCGAGGGTACGCCCGCCTATCCGATGATCCAGTCCGCCATGGTCGATGGCGCACCGATCGGCTGGGGCGCTCTCTCGGGTCTGGTTGGCGACGCTGAAAAGGCAGGCCAGCTCTACGCCGTCAATGACAGCTTCTATGCGATGCAGCCGACCATCTACACGATCGATGCGACGCAGAAGCCGGCTGTCATCACCTCGGCTCTGCCGGTCACCCGCGCCGGTGCCGCTGCCCAGAAGCTCGACCTTGAAGGCATCACGCTGGATGGCAAGGGTGGTTTCTGGCTGGCCTCCGAAGGCGATGCCGCCAAGCTCGTCGGCCACGGCCTTTACAACGTCGATGCCAAGGGTGAGATCAAGGCCGAGATCGGCTTTCCGGCTGAACTCCTGGCCGGCCAGGCGCGCTTCGGCCTTGAAGGCATCACCTCTGTTGGCACCGGCGACGACATGACGCTGTGGATGGCGGTTCAGCGCGAATGGGGTGACGATGAGAAGGGCACGGTCAAGCTCCTCTCCTACAACCCCAAGGCCAAGGAATGGGGCGCTGTGCGTTACCCGCTTGAGAAGGCCGCTGATGGCTGGGTCGGTCTCTCCGAGATCACCGCCCATGGCGACTACGTCTACATCGTCGAGCGCGACAACCAGGTGGGCGACAATGCCAAGCTCAAGAAGCTCTATCGCGTTGCGATCGCCGACCTGAAGCCCGCCAAGCTCGGAGAAGCCCTGCCGACCGTCGTCAAGCAAGAGGTCCACGACTTCATCCCGGACCTCAAGGCCGCCACCAATGGCTATGTCGTCGACAAGCTGGAGGGCTTTGCCTTCGACGCCTCGGGCAAGGCCTTCGCCGTGACCGACAATGACGGTGTGGACGATAGTTCCGGCGAGACCCTGTTCTGGGAAGTGAACCTGCAGGGCACCAACTGATCGAAAGATCAGGCCACCTGAAACAACAGAGGCCGGATGATCGCTCACCCGGCCTCTTGTCTTTTGGTTGCTTTGACGCGTTTACCAGCGGTGATGCACATGCGGCGCGATCAGCCGCTCATAGACCTCGCGCGACGCCGCCATGACATCGGCAGAAAGCGCTGCAAGGTCCGAGGCCGCAGCATTGGCCTTGGCCTGCTCGCCATTGCGGGCGCCGGGAATGACGACCGTGACGGCTTCATGCATCAGGATCCAGCGCAGCGCAAACTGCGCCATGGAGGCACCCGCTGGCACCAGCTTGCGCACTTCCTCGACGGCCGCGAGCCCCGTCTCGAAGGGCACGCCGGCAAAGGTCTCGCCGACATCGAAGGCTTCGCCATTGCGGTTGAAGTTGCGGTGATCTTCGGCTGCAAACTGGGTGTTGGCAGTGATTTTGCCCGAGAGCAGCCCGCTTGCCAGCGGCACGCGGGCGATGACGGCGACGTTGCGGCGCTTGGCCTCCTGGAAGAACAGGCCAGCGGGACGCTGGCGGAACATGTTGAAGATGATCTGCACCGAAACGACGCCCGGATACTCGATCGCCTTCAGCGCTTCCTCGACCTTTTCGACCGAGACGCCGTAATGCTTGATCTTGCCAGCCTTGCGGATCTCTTCCAGCCCCTCGAACATCTCCTGGCGATAGTAGACGTCGGTTGGCGGGCAATGCAGCTGCACCAGATCGAGAGTGTCGATTTCGAGGTTCTTCAGCGAGCGATCGATGAAGGCTTCTATCTTCGCTTTGGTATAGCCATCGGCCACATGCGGGTTGAGCCTCCGACCGGCCTTGGACGCCACCATCGGCCGCTTGCCGCCACGCGCCTTCAAAACCTCGGCGATAATCTTCTCCGAACGACCGTCGCCATAGACATCTGCCGTGTCGATAAAGGTCATGCCGGCATCAAGGGCTGCGTTGAGCGCCGCCCGGCCGTCTGCCTCGGAGACTTCGCCCCAGGATCCGCCGATCTGCCAGGCGCCGAAGCCGATATCGCTGACGGTGAATTCCGTCCGGCCGAAGGAATGTTCTCGCATCGTGATGTCTCTCCCGTAATTGCGGTTTCGAGCTAGCAAGTGGGGCAGGGGGTGGCAAGCTTCAACCGCCCAGATGTCTTCAAGTGATCCACGGTTCCGGTCGCTGCGAAATGGGAGGTGAAGTCAGCCAAGAGCCCCGCATGCCTAAAATGATCCGCAAGGGCGATCTGCCCCAGAAGACCTGTCCCGTTTGCCGCAAGCCCTTCACCTGGCGCAAGAAGTGGGAGCGGGACTGGGAGAATGTGATCTACTGCTCCGACCGCTGCCGCCGGACCGGCAAAACCGGAAGCGCCGGCAAGCCGTAGACCTCTTCAGACAGTTCAGTGATCGGACACCCATGACAGACCAGGCCCTGCCATCGTCGCGCCTTGCCTTCTATGCCCTGCCGGCGATCCCGCTCGCGGCCATCGCGCTGCCCTTCTACATCGTGGTGCCGTCCTTCTATGCCGATCATTTCGCCCTGTCCTTGGCGACCATCGGCACCCTTCTGCTGGGCATCCGCCTCATCGATGCGATCACCGACCCGCTGTTCGGCTGGTTGTCCGACCGCGTCCGGTCGCGCTTCGGCCGCCGCCGCTTCTTCTTCGTCATCTCGACGCCGCTGACGGCACTTGCCGCCTTCATGCTCTTCTGGCCGCCACAGGACGCCGGTGTCGGTTATCTCGCCTTCTGGGGCGTAACACTCTCCATCGGCGCCACCTGGTCGCTGCTGCCTTACACCGCCTGGGGCGCCGAACTCGCGACCGGCTATCAGGCGCGGGTGAAGCTTTCGGCCTGGCGGGAAGGTGCCACCCTGATCGGCTCGCTGATCGCCATCACGCTGCCCTTTGTCGGCGGCCTCGATACGGCCGTCGGCTTCCATGGGCTCGCCTGGATCGCCGTCTTCATCGCCGTGGCGCTTCCCCTGGCGGGTCTGCTGGCCGTCTGGGCGGTGCCGGAGCCGCCAGACCTCTCGCAGCGAAAGCTCTCCTTGCGCGAGGGGTTCCGGCATCTGCGTGCCAACGGTCCCTTCCTGCGGCTTGCCTCCGCCTTCCTTTTGAACAGCTTTGCAAACGCGATCCCCGCCTCGCTCTTCATCTATTTCGTCGGCCAGCGCCTGGATGCGCCGGCCATGCAGGGGCCTTTGCTCTTCACCTATTTCCTCTGCGCCATCGCCGGCGTGCCGCTCGCCGTCGCCACCGCCAAACGCCTTGGCAAGCATCGGGCCTGGTGCTTCGCCATGATCCTCGCCTGTGCCGTCTTCTCGGTCGCCGGCTTCCTGGGGGAGGGCGATGTCTTCGCCTTCACCGTGGTCTGCATCGTCACCGGCCTCTTGCTCGGCTTCGATCTCACGCTTCCGCCGGCCATCCAGGCCGATGTCATCGACAACGATACGGTATCCTCGGGCGAACAGCGC
>JARXAK010000131.1 GCA_029865885.1 Rhizobium sp. | reverse complement strand
GTGATATAGCGGGCATAGCCGATCTTCTCGGAAAGGTAGGTGGCGTAGTAGATAAACTTCGGCTTGAAGAAGGTGTATTTCTTGGCCTTGGCCAGAAAGCCCATATTCACGCCGATGCCGAATTCCTTCAGCGCATCATTGATGAAGCCGGCGTGACGGGACTCGTCCCGGCTCATATAGCCGAAGAGCTCGCAGATCTCCTGGTTCTTGCCGCGTCGCTTCATCTCCTTGTAGAGCACACAGCCCGAAAATTCCGAGGTGAGCGAGGAGACGAGGAAGTCGATGAATTCTTCCCGCAGATCGTCCGGCAGAGCATCGATGTCGATGTCATCCCAGTCTTCGTTGCGCTTGAAGTGACCACGGTTCGGATCGCTCTTCATCTGCGCGATCAACACGTCCCATTCCGCCCTGACCGGCTCGACATTGATCTTGTCCATCTCTTCGAAGTCGGTCGTATAGAAGCGCGGCGTCAGCATGGTCGAGACGAGCGCGCTGCGGGTCGTGTCGTTGACCCCGGCCATGCGCTCCTCGACGGTCGGCTCGTGATCGGAAAGATCAACAGGCGAAACGTGGTTGTTCATGACAATGCCCTCTCGGTGAAGCTGAATTCGCACAATTCCATCATGTCGAGATCGCCGGTGGCGCGGATCCAGGCCCGCTCCAGGACGCCCGCCCGGGTAATGGTTGCCTTACGGCGGAAATTCTGGCTGGAACCATAGGGGATCTGGACGGGCGCACCGTGCACGAGCACTTCGTCACCCGGATGGACCACCACCCCGTTGTCGAACCTTAAGTGCGCACCCAGCGCCTCGAAGGTGTTGTTGATCTCGACGGTACAATCGACCGTCTCCTTCCGTCGCATCAAGGCAAAGACCGGGTTCATTGGCTTTCTCCTCCCTGTGAGCCCAGAAGGGCTTCGAATGCGGCCACATTGTCGGGGCCAAAGGCATCCAGATAAATGCGTTCGCCGGTGCCCGTATCGGACAGGCTGACGGCACCGGCCTCCCACTTGATCAGGCGGTAAGGCGCCTCGAAGGGCACCTTGGCCACCTGGCGCATGCGCTCGAAGGCTCGAAGCGATCCGCGCACGAAGCCGCCCGATTGCGGGCCGTAGTTGGCGAGCTCGCGACCTGTCGCAACGTCGGTGACAACGACGAAGTCAGACGTACTGCGTGTAATCATCAGGTCGCGGATGGCGACCGGCGCGCCCAGCTGCTGCTTGACCAAGCCAAGGCCCGTGGTCTGGCCAAAGATGATAGCCCCCGCCGTGAAGGCGAGCAGGCCGATGAGGCCGAAGAACAGGCCGCGCGGCAGACGGTTTGGCGCCTTGCCCTTGCGGTCCGCCCAGTAGCCGAGATGCGAGGCCGATCCCATCTTGCGCTCCTATTCCGCCGCGACGACGGACGGCGGCATGACGCCTCCGCCCACGTTCTGGACGATGATGCGCGGCTGTTCGGCACGGGCACCGCGATACTGGCCAATTGCAGCCGAGAGCACGCTCGCGACCTTGTCCGCGTCAGGCAGGTAGATCAGGCTCGGCTCCGGCTTGGAAAAACGGAAGCCACGCACATGAGGCCACTGGATCAGCCAGGAAATCCGCTGTTCCGGCAGGAGGCCGATGGCGATCAACCCGCCCTTCTCACCGATCCGGGCAAGTGCCACACCGTCAATCTGGCGGAAGGGCAGGTTGAGGGTCATCGAGATCGCGACGCCAAAGCGCATGACGATGCGCTCCGTGGTGATCGTGTAGAGCGTGGTCTTTTCGACGGCCCAGGCAAAGAGCTCGATCATGCCGATCAGCACGCCGGCCAGCGCCGTCAGCACGGCAACCGAGAACAGGATGCCGCCCGCCGGCTGACCGTCATTCAGCCCGGCGATAACCGCCCAGCTGGCGAGGATCAGGAAGTAGCCGACAATCCAGCGGATCTTGAGAAGATGACGGGCGACAAGGGCGGAGGATGGCCGCCCCTGCCAGAGGACGACTTCGCCGACCGGCGGCACGCCGGGAAGCCCCGGCAGCGGCTCGATTTCGTGTTCTCTGATGACGAACTGGCTCACAGCAGCGGCTCCTGACGGAAGCGATCCGCATAGAGGAGGCCGGCGCCGAAATAGGCGGCGATCTTGTCTTCCTCAAGCAGGGTCACGAGTTCGGGGCGGGCGGTGGCAGGCACATCGGCAAACTGGGCGGATGTGACGGCATGCACATAGAGATGCCGGACATTGCCACGCCCCGTCTGGAAGACGACGAAGTTGTTCGGCAGAAGCACGCTACGCCCGCCGCCAGCAAGTTCGACTTCGTAGTAGCGGATCAGGTGTTCGGCCCGATCAACCCAGAGGTCCTTGACGGTGCCGGCAACCTGGCGATCGCAGCCGAGCACCGCAAGACCACGCGGATCGGCAGAACCTTCGGAAAGACCGAAGCCTTCTGCCACACGCAGCGGCACGATGCGGGCGTCGCCATGGGCGGTCACGTCAGGCTTGTCGGAACGTTCCGCCCACGAGCCCGGGCCAATACCGGCGAGCAGCGGATTGCCGACCGGCTCTGAAGGATAGCCTGGCGCCGGGGCAATGCGACGGCTCGAAAACGTGCGTGTGTCGCGCTTCAGATCCGGGACCTGCTTGATCCCCTGACCATGCGGCAGAAGGAAGGTCTTCTTCGGCGGCACGAAGAGCCAGGGGCTCTTGTTGTAGCGGCCTGTCACATCCTCTTCGAGCGGATAGCCCTCGCGGCGGTCTTCCTGACGCAAATACCAGATCAGCCCGGCAAAGAAGAGCCAGAACGCATAGAGCACCACTTGTGCGACATCGATATTTCCA
This sequence comes from Rhizobium sp., assembly GCA_029865885.1. Taxonomy (GTDB): domain Bacteria; phylum Pseudomonadota; class Alphaproteobacteria; order Rhizobiales; family Rhizobiaceae; genus Allorhizobium. The sequence continues at coordinate 27,555 of JARXAK010000131.1, read as the reverse complement.
ACCAGCGACCCGGTCATATCAGACCCTCCAGTGTAGAGCGCTTCCGCCGGTCTCAGCCGGGCAGCTCCGCCAATCCAAAACGCATGTCCTGCAGATAGTCCCTCTGATAGCGCCGGCCGGTGAGCGGACCGAGAACCGCCAGGCACAGGAAGAGGAGAATGATTTCAAAGCTGTAGACGACGAGATAACCAGCAGCCGGCGTCATCATGGCTTCCCCCAGCGAGCCATTCAGCGCCAGCGCATTGATCGTGTTCTTGATCACGCCGCCGGCCAGCATGGCTGCACCAATCGCGGTTGCCTGCACAGCACCCCAGGCACCGACGACGAGGCCGCTATCCGAGCGCTCGGCAATGCCCATCGCCGCCAGCATCGTGCCGACGGCAAACAACCCGCCGCCAAGGCCGATGCCGAAGGCGCCGAGATGGAAGAGCCCGTTGACACCAAGCGGCGAGGCAAAGATGACAGCGGAGAAGGCGCAGATCCCGATCAGCAAGCCCCGCGCCGCAACCCGGTACATCTGCGCACCATGCTGCAGGCTATGGGCCGCCCAGGCAAAACCCATCATGGTTCCAAAGGCCCAAAGCCCGGTCAGGCGCGTGGTCTCGCCGACGGACAGCCCCAGGATTTCGCCACCATAGGGCTCAAGCAGAATATCCTGCATCGAAAAGGCAGCCGATCCGATGGCGACAGCCAGCAGCAGCCGCATCACACCAGGAGCGCTGCGATAATCGTCGAGCGCATCGAAGAAGCTGGAGATGTCGCGGTCGACGGCCGTGCGGCGCACGTCACGTGGCTCCTGTTTCCAGATCGCGATGACGTTGATGACGATGGTCAGCACCGCCGTTCCCTGGATGACCTGGATCAGAAGCTTCGGCGAGAAGTCGACGAGGAAGATGCTGTAGAAGCTGGAAGCGCCGATCATGCCCGTCAGCAGCATGAAATAGAGAAGCGCCACGACCCTCGGACGCTTTTCGTCGGGCACAAGGTCGCTTGCCAGCGCCAGCCCTGCCGTCTGCGACATATGCATGCCGAAACCGGTGAGGATGAAGGCGAGGCTTGCACCCGCTGCCCCCGCCCATTCGGGCCCGACGGTCTGCGACTGCAGGAGAAGCAGGGCAAAGGGCATGATGGCGAGGCCACCGAACTGCAGCAGGCTGCCAAGCCAGACATAGGGCACACGCCGCCAGCCGAGTACGGACTTGTACGTGTCCGACCGGAAACCGAAGAGCAGACGAAGCGGTGCTGCCAAAACCGGAATGGCGATCACGGCCGAAACGAGCGCAACGGAAACGCCGAGTTCGACGATCAGCACGCGGTTCAAGGTCCCGGTCAGGAGAACAAGCACGCAACCGGCAGAGACCTGAAACAGCGAGAGCCGCAACAGCCTCGACAAGGGCATCTCGGCCGTTGCAGCATCCGCAAACGGCATGAAGCGCGTCCCGAGCTTTTGCCAGAACGCGATCATCTTGGCGTTGGCGGCGGCGATGCTCATGACTGGATCACCTCCATGGCCTGCGAGGTATAAAAGCCGACGGCAACCTTGTGGCTACGGGCGGACTGCCAATGAGAAAACTCCGGATGATGCAGCATCTCGGCCACAAGCCGTGACGGATCGACAGGATAGATCGCCGGTGCGCGATTGCCGCGCGGAAAGACCTTGCCGGCGGCCAGCATGGCCCGCAGCAGACGCGATCCCGGCGCCAGCGTGAAGATCATCTGGCGCGAAGTGCGCTCGGCCAGTGTGTGAAGCACGCGCACGGCATCGGCAGGGCGATAGTGAATGAGCACATCCATCGCGACAACAGCATCGAAGCGACCGTGGCGCGGATCGAGCATATCGCCGCTGTGGAAAGTGACGGACCCCTTGAACCGACCATGAGACGCTTCGAGGTCATGCGCCCGCTGACGGGCATGGGCAATCATCTGCGCCGAGAGATCGATACCGACGACATCAGCACCGCGTGCGATGAGCTCGAAAGAGAGAACGCCGGAACCGCAGCCTGCATCGAGGATGCGCCAGCCGGTCAGGTCCTGCGGCAGCCAGGAGGCGAGCGTGCCGCGCATCTCTTCGCGGCCTTTGCGGACCGTCGCGCGGATACCGCTCACCGGCTGGTCGCCGGTCAGACGCTTCCAGGCATCGAGCGCGGTGCGATCGAAGTAGTGCTCGATTTCCCCGGTGCGTCTGATGTAGTCGGCCTGGCTCATCGCAACCTCACTCGAAGCCGAGAAATTCGAAGATTTCCCGGTCCTTCATCGGTTCGGCTTCGAGCGCTGGCGTGCCCGCCCAGAGGCGCTCGGCAAGCTGCATGTATTCCTTCTGGATGCCCAGGATCTCAGGGCTATCGCCCATCTCGAACAGCGTGCTCTTCTTCAACCGGCTGAGCCGCACATGATCACTGTCAGGCACATGGGCGAGGCGCTTGAGGCCGATCGCCGCATTGTAGCGGTCGATCTGATCGGTCTCGCGCGAGCGGTTGGCAATCACGCCGCCGAGACGCACATCATAGTTCTTCGACTTCGCCTTGATGGCGGCAACGATCCGGTTCATCGCGAAGATGGAATCGAAGTCGTTGGCAGCGACGATCACCGCACGCTCGGCATGCTGGAGCGGCGAGGCAAAGCCGCCGCAGACCACGTCGCCGAGCACATCGAAGATGACCACATCCGTGTCGTCGAGCAGGTGATGCTCCTTGAGGAGTTTCACCGTCTGGCCGACGACATAACCGCCACAACCGGTGCCTGCCGGCGGGCCGCCTGCCTCGATGCACTGCACGCCGTTATAGCCTTCGACCATATAGTCTTCCGGACGCAGTTCCTCGGAATGGAAATCGACCTTTTCCAGGACGTCGATGACGGTCGGGATCAGGCTCTTGGTCAGCGTGAAGGTGGAATCATGCTTGGGGTCGCAGCCGATCTGCAGCACGCGCTTGCCGAGCATCGAAAAGGCGACCGAGAGGTTCGACGACGTCGTCGACTTGCCGATCCCGCCCTTGCCATAGATGGCGAAGACCTTGGCGCCGTCGATCTCCATCGTCGGGTCGAGATGCACCTGCACGCTGCCCTCGCCATCCGAGCGTTCCCGGAGCTTTTCGGCGATGCGGGCCTCGCGTTCTGCGATCTTGCCATGGGTGTAGATGTTCATTGGGCAGCCTCCCTGACCAGCCCCTCGAGACGGTCTTCCAATTCCTCGCCCGCCTGTTTCAGGGCGGCGAGCGTTTCTGCATCCGGCTGCCAGTAATTGCGTTCATGCGCCTCGATCAGCCGGTTGGCGACCCGGGCGGCCGAGGCCGGATTGAGTGTGGCCAGCCGCTCGCGCATCGCGCTATCGAGCACGAAGGTTTCGGTGATCTGCTGGTAGACCCAGGGGTCGACACCGCCTGTGGTCGCCGACCAGCCGAACGTGTTGGTGACCTGCGTCTCGATATTGCGTACGCCCTCATAGCCATGCTTCAGCATGCCCTCGAACCACTTGGGGTTCAGCGTGCGTGTGCGTGTTTCAAGTGCCACCTGCTCGCCGAGGGTACGGACACGTCCCTCACCTTGCGTCTGGTCGGAGATGAAGACCGGCAGTGAAGCCCCGCCCTTGGCCCTCGTGACCGCCTTCGTCAGGCCACCCAGCGTGTCGAAATAGTTCTCGATCGTGGTCACACCGATCTCGACGGAATCGAGGTTCTGGTAGGCCATGTCGACCTGCCCGATCATCGCGTCGAACACTTCGGCCTGCGGACTGGTCTTGCCGCGACGGTTGATCGCAAAGCTCTTGCGATTGCTATAGGTCTGCGCGATCTCGTCATCATCGCTCCAGGAGGAGGACGCGACCAGCATGTTGACGTTCGATCCATAGGCGCCATCGGCATTCGAAAACACCCGATAGGCCGCAGCTTCGATGTCACAGCCATGGCTGTCGCAATAGGCGAGCGCGTGCTTGCGAATGAAGTTCATCTCGACCGGCTCGTCGGCAATAGCCGCGAGATAGCTGGCCTCGGCCAGCATGCTCGCCTGGATCGGCAGAAGGTCCCGGAAGATGCCCGACAAGGTCATGACCGCATCGATGCGCGGACGCTGCAGCTCTTGAAGCGGCACCAGCACGGCGCCGCAGACGCGGTTATAGGCGTCAAGCCTCGGACGCGCGCCCATGAGGGCCATGGCCTGTGCCAGCGGCGCACCGCCGGTCTTCAGATTGTCCGTGCCCCAGAGAACCACGGCCACCGTTTCCGGCAGGCGTCCATCGCCAGCGAGATAGCGTTCGAGCACCTTGGCGGCCTGACGTTCGCCATCCTGGATGGCAAAGGCGCTCGGGATGCCGAAGGGATCAAAGCCATGGATATTGCGACCGGTCGGCAGCAATTCCGGCGTGCGCAACAGGTCGCCTGAGGGCGACGGCAAGACATAGCGACCGTCGAGCGCGCGAACGAGGCCATCGATCTCGCCGTTGTGGGCCAGTTCGCGGTTCATCGTCACCAGCTTGTCGATGCCGTCCTTGAGCTCGCCGGCAGCATTCTTCGTCATCCGCGTTATCGCCGCGCCGTCACCCCTGGCGATCGCGGACAGCAGATCGGCCGTCAGGTCTGGACGAACCACGGAGGGCATGTTGGCGGCAACGTGTTCGAGCATTTCCAGACGCTCGCCTTCGTCCATGGCGCGACCGGCAATGTGCAGACCATGCGGAATGAGCGCGTATTCGACTTCTGCCACCTCGGCGACCAGCGCCAGAACCATGTCGGCTTCGGCAAGCCCGAGACTATTCTTGCCCAGCTCCAGTTGCTCGGCTTGGACCTGGATGAGCTGGAACAGCCTTTCGCGTTCGACCCGCGCTTCGGGTGCGGCACTGCGATAGCGGTCCAGGCTGCCCTTGATCTCCGTGAGGCCCTTGTAGAGGCCGGAATGCGTGATCGGCGGCGTCAGATAGGAAATCAGCGTTGCAGCCGACCGCCGTTTGGCAATCGTGCCTTCTGAGGGGTTGTTGGCGGCATAGAGATAGAAGTTCGGAAGCGAGCCCAAGAGGCGATCCGGCCAGCAATCGGCAGAGAGGCCAACCTGCTTGCCCGGCATGAATTCGAGCGCGCCATGGGTGCCGAAATGCAAGACGGCATCGGCGCGGTAGGTTTCGCGCAGATAGCGGTAGAAGGCGGCAAAGGCATGGTTCGGGGCAAAGCCGCCCTCGAACAACAGGCGCATCGGGTCGCCCTCATAACCGAAGGGCGGCTGGATCGCGATCAGCAGGTTTCCATACTGGCGGCCGAGCACGAAGATGCCACGCCCATTGCTGAGAACGCGTCCGGGTGCCGGTCCCCACTTTGATTCGAGATCGGCGAGGTGTTTTTCATTGCGCACATGCTGGTCGACAGGGATGACCGTGTGGACATTCGCCTCGACGCCATAAAGTGCTGCATTGCCTTCAAGAATGCCGTCCTTCAGCGCTTCGGCATCGGCGGGCAAGTCGACATCGTACCCTTCCGCCTTCAGCCGGCGCATGGTCTCAAACAGGCTCTCGAAGACGGAGAGATAAGCGGCGGTCCCGATGCTGCCGCTGTTCGGCGGATAGTTGAACATCGCAATCGCAATGCGACGCTCGGCGCGCTCCTTGCGGCGCAGGTCGACCATGGCAGCGAGGCGATCGGCGAGCAGCACGACGCGTTCGTCGTCCGGCTGCATGCAGGCCCTGCCGGAGGGGCAGGACGCAAGCTCTCTCGAGCAGATGCAGGCGCGCGACCCGCCACCGGCATCGGAGCGACCACCGAACACCATGGAGCCGATGGAGCCGTCGAGTTCCGGGATCGCCACCATCAAGGTGGTTTCGATCGGGGTCAGGCCCTGTGTCGATGAGAACCAGACTTCCTTGCTCTGAAATTCGGTTGCCATCGCGGAGAAATAGGGAACATCGAGGGCAGCCAGTGTCTGGGCGGCGGCGGCGGCATCGCTATAGGCCGGTCCGCCGACCAGCGAAAAGCCGGTCAGCGAGCAGAGTGCATCAATGCGCGAACCACCGGCGGTCGGCGTCATGAAGCGCTCGATCGCGCCGCGCATGTCGAGACCGCTCGAAAACACCGGTACGACATTGAAGCCGCGCATTTCCAGCTCGCGGATGACGCAGTCGTAGTGGCCGGTATCGCCCGACAGGATGTAGGTTCTCAGAAGCAGCAGGCCAATCGTGCCGCGTGCGCCCGGCTTGAACGGCAGAGCCGACAGCTGTGTCGCAACACGTGGCTTCAGGCCCGGATGATAAAGGCCCATATCGGGATATTCGACAGGATCTCCGACCGTGATGCGACCCTGAAGGCCCTTGCGCTCACCCTTGGCATATTTGCCGACCAGCAGGCGTACCATGTTGGCGATATTCTCGTCCGAGGCCGCGATGCGGTATTGCAGCGTCAGGAAATAGTTGCGCACGTCCTGCGCCGTGCCCGGGATGAAGCGGAGTAGCTGTGGCAGGCGGCGCAGCATGGCAAGCTGGCGCTCGCCGGCGGTCCGACCACTGTCCTTGCCGCCGCGTGAGCTTTTGCCGCGCAGCTTCTTCAGAAGTGCCAGCGGCCCCTTCTGCTCTTCGCTCATCTTGAAGCGACCCATGGTCGTATACTTCATGATGGTGCCGGCAGACATGCAGCAGGCCATGGCGTCGCATTCAAGGTGGCGGGCTTCGAGAACGTCGGCGATGGCGCGTACATGTTCCTCGACGAAGATCATCGAGACGATGATGATGTCGCCCGAAAGGATCGCCGAACGGCAGGCTTCAAGGCTCGCCGGATTGTCGTTCCAGTCGGTTGCCGCATGAACGGATAGGGTCAGGCCCGGCAGATCTTCGGCGAGCCGCCGGCGCGCATCATCGACAGCCGCGACGATATGATTGTCGAGCGTCACGAACACCACCCGGACCGGGGTGCTGTCAGCGGGCGAAATGGGCTTTCGCGTCATACAGCGTCTCCACGGTGATCGGGCGGATACCCCTGCGGGCGGCGAAGAGTTCGGTGTTGCGGCGGGCCTTGCCACGCACGAAAAACGGGATTTTCTTGAGCTCGCGCTCGGCATCCGGCGTCCAGCTGGCGTCTGTGGCGGGCGCATCGGCGAGCACCAGGGCATCTGTGTCCGCCACCTCAGCGACCGAAACCGATGCTTCGGGTGCATGGCCATGCAGATGTGAGGCCTGGGCCTGATCGTTGAACTCGAAGTCGTCGCGGAACATCTGCAGGAGGTGCTCTTCGAGCCCCATCATCAGCGGATGAACCCAGCTGTCGAAGATCACATTCGCGCCTTCGAAGCCCATTTGCGGCGAGTAGCGGGCCGGAAAATCCTGGACATGCACGGGCGCCGAGATCACGGCGCAGGGAACCCTGAGCCGCTTGGCAATGTGGCGCTCCATCTGTGTGCCCAGCACCAGTTCGGGTCGGGCCTCGATGATCGCCTGCTCGACATCGAGATGATCGTCGCTGATCAGCGCCTCGACACCGAATTCTTCGGCAGCTTCGCGCACTTCGCGGGCGAACTCGCGCATATAGGTGCCGAGGCCACAGACCTTGAAACCGAGTTCTCGGGCGGCGATGCGGGCGGCGGCAATTGCGTGGGTCGCATCACCGAAGACGAAAACGCGCTTGTTGGTGAGGTAATTGCTGTCGACGGACCGCGAATACCAGGTGGCCCGGTCTTCGGCCTCGCCGACCGGCTCGTCATTCGAAAGCCCTGCCAGCGCCCGGACTTCGGCCAGGAAGGTGCGTGTCGCGCCGATGCCGATCGGTACGGTCGAAACGAAGGGCATGCCGAAGGTTTTCTTGAGGTAGCGCGCCGCACTCTCGGCGATCTCGGGATACAGCACGATGTTGAAGGCGGCGTCCGGCAGGCGGGCGAGATCGGCAACGGTTGCGCCGAGTGGGGCGACGACACGCACGTCGATGCCATTGGCCGAGAGCAGGCGGCAGATTTCCGTGACGTCGTCGCGGTTGCGGAAACCGAGCGCGGAGGGGCCCAGAATATTGCAGCTGTTCGGGGCAATCTCAGTGGGACGCTCGCGACCGCCGGCAAAGTTGCGCACCAGTCGATAGAAGGTCTCTGCAGCCCCCCAGGCTTCCTTCTTCTGATAGGAAGGAAGCTCCAGCGGGACGACGGGAATGCCGACATCGAGTGTGCGAGCAAGCCCCGCCGGATCATCCTGCAGAAGTTCTGCCGTGCAGGAAGCCCCCACCAGAAGCGCATCCGGCTGGAAGCGCTGAACGGCATCGCGACAGGCGGTTTTGAACACGTCGGCCGTGGAGCCAGCGAGATCACGGGCCTGGAAGGTCGTGTAGGTCACCGGCGGACGCGAAGGGCGCCGCTCGATCATGGTGAAGAGCAGGTCCGCATAGGTATCGCCCTGCGGCGCATGCAGGACATAATGCACACCCTGCATCGAGGCGGCGATCCGCATGGCACCCACATGCGGCGGTCCTTCATAGGTCCACATGGTGAGTTTCATGACGCAGCCCTCCGATTGCCGGAGCGGTCACCCGCGATCATCGCCTTGCGCGTCAGCGGGCGGGCAAAGAGTTCGGCGAGATCGCCGGCCTGCTCGTAGCCCTGGATGGGTGTGAAGGCGAATTCGATCGACCACTTGGTAACGATGCCCTGTGCCTCGAAGGGATTGGCAAGCCCCATGCCGCAGACGACGAGGTCCGGCTTGGCAGCACGGCACCGGTCGATCTGGATTTCGACGTCCTGGCCTTCCGAAATCGAGACACCCGGCGGCAGCATGGCGAGTTCGCCGGCCACATGTTCGCGGTGCAGATAGGGGCTGCCGACTTCGATGATCTCGGCATCCAGCTCGCGGCTGAGATAGCGGGCAAGCGATGGCTCCATCTGGCTGTCGGGGAAGAGGAAGATCCGCTTGCCTTCGAGCATGGGTCGATAATGGGCGGTCGCCTCGCGGGCCCGCCGGCGCGGCGCCTCGGTCAAGGCGGCAAAACGGGCCGGCGAAACGCCGAAGGTGTCCGCAATCGCCTTCAGCCAGGCGGTCGTACCTTCCTCGCCAAGCGGGAAGAGCGTGTTGATGCGGGTGCTTCCCAGGCTTTCAAGGGCGGCGGCCGTGGCGCCGAGATAGGGCTGGGCCAGGATGAAGCGCGTGCCAGGGCCGATCTTCGGAAGCCGGGCGCTGCTGCGGCCCGGCAGGAAGACGACATCCTCAAGGCCCATTTCCTCAAACAGGCGCGTAAACTGATCTTCGACGACATCGGCAATGGAACCGGCAACGACAAGCTTCGCAGCCTTGTCGCTGGACCCATGGATTGATTGATCGCGCACCAGAGCCGCCAGGAAATTGTCCTCGCCCTGGGTAAAGGTCGTTTCAATCCCGCTGCCGGAATAGCAGAGGACACGGGGCTTTGACCCATAGCGACGGTCGAGACGTTCGGCGGCACGGTTGAGGTCGAATTTGATGACTTCGGAGGGACAGGACCCCACCAGCACCAGCATACGGATATCAGGGCGGCGCTCCAGCAGACGGGCGACTTCCCGGTCGAGCTCGTCATGCATGTCGACCATGCCGGCGAGATCGCGCTCTTCCATGATGGCGGTTGCAAAACGCGGCTCCGAGAAGATCATGACGCCCGCAGCGGACTGGATGAGATGGGCGCAGGTGCGCGAACCGACCACCAGGAAGAAGGCGTCCTGCACCTTGCGGTGCAGCCAGATGATCGATGTCAGGCCGCAGAACACCTCGTGCTGGCCGCGCTGGCGGATCGTGGCCGATGGCGTATCGCAGGAGACGAGCGGCTGGTTCATGACGCGCTCCCCGAAAGCGAGGAGCCATTGGCGAGTGCCACCTCCCGTCCGGCCTGATCGAGGCGCGCGAGACGCAGCTTCCAGAGAAACTGTCCGGCATTGATGACGTATGTGACATAGGCAGCAAGCGCGAGCGCCATCAGCGAACCGGCATCGAGCGACCCGGTGAAGAGCGCGACAAGATAGGCCGTGTGCAGCGCCAGAACCAGGATCGAAAAGACGTCTTCCCAGAAGAACGGGCGGGCGAAGAGATAGCGCCCGAAGACGACCTTCTCCCAGATCGAGCCGGTGATCATGATGGCATAGAGCGTCAGCGTCTTGATGACGATCGAGACCTGGGCCGCGACCAGGCCTTCGTCCGTTGCGAGGAAGCGCAGGATCAGACCGAGGCTGACAAGGAAGACGAGAAACTGCACGGGAGCCAGGATACCCTGCACCAGCGTCCAGACACTTTCGTCGCGTCTGCGACGCTCGTCCGGTGTGTAAAGGGCGCGGCTTGATGCCGATGGTTTGGGTATGCGCATGGCAGTCATCCCTTCTCCCATCCCCTCCCAAGGGCAATCGGGATTGAGTGAAGACTACGCCCCAGACGATCAAAGTGTCAACTTAGATTGACGTATATTTTGATTTACAGAAACGAAAAGTGCGTTCATTCTATCCCTGCTCGTCTGACGGGATGCCCGCCGTCCACGCCCGACGCCGCACTAAATCGGTTTCGCGGGCGGAGGGGCACGGCGCGGGATGATGGACGGATCGTTTCACGGTGGAAATGACAGACCGAATGCTACAAATCCTACGCATTGCGAGGGTCTGAAGCCGCTCAAAAGGGTTGCCGTCGGCGACAAGAGAGCTTACCTAACCCAGAGCGACGGAGAAAAGCTCCGGCGCCTGATCGAGGGAACGGTGGCTTCGATGACCGCCGAGAAATTGTCGACGCGTTACGATCGGGGTCTGGAGCACGATCGCCTTTACGAAAAGGCGCTCGCAGAGTTTCGTATTCTCGTGCTGAACCCGCGCACCCGCCTTGCGTCGCTGCGCGCCTTTCTCGACCACGAACTTCCGCTCGGTCGACCCTATTACGTCAAGGTTCTTTTCCTGGAGACCGTTGCCCGGTTGCTCGGCCGGGAATGGGTGTCCGATGATTGTGACTTCATAGATGTCACGATCGGAACCTCGCGTCTGCAGGCATTGGCAGCGTCGCTGTCGCTCGACCTGCGGGAGGCCGGCCGCAATCCGGATGCGCCGGGCACTCTGATCCTCACGCCACCCGGCGAGCAGCACACATTGATGCCGCACCTGATCGGATTGCTCTTTGAAAGCCTTGGTTGGACGAGTGAGGTGCTCGAACCGTCAACCTTGAAAACGCCAGCACTCGCACGGGCCGTCGAGGCCGCAGACATCGCCTGTATCGGCTGGAGCAACATTCGGCTCGCGGCCGAATTCAAAACCCTGGTTCAGGACGTCCGCAACCTGCGTCGCGGACCGCGAATGCCACTCATTGTCGGCGGTGCTGCGGCGCTGGATTCCGTTGATTTTCTTGTAGGTTTGGGGATTGACTGCATCTGTGACAGCGTTTACTCCGCCGTGAAGATCTGCGAAAGTTACTATGAATTAGAGAGAATCAGCCAGCAGGCTCGCGCCGCCGGCCGAACGGCAGTGGTTACACCTAGCGGAATCGATTGGCTCACTCCATGAAGCCACTGAACGGTCATAGCGGTACGGATGGCTTCGCAGTCGCAGACAGCCTGTTGAGAACCCTTGACCTGGATTCGATTGGCTCGCTTGTCACCCTTGGCGCAGACGTCGTTCTGCTCGTCGATCAAGGCTCGATCATCTCCCAGGTCTATTTCGCCAACAGCGATCTCGCCGACTATGGCTTGTCGAAAACCGTCGGAAAGCGGCTGCAGGACTGCGTCACGATCGAGTCGGTGCCGAAGATCGACTCTCTCCTGTCGGCCGGCACCAGCCATCACCCTGTGCGGGGCTATCAGGTCAACCACAAGTGCAGCGGCAAGCCGGATCTGCCGGTTGTCTATTCAGCCTATACGGCCAGGGATTTTCCCTACACCATCGTCGTCGGCCGTGATCTTCGGCAGCAGATGCTGGATCAGCAGCGTCTGGTTCAGACACAGATGGAGCTGGAGGCCGATTACCGCGAACTGAAAGAGGCTGAAACCCGCTATCGGACTGCCTTCAAGGTGGCAACCGTCGCCTATGTCATGCTCGACGGCGAACGACGCACCATCCTTGACGCCAATCCGGCCGCGAGCACGCTTCTGTCTTCGACCGGCGCACCACTATCCGGAAAATCGATCCGTGATCTTTTCGCCAAGGACGATCGGGATCGGGTGGGAGACGCCATCAGCGAGGCGCGACACAGCCCCAATCCTGTCCATCTGGATGGCGTGAAAGTGGCAAAGGGCGAGCCGGTATCGCTGACGATACGGTCCTATCGCGAAAACGGCATCACCAATGTCCTGCTGGCGCTTTGGCCTGCCGAACAGGACCAGGAAAGCAAACGGCAACGCACGGAGCGGCCGATCGGCGGAACGGCGGTCGAGATCGCAGACCTGCCGGAGGCGGTCGTACTGACCGATAACGAAGGCGGCGTTCTCGCAGCCAACACCCTGTTCCTCGACCTGATCCATGCCCCGTCCCTGACCCAGGTTCTCGGCCGCAACATCGGATCCTGGTTCACCAGTGCCGCCATCGATATTCGCGTCCTCTATACACGCCTGCTGGACGAATCCTCCGTTCGCGGTTTTACCTCGACCCTGACAGACAATCTGTCGGGCGACAGCGCAGTGATCATTTCCGCTCGCCTCAATCCGGCAAGCGGGACGATCCAGTTGATCATCGTACCGCAGATGACCGCGAGCGAGCGGCTGACCATCCCCTCTCCGGGCGTACCCGAGCAGGCCGAGGGGTTCTCGGCCCTGGTCGGCAAGGTACCTCTGAAGGACCTGATCCGGGAATCGCTCGACGTGATCGAAAAGATCTGCATCGAGGCCGCCCTCGACCAGACCAGCAACAATCGCGCCTATGCAGCCGAGATTCTTGGCCTGTCGCGCCAGAGCCTCTACATCAAGCTGCGCCGCCACGGCCTCGAAGATTATCGGCCCGGCGCCGGCCGTCAAAACTGATCAGCGCACAAGACTGTCAATTTAAGTTGACACATTCTGGGGTGAGGACTAGCCTTCACCCATGGCTGAGATCCCTTCCCATGTTCCGGCAACTTCCCATCCGTCGCCTGCGGCGGTGATCCAGTTGCTGAAGCCGATCACATGGTTTCCGCCGATGTGGGCCTTCGCATGCGGTGCCATTGCGTCGGGCGCCGAACTCGGCGACCGGTGGTTTGCGATCGCTCTGGGCGTCCTGCTCGCCGGACCGCTTCTGTGCGGCACGAGCCAGGCCGTCAACGACTGGTTCGACCGCCATGTCGATGCCATCAACGAACCACATCGGGTCATTCCTTCGGGCCGCATGCCGGGGCAATGGGGATTGGCAATCGCCATCGCCATGTCCGTGCTCTCCATGGCCGTTGCGGCGCTCCTCGGTCCGCTCGTCTTTGCCGCCGCCTTGCTCGGCCTCGCTCTTGCCTGGGGCTACAGCGCACCGCCTTTCCGGTTCAAACAGAACGGCTGGATCGGCAATGGAGTGGTCAGCCTGAGCTATGAGACCCTTCCATGGATCACTGCGACCGCCGCCGCTCTGGGTCAAGCGCCGTCCTTCCGCACCATGCTGGTTGCGCTGCTCTATGGCGCTGGCGCCCATGGGATCCTGACCCTCAACGATTTCAAGTCGATCAAGGGCGACCGTCAGATGGGTGTCGATACGTTGCCCGTCCTGCACGGCGCCGCAAACGCCGCCCGCATCGCCTGCCTTGTCATGGCCATCCCGCAAGCCGGCGTCATCCTGCTGCTTGCACAATCCGGCCTCCAGACAGGAGCCATACTGGTCGGGAGCGTGCTGGCCCTGCAGCTTGTCTGCATGATCAGGTTCCTCCGAGATCCCGAAGGCAGGGCCGTCTGGTATTCGGCGGTGGGTGTCGGGCTTTACGTCACCGGCATGATGGCGGCGGCAGTCGCCCTCGGCGCGCTGCCTCCGTCGACACCACCCCTGGGATAGGAAGCTCGATCATGCATCAGGCAGCCATCACGCCGAAATCCCGCCGCTTCCCGGACACTGGCCTCGGCTGGATCGCGATCGTCAGGTTGGGACTGGTCCAGGCAGCCCTCGGCGCGATCGTGGTGCTGACGACGTCGACCCTCAACCGCGTGATGATTGTCGAGCTTGGCCTTGCAGCCGTAATCCCCGGCCTGCTTGTCGGTCTGCATTATGGCGTCCAGATCACGCGCCCGCTCTGGGGGCACAAATCGGACACGGGACGATCGCGCACCCGATGGATCCTCGGCGGGCTCGCCCTCCTTGCCATCGCCGGCACAGGAGCGGCAGCAACGACGCTTCTGTTCGAGCAGTCTTTCCTTGCAGGCATCCTGGCAGCCATCCTCGCTTATATCCTGATCGGCATCGGCATCGGCGCGTCCGGGACATCACTTCTGGCACTGATCGCCATGAAAACAGCGGTCGAGAAACGGGGCCCGGCGGCAACGATCACCTGGATGCTGATGATCACGGGCATTATCGTGACCTCCATCGTCGTGGGTGCGCAGCTCGATCCCTATTCGCACGAGCGCCTGATCGCCGTCACAGCAGCGACGGGCCTCGTTGCCTTTGTGGTCGGCATTTGCGGCGTGGCCGGCATCGAAGCTAGGCCAACGGTCGGGCAATCGGACAATGAATCGGAAGGGCAGCCCGCCGCATCGAGCTTTCGGGACAGCCTTGAGGATGTTCTGAAGGATGGCGAGGCGCGGCTCTTCACCCTTTTCATATTTCTCTCGATGCTGGCCTTTGCAACACAGGACCTGATCCTGGAACCCTATGCAGGCCTTCTCTTCGGCATGACCCCGGGCGAGACCACAGCCCTCTCCGGCACGCAACATGCGGGCGTGCTCCTCGGCATGATTGTCGTTGGGGTATCAGGCGCAATCTTCGGAAAGCGCCACCCCCACCTGCCCAGTCACTTCATCACCTGGGGTTGCTTCGGCTCTGCGCTAGCCCTTGCCGCGCTCGGGCTGTCGACGCAGTCGGCACCGATCTGGCCGCTGGAACTCAACATCTTCCTGCTCGGCGCAACCAATGGCGCCTTTGCAGTGGCCGCAATCGGCACGATGATGATCCTGGCCGGCAAGGGCCGCACTGCAAACTACGGCATGCGCATGGGTGTCTGGGGTGCGGCACAAGCCATTGCCTTCGGGCTCGGTGGTGTTCTCGGAACAGTCGCACTCGACCTTGGCCGCTGGCTGACGACGAGCGATGCACTTGCCTTCGCCGCCGTCTTCACCATTGAAGCCGGCCTGTTCCTCGTTGCGGCGCTTGTCGCCACGCGCATCGGCAGTCAGGCGATCCAGCGATCGAGCCGGATTCCGAATGCCGCCATCATGCCCGGAGAATAAACCCCGAGGCCGGACCGTCCGGCAGGGAGAAGCTGATGTCCCAGATCTACGACGTCGCGATCGTTGGCGGAGGGCCTTGCGGGGCCATGGCCGCCGAGCGCCTGACCGAAAAAGGCCACCGCGTCCTGCTGATCGACCCGGAGAACCGCATCAAACCCTGCGGCGGCGCCATTCCGTCGAGAGCACTGGCTGATTTTGCCATTCCCGAGACCCAATTGGTGGCGCGGGCCAATGCGGCCCGGATCATCGCGCCCTCGGGACGAACGGTCGACATGACGATCGGCGACATCGGCTATGTCGGCATGGTCGATCGCGCCACCTTCGATCCCTATCTGCGTCAACGGGCAGCCGAAGCCGGCGCCGAGCGCTATGCAGGCAAGCTTGAGGCCATAGCCGAAGACGCCAGCGGCCTGCTCGAACTGACGATGACACCGACCGTCGGGGACACCGTGCATGACCCTGTGCAAATCAGGGCGCGCAGGGTGATCGGTGCTGACGGTGCCAATTCCGCCGTGCGCCGACTGATGTTTCCAGCCTCCCGCAAGCCGCCTTACGTTTTCGCCTATCATGAAATCGTCGAAAGCCCTCAAGGAGCGGATGCAGAGGTCTTCAAGGCCGACCGTTGCGATGTGATTTACGACGGACGGATCTCTCCCGATTTCTATGGCTGGGTCTTTCCGCATGGCACACAGACCAGCATCGGCACCGGCACGGCGGTCAAGGGTCACAATATCCGCGAAGCGACCAGGGCGCTGAAACATGCGGCCGGCCTTGGTGACTGCAGGGTCATCCGGCGAGAAGGCGCGCCGCTTCCGTTGAAGCCGATGAAGCGCTGGGACAATGGACGCAATGTGCTGCTCGCCGGTGACGCCGCAGGCACTGTTGCGCCGTCGTCTGGCGAGGGCATCTATTATGCCATGCTCTGCGGGCGCCTGTCGGCAGAGGCCGTTCATCATTCCCTTGTCACCGGACATGGCAAAGCGCTCGCCGAGGCGCGACGAACCTTCATGCAGGCGCATGGCCGGGTCTTCCTGATCCTCGGGATCATGCAGACGATCTGGTATCGCAATGACAAGCTACGCGAGAAATTCGTCGCGATGTGCGCCGACCCCGACGTCCAGCGACTGACATGGGAGTCCTATCTCAACAAGAAGCTCGTGCATCGCGATCCGCTGGCCCATCTGCGGGTCTTCGCCAAGGATCTCGCCCAGCTCTTCGGCATGCCTGCGGGGCAGAGATGACGGCATGGCTGTTCGGCCTCTTCTCATCCGGCTGGATCAGTGGCGTGGCGATCACTGTCCTGTGGACAGTCACCGGGATCGTCGCCATGCGCTCTGCCAATCCGCGACCGGTGCTGGCGAGCCTCGCACCCAACGCCGTCTCGGGAAGCGCCCTGCTCGCCGCCTTCGGGCTGGCGATCCGCGAGGCGCACGTCCTCTGGCTCGCATGCCTGCTGACAGTCGCGCTGGTTGCCTTTCTCGTCGATCTGCGGATCAGGCTTGCCGGTCAGGCCTCTGGATTGAGCCGCCGAACGGACTGATTAAGGGCCGCAGCGGCCGTAACCCACACGAGATAGGGCACGAACAGCAGCGACGCGAGCGGCGCCACGGGCCATGCCACCAGGATGAACGACGCGATCGACAGCCAGAGGACGGCAACATCGACCAGTGCCAGATCCATGCGGCGCATTCCGAAGAAGAAATAGGACCAAAGAGCGTTGGCCACCATCTGCAGCGCCCAGAGCGCCATCGGCAGCGACCAGCCGGCCAAGTTCCACACGAGCCAGCCGGCATAGCCGATCAGCACATAAAGGACCGTCCAGACAACCGGAAACGCCCATTTCGGTGGTGTCCAGCTCGGCTTATGCAGGCTTTCATACCATTCACCGGGCTTGAAGACCGCGCCGCTCGACGCGGCGGCAAGAACGATGATGAGAAAGACGACTGCTGCCATGATCCGGCTCCGGGTGAGTTTGCGTATACTGAAAGCATATGGCCTGCGTCCGGTTCCGAAAATGGGACCCTGACCCGAGGCGAACCATCCAACGGACATTCCGTGATGGTCGAATGTCATCACAGCATTACATCTGATTTTCATCCGCGATGCCATGGGAGGTTACACATGTCGAGGATATTAGCAGCCGCATGCACAGCCGCAGCACTCTTGCTGTCTTCAAACGCCTTCGCCCAGGAAGGCGACGCTGCGGCCGGCGAGACGGTCTTCAAGAAGTGCAGCGTCTGTCACAACGTGGTCGACGCCAAACATAAGGTCGGCCCCTCGCTGCAGGGTGTGATCGGCCGACAGCCCGGCATCGCCGAAGGTTTCAAGTATTCCAAGGCCATGGTGGACTTCGGCGCCGGCAAAGTCTGGGATGACGCCCAGCTGACAGCCTATCTCGCCAACCCTCGGGGCGTCGTCAAGGGAACCCGCATGGCCTTTGCCGGCCTGAAGGAACCGAAGGACATTGCCGACGTCATCGCCTATCTGAAGGCACACCCGGCCCCCTGATTGGCCCGGTTCATTCCGCCGGAATGTCAATTCCGGCGGAATTCTCAGAGCAAGTGTAAAAAAAAGTTTACATATCGCTCAACTTCTCCGAATATACACATATTGCACCATTACCCGGTAACCGCCGACCGTAAGTGCCAATTCGGCACCCCAATCGACGACGGATCCAGGATAAATGGGGTCTTGCGTGGGAGGAGAGCGCAGTGGGCTTGTCTTGTGCGAATGACGTCGCCACGCCTTTGCTCGACCAGGTGCGCGGCCCGGACGATTTGAAGTCCCTGGATCACCAGGCGCTCTGTCTCCTGGCGCAGGAACTGCGCGGCGAAACGCTGCGGGTCGTCTCTGAAACGGGCGGGCACCTCGGATCAAGTCTCGGCGTAATCGAACTCACTATTGCCATCCATGCCACCTTCTCGGCGCCACGCGACACGATCATCTGGGATGTCAGCCACCAGTGTTACCCCCACAAGATGTTGACCGGTCGGCGCGACAGGATGCTCAGCCTGCGCAAGAAGGATGGCCTGTCGGGCTTCACCCGTCGCGGGGAAAGCCCCTTCGATCCCTTCGGCGCCGCCCATTCCTCCACCTCGATCTCCGCCGGTCTGGGTTTTGCCACAGCCCGCGACCTGAAGGGTGAGAATGGCCATGTCGTCTGCATCATCGGGGACGGCGCCATGTCTGCGGGCATGGCTTTCGAAGCGATGAACAATGCCGGCACATCCGGCCGGCCCCTGATCGTCATCCTCAATGACAACGACATGTCGATTTCAGCCTCGACAGGCGCTCTGTCCCACCACCTCGCAGCCGTTCGGCAGACCGTTGGCGCCAATGCCGGCAACTTCTTCGAAAATTTCGGCTTCGACTACCGAGGCCCGGTGGATGGCCACGACCTCGACACCCTTCTGCCGCTTCTCGAAGACCTGCGCGACACCCGGGACGGCCCGATCCTTCTCCACGTCGTGACACGCAAGGGCGCAGGATATGCCCCGGCGGAAAAGGCCGCCGACAAATATCACGGCGTAAACCCGTTTGACGTCGCGACCGGAACACAAACCAAGACCCAGGCCAAGGCCCCGAGTTACACACGCGTCTTCGCCGACGCCTTGATCGAGGAAGCCAAGGTGGATGATCGGATCGTCGCGATCACTGCCGCGATGGCCGCCGGCACCGGCGTGGACAGGTTCGAGGCTGCCTTTCCAGACCGCGCCTTCGATGTCGGCATTGCCGAGCAACATGCGGTGACCTTTGCCGCCGGCCTCGCAGCAAGCGGAATGAAGCCATTCTGCGCGATCTATTCCACCTTCCTCCAGCGCGCCTACGACCAGATCGTCCACGATGTGGCCCTGCAGCAACTGCCGGTGCGCTTCGCGATCGACCGGGCGGGCCTGGTGGGCGCTGACGGCCCGACCCATGCCGGAGCCTTCGACATTCTTTATCTTGCCAATCTGCCGGGCTTTACAGTGATGGCCGCCAGTGACGAGGCAGAACTCGTTCACATGGTCGCAACGGCTGCGGCGCACGACGATGGTCCGATCGCCTTTCGTTACCCGCGTGGCGAGGGAACCGGTGTCCCGCTGCCGAGCAAAGGCGATGTGTTACCCATCGGCTGCGGCCGCATCATTGAGCAGGGAAGTCAGGTCGCACTCCTGTCTCTCGGCACGCGGCTTGCCGACTGCCTGAAGGCGCGGCGCCTGCTGGCGCTCGAAGGGATCTCAGTAACGGTCGCCGATGCGCGCTTCGCAAAACCGCTCGATGCGGCACTCATCGCCGAACTCGTCGACAACCATGCCATCCTCGTCACCGTGGAAGAGGGTGCCACGGGGGGCTTCGGCGCGCTGGTCCTCCATCACCTTGCCAATCGCGGCATGCTGGACGGACGTTGCGCGGTGCGCACCCTCACCTTGCCGGACAGCTTCATCGCCCATGCAAGCCCGCAGGATATGTATGAAGAAGCGAAGCTGACAGCGCGCCACATCGCTGCGGCAGCCCGCAACGGCCTTGGGACAGCAAGGCCGCATGCCGACATTCGCCGGTCCTCCAGGGCCGGCCAGCAGGAACTACCGACGCGTCTCCATCGCGCAGAGGATCGTTGACGTTAAACCAGAAGACGCTATCGGGCGTATTCGACTACGACAGGTTTGGCGACGGCGCAGGAATACATTAGTATCCCATCGGGATGAGCGGATCCGCCCAGATCGATGACCGGGAGGGTGACATGGCGGACGACAGGAATGGGGGACCGCCCGGAAGGGCGGACGAACCTTCGTCTAGGGGTGATGGTAAGTCAGGACTATCAAAGACGGATACGAGGCTGACAAGCCTGGAGCAGCGTATTCTCGAAAGCGCGATACGCGGCGCCGTGCCACGAATCGTCGGCGCGAGCCATACGGATATCTCTATGGATCCGCGGGCGCGCGAACTGCCGCCGGAGATCGACTTTCATCTGCATCCGGAACTCGATCCCAAGGCGCGCGAGCTGCCGGGGACCGAAAAGGCGATCGGCTATCGCGCTGCGTTGACGCAGGCCCTGGTTCAGGCCGATCCGCGCGGTCATCGCGAGATGATCGAGGAATTGCAGCGCAGCGACCTGCCGATGCACACGCTGGCGATACAGCTGTTCTCGCCGGTGGCAGCGCATCTGGGCCGCCTCTGGTGCAACGACGAGACGGACTTCATTCAGGTGGCCGTGGCATCAACCCGGCTCGGCATGATCGTCAACCATCTGTCGCAAAATCGCAGCCAGACGATCCGCGACCGCCAGAAGGCGCGTCGTGTCCTCCTGGCACGGACCCCGGGCGCCTTGCATACCATCGGCGTGTCGATCGTGGCCTCCTGTTTCCGCGACATGGGCTGGGATGTCGACGGCGGAGCCGACCTTGAACTCGACGACAGCCTCTATATGCGGCTGTCCAACTCCTCCTACAGCCTTTTGGGCATTTCAGTCGGCCGCGTTGACGAGGTCGACGAATGCGCTGCAGCGATCCGCCGGGTGCAGTCGAACCGCAGCCTGAGCCGGATGAAGATCGCCATCGGCGGCCCGGCCGTGATGAAGAACCCGCGCGCCTTCGGGGGCATTGGCGCCGATATGGTCGCGAAATCCGCGCTTGAGGTCATGCATCTTGCAGACCGAATGGGCGCCTGACCGGAGGCGGACACGCAGTCCGGCATAAGCGTCAGTCCCTGACGCCAAAGACGAGCGACAAGGGCCCGACCCCATCGGGCCGGTGCTCGCCAAGCGCGCTGACCGCATCGACGAGATCGCGCCGCAACCCAGTCAAGGATCGAAGAGCGGAAGGTCTCTTCCGATGTCGCGTCGAGCCCATGCGCGCCATCGAAACCGGGCAACTACTGCTTCCGGCCAGCCTGGGGCGAAAACGCCATCGGGAAGGTGACGGCCTGACCGGTTTCGGAGGATTGCTGGGCTGCAAGCCCCATGGCAACTGCCCACCAGCCATCCTCGACAGCCACCTCAACCGACTGCTCTGCACGCACCGCCTTCTGGAAGCGCTGATGCTGGTAGAAGGTCGAACCATTGTGGTCTCCGGCTTCGAGCAATTGCCGATCGACCGGGATCTCGACCATGCGCGGGCCCTTCGGATCACGCGGCGAGACGATCACCTGGGCGATCGGCGGTTCACCGAGATGCTGCGGCCAGAAGCGCCCGGGACCGGGCACCAGGCATTCGATCTTGCCCTTCGGCCCGACCGCCGAGATCTCCTCCTGATAGCGCGCGCCCTCGGCAAACATGCAAAGCTCCAGCATCGCGCGGGCGCCTGAGGCGAAGTCGATGATGACATAGGCATTGTCCCAGATATCGGACCGCTTGCCGTCATAGACCTCGTCGAGATGGTTCACCGACTGTCCGCCAGACGCCATGACACGCACCGGATCGGATTTCAGGATATGCCGCATCAGGTCAAAGAAGTGGCAGCACTTTTCGACCAGCGTCCCGCCGGTATTGCGGTTGAAGCGGTTCCAGTCGCCGACCTTTTCCAAGAAGGGAAAACGATGCTCGCGGATCGTCAGCATGCGGATGCCACCGGTGGCATCTTCCGCTTCATCGATCATGCGGGCGACCGGCGGCATGTAGCGATATTCCATCGCCACCCAGATCGGTGCCGGATAAGCGGCGCGAAGAGCGGCAAGGCGGGGTGCATCGGCGGGATCGGTGAACAGCGGCTTTTCGACGAGAACCGGCAGCGGCCGGATCGCGGCGATCTTTTCGAGCTGTTCGAGATGGAGGAAGTTGGGGCTGGCAATCAAGAGGCAGTTCACTTCCCTCACGGCCAGCAGTTCTTCGATCGAACCGACCATCAGCGCCTCCGGCACCGCCTGGGCAGACAGCGCCCGCATGCCGGCATCCGGCTCGAAGATCGCCACGACCGACGCGTCCTCAAGAAGCGCGATGTTGCGCAGATGCTCCTGCCCCATCATGCCGCAACCGATGATCCCGTAATTCAATCCTGCCACTCTTTCCTCCTGGGTTGGGCCGCGCAGCAGCCCCTTCATTTCAGCCGCGAGACGTAGCGCGCGACGCTATGGTCGAGCCAGGTCCGCGAGACTTCGGCACGCATACCGTCCGGGTCCTGGCTGATGCGTTGAATGTGAACGATGGGTGCCCCAGCCTTCTGGCCGAAGGTGTCAGGCGCCCAGTCCGGCACCTGGTCGAGGCCGATCTGGTCCTCTGCACGGGCGATCCATAGCGAGAGCTTCGTCCGGTAGAAGAGATAGAGGGATTCCGACACGGCCTCGGGATCGATCGTCTCGATGTAGGACCCGTCGAGCCAGATCTCCTCGAGTGCGGCCGGTTTGCCGGAGAGACGGCGCAGACGGCGAATGCGGTGCGCCTCGCCTGATGTCCCAAAGGCTGGAAGTTCCGCCGGCTTCCGCAGCCGATCGATGGAGAGGATTTCCGCCGTCGGCAAACCGCCTCCGCCCAGCAGCTCCAGGCGGAACATCGCGTAAACCGACTTGGGATCGGAGATCGCCCGGACATAATTGCCAGAGCCCTGGATGCGCTCCAGAAGCCCCCGGTTCTGCAGCTCTGCCAGGGCCTTCCGCAGCGTGCCAACGGCAATGCCGAGCTCCTCGGCCATGTCTCGCTCGGGCGGCAGCTTTTCCCCGTCGATGAGCCGCCCCGCCGCGATGTCACGAACGAGAAGCTCGGTGATCTGCACATAGATGGGAAGGCTGCCGGGCGGCTGCGTTGCGGGGTTCTGTGGCACTTCGGTACGCCCAAGAAAAAATTGATACACTATTGATCTACATCAAATCGGGTGTTAGGCAAGAGGAAAGTTGAAGCCTGGGAGGAGACCTCAATGACAGTCGTGCCCGTCACATCGGCCGATCTCGAAGGCGCGGAAGTGTCGTGGTTTGCAGCGCTCTGCTCTGACGACTATCAGTTTCTCGGCGTGCCGGATGGCGCCCTGCGCTCCAGCTGGGAGCATTGCTCCGATATCGTGCAAAAGGCCGAGCAGCTGGGCTTTCGCAACATCCTTTGCCCCTCGTCCTACCAGGTCGGTCAGGACACGCTGAGCTTTGTTGCCGGCTGCGCGCCGATCACCTCTGAGATCAACATGCTGGCGGCCATCCGCTGCGGCGAGATGCAGCCGATCATGCTGGCGCGCACGGTCGCGACCCTCGACCACATGCTGAAGGGTCGCCTGACCCTCAACGTCATCAGTTCGGACTTCCCGGGCGAAGTCGCAGACAGCACCTTCCGCTACAAGCGCAGCCACGAGGTCGTCGAGATCCTGCGCCAGGCCTGGACGCGCGACACGATCGACCACGAGGGCGAGGTCTACCAGTTCAAGGGCGTCTCGACCGAACCCGCCCGCCCCTACCAGCAGAATGGCGGCCCCCTCCTCTATTTCGGCGGCTACTCACCCGATGCGCTCGAGCTCTGCGGCGCGCAATGCGACGTCTATCTGATGTGGCCGGAGAAGAAGGAACAGCTCGCCGAGCGGATGAAGGCCGTGCATGCGCGGGCGCAAGCCCATGGCCGCACGCTGGATTACGGGTTGCGCGTCCACATGATCGTCCGCGACACGGAAAAAGAAGCGCGCGACTACGCCGAATACATCGTCTCCAAGCTCGACGACGAATACGGCAAGCTGATCCGTGACCGCGCCCATGACTCGATTTCGCTGGGTGTCGCCCATCAGGCCCGCGCCCGCGAATTGGCCGACCAGTTCGGCTATATCGAGCCGCATATGTGGACCGGCATCGGCCGCGCCCGCTCCGGCTGCGGTGCAGCCCTCGTCGGCTCGACGGACCAGATCCTGTCGGAGCTGGAAGAATACCGGAAGATGGGCATCCGCGCCTTCATCCTGTCAGGTTATCCGCATATCGACGAAGCGGTTCACTTCGGCACCAAGGTGCTGCCGGAGTTGAAGACCGTCTCGCTTCCCCACGCCTATGGCCGCGTTCCCTCGGAAATGCCGGCCACCCCTCTCGGAAATGGAGTTCGCCGCTGATGCAGCGCGTCAATCTTACCCCTGATCTTACCTTCAGCCGCCTCGTTTACGGCATGTGGCGCATCGGCGACGATGCCGACACCTCGCCGAAACACGTCCAGGCCAAGATCGAGGCCTGCCTTGCCCAGGGCATCACCACGATGGATCAGGCCGACATCTATGGCGGCTATACGGCAGAGGCCATCCTCGGCAACGCGTTGAAGGCAGCGCCCGGTCTGCGCGACAAGCTCGAGATCGTCACCAAATGCGATATTGTCGCGCCGGTCGGCCGCCATTCGGCAGCCCGCGTCAAGTATTACGACACCTCGGCCGCACACATCACCGCCTCGGTCGAAGCCTCGCTTACCGACATGGGCACTGACCATGTCGACCTGCTCCTCATCCATCGCCCCGATCCGCTGATCGATCCCGATGAAACCGGCCCGGCTCTCGATGCGCTGGTCGCCTCCGGCAAGGTGCGCGCCGTCGGCGTCTCCAACTTCCGGCCCTGGGACTTTTCGCTTCTTCAGTCGTCGATGGAGAACAATCTCGTCACCAACCAGATCGAGATGAGCCTGCTTGCGACCGATACCTTCGTGAATGGCGACCTCGCCTATCTGCAAGAGCGCATGGTGCCGCCAATGGCCTGGTCGCCGCTTGGTGGCGGGCGTCTCCTGGACGGCTCAAAGCCGGAACTTCTGGCAGCCCTCAAGCGGATCGGCGCGGAGCATGGTGTCGACGAAACGGCTGTCGCCGTTGCCTGGCTGCTGCGCCATCCGGCCGCCATCCTGCCGGTTATGGGCACCAATTCGCTCGATCGTATCGCGAAGATATCAGACGCGTCGAAATTTGAGATGGATCGCCAGACCTGGTTCGAGCTTTACACGCTTGCGATCGGACGGGAGGTTGCCTGATGATGGCTGCCAATGACATCCATGCGTTGGAAGCCGTCTTTGTGCCCGGCGCCGACAATCATCGTGCCTTTCGAAGCGCGCTGGGCAGCTTCACCACGGGCGTGACCGTGGTCACGGCGGCAACACCAGACGGTCCGATCGGCATGACGGCAAACAGCTTTGCCTCGGTGTCGCTCGATCCGCCGCTCGTGCTCTGGTCTCCGGCCAAGAGCTCCTC
The DNA here is from genome assembly GCA_029865885.1 of Rhizobium sp. GTDB lineage: Bacteria > Pseudomonadota > Alphaproteobacteria > Rhizobiales > Rhizobiaceae > Allorhizobium. The sequence continues at coordinate 2,201 of JARXAK010000131.1, read as the reverse complement.
GCGTCATGCGGCCTTCGTCGGTGCGCAGCACTTCGCCATTCACGTTCTCACCGCCGATCAGGATCATCTGAGTTCGGCATTTACGCGGGGCGGCAGCGGCTTCGACGGGCTCGAGGCGAGAATGAACGACGAGGGCGTTCCGATCCTGCCGGGCACGCTGGCCCGCTTCGAATGCATGCAGCAGGCGCAGCATGATGCCGGCGATCACACGATCATCATCGGCAGAGTGTTAAGGGTCGCACATCGGCAGGGAGAACCGCTGTGCTTCTCAGGGGGACGGTTCGGACGCTTCGCCGTCTGATGTGAGTGTGGGAGGAGGTCGTCGGCGCATGCCAGGCATGCATCGGCGGACAAGCGAGGGCCATCCGGAACAAGTGCCACGAGGAGGATTTTACCAAATCGTGGCCTGAAACTGGAACAGCCGTGTTTGCGCGGCGGGAATGAGTCTTCGATAGTCGCGCCGAGTTGACCGATGACAAGAACGGGTGGAGACATGACGGCACTTTCAAATCTGACCAATCTGATCGGCCGGCTCAATGCCGCCGTCTTGATGGTCGGCCTGTGGCTGGGCGCCGGCGCTCTCGGCATCATGCTGTTCTTCATGCTGATGCAGGTCTTCTTCCGCTATTTCCTCGGCAATGCCCTGCCCTGGAGCGAGGAGGCTTCGCGCTTCCTGATGCTCTGGATGACCGGCCTCATGGTACCCACCGCCTTCCGCCAAGGCGGCTTCGTTGCGATCGGCATGATCATCGACCACCTGCCGCGGCTCCTCTCGACCCTGATCACCTTTGCCTTCCTGCTGCTCAGCGCAACCGTTCTCTATGTCGGCATGCGCATCGGCTGGAACGAGGTGACCGGGATCGGCGGGCGCTTCGCCATGTCGGCGATCGCGGTTCCGACCTCGTTTGATCTCTCGACCTGGATGAAGGTGCCGCGCGGCTGGATGATGGCCTCGCTGGCCGTGGGCGTGACACTGATGTTCGTCGTCAACATCGAACTTCTGCTGCGTGCGCTTCTCAAGCTGGCGGGGCATGACCGCGAACTGATGCCGATCGGCATCGCCGGACAGCTGGGAGCCGAATGATGCTGAGCCTCTTCCTCCCCCTCTTCATCGTCTTCCTGCTGTTCGGCCTGCCGATCGTCTTCGGCCTGATCGCGGCACCGGCCCTCATTCTCTGGTGGAACGGCCAGGAGCGCGACATCGTGCTGCTCTATCGCAACATCTATGCGGGCATGGACAGCTTCCCGCTGATGGCGATCCCCTTCTTCATGCTGACCGGCGAGTTGATGAACCGGGCCGGCATCACGCTGCGCATCGTGCGCTTCGCCCAGGCCATGGTCGGCCACATGCGCGGCGGTCTGGCCCAGGTCAATGTCGTCGATTCCATGATGTTTGCCGGCATATCCGGTTCCGCCGTCGCTGACGTTTCCGCCCTCGGCGCCATGCTGATCCCGGCCATGGAGAAGGAAGGTTATACCCGCCGCTTCGCGGCCGGCATCACCGCAGCCTCCGCCATCATCGGCCCGATCATCCCGCCGTCCGGCATCATGATCATCTATGCCTATGTGATGGGTGAGAGCGTCGCTGCCCTCTTCCTCGCCGGCATCGTGCCCGGCATCCTCATCGGCATCAGCCTGATGGTGATGATCCGGCTACTCGCCAACCACTACGATCTGCCGGCCGCAACGAAGCGCGCGACCTGGCGCGAGAGGGGCCGGGCGATGATCGGTGCCTTCTGGCCGCTGCTGACGCCTGTCATCATCATGGGCGGCATCCTCGGCGGCGTGTTCACACCGACGGAAGCCGCCGCGATCGCTGCCGGTTACGCCTTCTTCCTCGGCCTCTTTGTCATCGGCACGCTGCAATACCGCGACATTCCCGGCATCCTGATGCGGGCCGCCATGACATCGGCCGTCGTGCTGCTGTTGATCGGGGCTGCCATGGCCTTCAAGACGGTGGCATCGCTCGCACACACGCCGGAACTGCTAGCCGATCTGTTCCTCAGCCTCAGCGACAACCCGCTTGTGCTGCTCTTCCTCGTCAACATCCTGTTGTTCGTGGTCGGTATGTTCCTGGACGCGGGTCCGGCAATCATCGTGCTCGGGCCGATCCTTGGGCCGATCTTCACCTCGCTCGGCGTCGATCCGGTGCATTTCGCGATCATCATGGTGGTGAACCTGACGGTCGGCCTGCTGACCCC
>JARXAK010000087.1 GCA_029865885.1 Rhizobium sp. | reverse complement strand
GGTTCAGGTGGCAAATGGATGCGACAGGAGGGGCTGGCTGTAAAGCCAAAAAATCAAGGAAAACGGGCATTTCGCCGCCCATTTCCAGAGACGGACCGATATAATCGATTCAATTCCCAGGCTCGGCGTGATGCCGTCTGTGGATAAGGCGCCGGTCACGATGGTCTGGTCCGGGAAGGGCGCATTCAGCAAAACGGATTTAAGATGAAGAAACTTTAATCCGCGCCCACGGGCTCAACTCCTTGCTTTTTGCGGACATATTTGGTCAAGCTTTCCGCATGATCTTCGATTTCGCCTGCGAACAAATATCGTCATTCTGGGACCGTTTGCTGGGCGCTATCGGAGATGCGGCCGGCAATGTGATCGGCAGCATCATCGAGGCCGTGAGAACGGCGTTTGAGGGCGATCCCGAAACCCGGCGTCGCGTGTCTTTCTCGGTGGCCATTATCGCGCTTTCGGCGAAGATGGCGAAGGCTGACGGTATCGTATCGAATGCCGAGGTCGAGGCGTTTCGCAAGATCTTCGAATTTCCGCCGGAAGAGGCCCGCAACGTCGCGCGGCTCTATAATCTTGCCCGCCAGGACGTAGCCGGTTTCGAGACCTATGCGAGAAACCTCGCCGGGATGTGCCGTACCTGCGACGAGTTCTGCCCGGTGCTGGAAGACATCATCGACGCGCTGTTCCATATCGCCAAGGCTGACGGTCTGGTGCATGAGAAGGAACTCGCCTTCCTTGCCCGCATCGCCGAGATCTTCGGGATATCGGAGGAACGTTTCGGCTCGATCACCGAGCGCCACATCCATCAGGATGGCGATCCCTATGGCGTGCTGGGGGTCAATCCCTCCGACGACTTTGCAACGATCCGCAAGCGCTACCGCGCGCTAGCTGCCGAGCATCATCCGGATCGGCTGCATGCGCGTGGCGTGCCGACCGAGTTTCATGCGGTTGCCAATCACCGGATGGCCAAGTTCAACGAGGCCTATTCGGCCATCGAGAAGGCGCGCCGCGCGGCATGACGTCTTTCGTTGCCGACTACCGGCGTGCAGAGGTCTGTCCGTCGCCCAATCATGGCGAACGCCTCGGTGTCGAGCGCCCCGACATCCTCCTCCTGCATTATACCGGCATGCCTTCAGCGGAAGGGGCTCAGGCCTGGCTCTGCACGCCGGAGAGCCAGGTTTCCAGTCACTATATCGTCCATGAGGATGGACGCGTGGTGCAGATGGTTCCCGAAGAGCGGCGCGCCTGGCATGCGGGCAAGAGCGTCTGGGCGGGTGAGGCCGACATCAATTCTCGCTCGATCGGCATCGAGATCGCCAATGCCGGGCATCCCGCAGGGCTTCCCGATTATCCGGAACGGCAGATCGAATCCGTCATCGAATTGTGTCTCGAATGCGTCGGACGGCATAGGATCGCGCCCGAACGGGTGCTGGCACACTCCGATGTGGCTCCCATTCGCAAGGTCGATCCGGGTGAAAATTTCCCCTGGAACCGACTGCATCGGGCAAGGGTCGGACACTGGGTCGAGCCGGCCCCGATCAGCGGCGGACGCTTCTTCCAACGCGGTGACCGGGGGCAACCGGTCGAGGCACTGCAATCGATGCTATCGTTCTACGGTTACGGCATTGAGATCTCTGGCGAATTCTGTGCGCAGACCGAGGGTGTCGTGGCCGCGTTCCAGCGGCATTTCCGGCAAGCCAAGGTTGACGGCGTGGCCGATAGCTCGACCATCGAGACGCTGCATCGGCTGCTGACGAGCCTGCCGCGTTTCGCCTGATTGGGGCTGCGCTTCACCGGTCTTCAGGCCAGGGAAGTCAACGATCCCGCGGGCGTTTTGTTGCAGCGCCACACGAATTCCTTATTGCACGGCTCTAAAGGACGGGCTGAACGGCGCTGGCGGTTCCCTGCGGAACCCGGCGCGAACATCAACTCGAGAGAACCGAAACGGGCGGCCCGGCTGGGCTCGCGACGCATGACCTGCGTCCGCTTTGACGCGCGCCGATGCCGGTTCCCGACTGGAGATTGAACCTTCCATGACCCGACGACTGGTTGCTGCTGCGGCATGCATCGCCCTGCTTTTGTCCCATGCGCAGTCAGCGCTGGCCGGTGCTGAGGACCGCCGCTTCAAGAAGCCGCTGAAGACCATTTCCCGCGATGCGGGTTATCCCACCATGGGCGCCTTTTCCAAGAGCCCCTACAGCGCCATCATCACCAAATACGCCAAAAGCTACGGCGTGCCTGTTGATCTGGCCCATGCCATCGTCCGCGTTGAGAGCAATTTCAATCCCAAGGCGCGCGGCAGCGCCGGCGAAGTGGGGCTTATGCAGATCAAGCCCGCGACCGCCAGGGCCATGGGCTATCGCGGCAAGACTAAGGGGCTCTACGACCCGGAGACCAATATTCGCTACGGCATGAAGTATCTGTCGATGGCCCACGAACTGGGTGGGGGAGAAACCTGCGGAACGATCCTGCGCTACAATGCCGGCCATGGCGCCAAGCGCATGAACCCGGTCTCGAAGCGCTATTGCGGCAAGGTCATCGCCTTGATCGGCAACTGACAAAGAGCTGTGCCCGACCTGCGGGACCGACTGGACACAAGGGCTCTCCATGCTATCACCAGACGCAATATGAGGATGGTGATGCATGGTTGAGCGGTTCAAGTCTGTTGTCGTTGGTCGAGGCATGATGGGGGCAGCGGCGGCTCGCTACCTCGCGCTGCAGGGTGAGGGCGTTGCCGTCATCGGACCTGACGAGCCGAAGGACTGGGCGAACCACCAGGGCGTCTTTGCCAGCCATTACGACGAGGCCCGGATCACCCGCACGATCGATTCGAACCCGGTCTGGGCCAGGCTCGCGAACCGCTCGATCGCCCGCTACGGCCAGCTCGCAACCGACAGCGGCGTGAACTTCTATGACGAGGTCGGCTGCCTGATCGTCGGGCCGAAGCGCGGTGGGCGCGATCCCTATGTTGGACAGGTCGAGGCGGCGGCACGCGGGCTTGGCGTCTCGATCGAAATGCTGTCGGATGCCGCGCTCAAGGCGCGGTTCGGCTATTTCGATTTCGGGTCCGACTGCGAGGGTGTCTACGAGGAGCGCAACGCAGGTTACGTCAATCCAAGGCGGTTGGTCGAGGCTCAGAGCATTCTGGCCGAGAAGGCCGGCGCCCGCGTGATCCGCCAGACGGCGGTGTCCGTGCGGGAAGAGGGGGGCCTTGCGATCGTCACGACCGACGATGGCGCGGTCTATTCTGCGGAGCGTGTGCTGATTGCGGCGGGTGGTTTCTCAATCAATGACAATCTGCTGCCCCGACCGGTCGATCTCAAGGTCTATGGGCGTACCGTTGCCTTCTTCGAAATCCCGGACGCGGAACTTCAGGCCTATTCGGGAATGCCGTCCCTCATTCATCAGCCCGACGATCCCATCGACCACATCTATCTGCTGCCGCCGGTGCGTTATCCCGACGGCAAGACCTATCTGAAGATCGGTGGCGATCCCGACGATCTTCAGCTCCAGACCGAACCGGAGATCCGCGCCTGGTTCCGGCGGGGCGGACGGCTCACCACACGCGATCACCTGCACCGAATCATCACCGGCCTTGTGCCGTCGCTTGCGGATGCGCCGATTTCCATGGCGGCCTGCGTGACCTCGTTCACACCTGAGAATTATCCGGCCATCGGCTTCGCCAGCGAGCGAATCGCGGTTCTGACGGGTGGTTGCGGGGCGGCTGCGAAGAGTTCGGACGAAATCGGTCGTCTCGGCGCCGAACTGATCCAGCATGGCCGAATCATCGACGAGGCCTATGGCGACGTCTTCCGGCCGGTCTTCAGAGACTGATTCACCAAAAGCGGCCAAGTGGCGATCCAAGCTCGCTTTTCGTTGGCAATCGGGCAAAGGGTCGGTTAAGGACGCCTTGCCAGTTGGCCGGGCAGCCGCGCTTTACCAATGCCGAAAGGCGGTAGGGTGAGGAAAGTCCGGGCTCCACGGAAATACGGTGCCGGATAACGTCCGGCGAGGGCGACCTCAGGGAAAGTGCCACAGAAAGCAAACCGCCTCGCATGCGAGGTCAGGGTGAAAGGGTGGGGTAAGAGCCCACCGCGTCGCTGGCAACAGGGACGGCACGGCAAACCCCACCGGGAGCAAGAACGAATAGGGATGACGCGGGCGGCGCGTAAGTGCCGCTACAGCCTGTTTCCGGGCCAGTCATCCGGGTGGGTTGCGCGAGGCAGCGTGCAAACGCTGTCCCAGATGAATGGCTGCCACGTTCCGGGAAACCGGAGCCATACAGAACCCGGCTTACAGGCCAACTGGCAAATTCCCCCTTTTTTGCTTTTTCAGCGAACCGTCTGAAATCAAAGGCGGAATGCGCGACTGCGCGTCCGATCACATTTGCGGCAAGATGCGCCGAAAAGGCCACCGAAAACAGCCGCTTCTAACCATTCGTTAAGCTTAACCGCCTATCAATATTTGAATCGCGGAAAAGGTTCATCCCGGCCGTTCCCATTGACGCCCATATTGTCCCATGGTATCCCATTTGCATGCCGTTGCGGGGGTCGTTTCATCCCCGAAATCTCGTGAATCAGGTGCTTCCTCTCGTCTTTCGGGCGGGTGTGTCGCGGGTTCGGCGGCTGGTGTATCCGTGTGTATTCGGGGGTCGTTGATCGGCCCTTCGTTCAAGGGGAGGTCGGTTGTCAGTGATGAGCCGCTTCCTGTCCAATGCGACAAACAGGATCGACGCGAAGGGGCGGGTTTCCGTCCCTGCGGCATTTCGCGCCGTATTGGTGCAGCGCGAAATTCAGGAGCTTTATTGTCTCCAGGATTTCGTCTATCCGGCGATCAACATCGGTGGTCCGGATCTGCTCGATCGGTACGAGCGGAAGGTGGCGGCCGAAGATCCCTTTGCGTTGGAGGCAAACGAGATGTCGCTGCTGCTTCATGGTGGCGGGGTCTTTGCGCGACTCGATGCCGAGGGGCGGTTGGCGGTGACGGATTTTATCCGGGATTTCACGGGGATTTCCTCGGAGGTCTGTTTCGTCGGTCGTTCGGATCATTTTCAGGTGTGGCAACCGCAGGCGTTTCACGAGGCGCAGGCGAGGGCCAGAGAGGTGGTCAGGCAGCGGGGCCTGCGCACCTAGAAAGACGGAGAAACGGAATGGCGGCGACACTTGGCGAAGGTTATCCCGATGCCGATGGCGGACCGGTTCGCCACATTCCGGTTCTTCTTGCGGAGGTCCTGCAGGCGCTCGATCCTGAAGCCGGCAAGGTCATTCTCGACGGCACGTTCGGAGCGGGTGGGTATACCTCTGCCATTCTTAGCAAGGGTGCCGACGTCATTGCGCTGGACCGGGACCCCAATGCCATTGCCGGCGGCAAGGCTCTGGTCGATTCGAGTGGTGGGCGGCTCACCCTGCATCACACGGAATTCTCCAATCTCGCGGAATTTGCGCCGGATGGCGGGCTCGACGGCGTTGTGCTCGATATCGGCGTGTCCTCGATGCAGATCGATGAGGCCGAGCGCGGCTTTTCCTTCCAGCGCAACGGGCCGCTCGACATGCGCATGGCGGTTTCCGGTGTTTCTGCCGCCGATGTCGTCAACCGCGCCAAGGTTTCCGACCTGATCCGCATCTTCGGTTTCCTGGGTGAAGAGAAGCATGCCGGCCGAATCGCACGCGCGATCGAAAAGCGGCGTGCCAACGAGCCGTTCCAGACGACGCGCGAACTTGCCAACCTCATCGAGACCGTCAATCCGCGCAAGGCCAAGGACAAGATCCATCCGGCGACGCGCGTCTTCCAGGCGCTCCGAATCTATGTGAACGACGAACTCGGCGAGCTTGCCCAGGCGTTGTTTGCCGCCGAGCGGGCCTTGAAGCCAGGCGGTCGGCTGGTCATCGTGACCTTCCATTCGCTGGAAGATCGCATCGTCAAGAAATTCTTCTCCGAGCGGTCCGGCAAGGCGTCAGGTTCGCGCCATCTTCCGATGGTCGAAGCACGGGCGGCAACCTTCGAACCTGTTGGCAAGGGCATGGTCGCAGCGAGTGAGGACGAGGCGGAGATCAATCCGCGCGCCCGTTCCGCGAAACTGCGCGCCGGCATTCGCACCTCGGCGCCCGCCGAGCGCGCCGACATGTCGATCTTCGATCTGCCTGACCTTGCCACTCTCGAAAAGATCGGAGGCTGACTGTGCTGAGAACCTTCGACTTCCTGATGATCGGAGCCATGCTGGCGGCGGCGACAGTGACCTACCAGATCAAGCACGACACGGATAACAAGGCCGCCGAAGTGCGTCGTCTGGAGGCCGAGATCAAGCTCGAGAAGGATACGATGGACCTGCTCAAGGCCGATGAGGCGCTGCTCACCCAGCCGAACCGCCTGGAGCGCCTGGTGCAGACCTATGCTGCCGAACTGCAGCTGGTGCCGACCGAGCCCAGCCAGCTCGCGCGTCCCATGGAGCTTCCGATGCCCAAGGACCAGGTTCCCGTGCCGGAAGGCGAAGAGGGTGCGGCGGCTGTCAGTGCAGCTGGACCTTCCGACCCCGTCAAGGATCTCATCACCACAGGATCGGTGGACCGCTGATGACCTTTCTCTCGCGAATCATGCTGTTGAAGAGCCAGGCACATTTCTCGACCGATGTGCAGCGTGGCGTGGCCGTGGTCAACAATGCCACCTTCAAGGGGACTGGCAAGCGCAAGTCCGAAATGGCAAAGACCCGCGTCGGTCTGATGATCGCGACCTTCTGCGTCGCCTATGCCGTGATCGGTGGCCGCCTGGTCCAGTATGGCCATGCCCAGCCGGAGACCGTGTCCAGCATCCTGCCGGCCGACCGCCTGATGGCGTCGCGGCCCGATATTCTCGACCGCAACGGCGAGGTTCTGGCAACCGATATCCGCACCGTCTCGCTGTTTGCCGAGCCGCACAAGGTCGTCGACCCCGACGAAGCGGTCGAGCGCCTGTCGACGGTTCTGAAAGACCTCGACGTCAAGGACACCTACCGCAAGCTCTCTTCCAATTCCCGTTTCCAGTGGCTTCGCCGCCAGCTGACCCCGAAGCAGCAGAGCCAGATTCTCGCGCTCGGCATTCCCGGTATCGGCTTCCGGCCGGAGAAGCGCCGCTTCTATCCAGGTGGCGCCACCGCCTCGCACATTGTCGGTTACGTCAATATCGACAATCGCGGCATGGCCGGGATGGAGAAGTATATCGACAACCAGGGCATGGCGGACCTGCGGGCGCTCGGGATGACCAGCGATGCGCCGCTTGAACCCGTGCGGCTGTCCGTCGACATCCGGGTGCAGAACATCCTGCGAGACGCGCTCGTCACGGCGGTCACCAAATATGAGGCGATTGCGGCCGGCGCGGTCGTGCTCGACGTGCATACCGGCGAAGTCATCGCCATGTCCTCCATCCCGGATTTCGACCCGAATCGCCCCCAGGAAGGGGCGCAGGAAGGCTGGATGAACCGGATGACGAACGGCACGTTCGAAATGGGTTCCACCTTCAAGACCTTCACCACGGCCATGGCGCTCGATTCGGGCAAGGTCACGATGAAGGACAGCTTCGATGCGCGCTATCCGATCCGTATCGGTCGTTTCACGATCAAGGATTTCCACGGCAAGCACCGCGTGCTGACGGTGCCTGAAATCTTCCAGTATTCGTCGAATATCGGTACGGCCCGCATGGCCGAAGCCGTCGGTACCGCCGGACACAAGGAGTTTTTGACCCGTATGGGGCTCCTGACCCGGCTTGAGACCGAACTGCCCGAAGTCAAGGCGCCGTCCCAGCCGCGCGAATGGAAGCAGATCAACTCGATCACCATTTCCTTCGGCCATGGTGTCTCGACCACGCCGTTGCAGACGGCGGTGGGCGCTGCCGCGCTCGTCAATGGCGGCAAGCTGATCGCGCCGACCTTCCTCACCCGCAACCGCGATCAGGCCGACCAGATCGCGCAGGTCGTGGTCAAGAAGCAGACCAGCGACGACATCCGCCATCTGTTCTGGCTGAACGGCAAGAGCGGCTCCGGCAAACATGCGCTCGTCGAGGGCTTCAATGTCGGCGGCAAGACCGGGACAGCCGAAAAGGTCGTCAACGGTCGCTATTCCGACGACCAGAACTTCAACTCCTATGTCGCGGCCTTCCCGATCGAAAATCCGCAATATCTCGTGCTCAGCTTCATCGATGCGCCGAAGACGGGCGAGGGCGGCGGTCGCACCGCCGGTCTGACCGCAGCCCCCATCGTCGGGGAGATCATCCGCAGAAGCGCCGCAATTCTTGGTGTAGAACCCAAATACGGGGAAGACGGCTCGGCGTTGCTCGTCTCTTATTGATCAGATGAATACAGGCGGGGCGATTCGCGGAACTTGCCCCGGAAGGATGGACTGCAAATGCTTTTGGGTGCACTGGCGGGCGAGGAGTATGGGAATCAGGTGGCAGCCCGTGGCGCTGCAGCCGTCGAAGTGCGGGGGCTTTCCGCCGATAGCCGCAAAGTCGAACCGGGCACCGTCTTCTTCGCTTTTCCAGGAGCCAAGGCTGATGGCTCGGCCTATACCGCCCAGGCCGTCGAAAAGGGCGCCGTCGCCATCGTCGCCTCTCATGCCATCGATACTTCCGTTCCCGTCGTCATCGTCGACAATCCGCGCCGGTTCCTGGCACTTGCGGCTGCCCGCCTCGTCGGACGCCAGCCGAAGACCATGGTCGCGGTCACCGGTACGGCCGGCAAGACGTCTGTCGCCTCCTTCACCCGTCAGATCTGGGCCGAAGCCGGCCATTCGGCCGCCCAGATCGGCACGACCGGCGTCATCTCGCCCACCCGCAACGACTATGGTTCGCTGACAACGCCCGATCCGTTGGCGCTGCACACACTTCTCGGCGAACTTGCCGACGAGGGCGTGACCCATGCTGCCATGGAGGCGTCCAGCCACGGGCTCGATCAGAGCCGTCTCGATGGCGTGGTGCTGTCGGCTGCCGGTTTCACCAATCTCGGCCGTGACCACATGGACTACCATCCGACCATGGAAGACTACATGGCGGCCAAGATGCGGCTCTTCGATACGCTGCTGCCGAAGGGCGCACCGGCCATCATCTTCGCCGACGATGTCTGGTCTGACGAGGCCATCCGGGTTGCTAGGGCTTCGGGCCATGATGTGCGGACGGTCGGCCGCAAGGGGGATTTCCTCAGCCTGAAGCGCGTCGAGCATTTTCGCCACAAGCAGGTTGCCGAGGTGCATCATGGCGGCGAAATCTTCGAAGTTCACATTCCGCTCGCCGGTGATTTCCAGATCGCCAATGCGCTTGTCTCGGCGGGCCTCGCCATTTCGACCGGCGTGGCACCCGCCGTCGCGCTGAAGGCGCTGGAGCATCTGAAAGGGGCATCCGGACGCCTCGAACTCGTCGGCCAGACCAAGGCTGGCGCGCTCGCCTATGTCGATTATGCCCACAAGCCGGAAGCGCTCGAAAACGTGCTGGCATCCGTGCGGCCCTTTACCACCGGTCGGGTGATCGTGGTTTTCGGCTGCGGCGGGGATCGCGACAAGGGCAAGCGGCCGATCATGGGCGAGATCGCCTCGCGGCTTGCTGACATCGCCATCGTCACCGACGACAATCCGCGTTCGGAAGTGCCCGCGACCATCCGCGCCGAGATCATGGCGGCAACGCCCAAGGGGATCGAGATCGGTGATCGCGCCCAGGCCATCCGGGCGGGCGTCGCCATGCTCTCCAGCGGAGACACGCTGATCGTGGCGGGCAAGGGGCATGAGGAGGGACAGACGGTCGGAACCGAGACGCATCCGTTCTCGGACCACCAGGAAGTCCGCAACGCCTTGGAGGAGTTCGACCGTTGACCCTGCTCTGGACCGCGCGTGAAATGGTCACCGCCATGGGTGGCCGTCCCTTCGGCAACCTGCCGGAAGGCGTCACCGGCATCTCCATCGACAGCCGCACGATCACACCGGGCGAAGCCTTCTTCGCCATCAAGGGTGATCGTGTCGACGGCCACGACTATGCCAGCATCGCGATTGCCAACGGCGCGTCACTGCTGATTGTCAGCGAGGCAAAACTGCCGGCGCTCGGGCGGCTGACGGTGCCGATGATCGTGGTCGAGGATGTGCTTGTCGGCCTGCAGAAACTCGGTATCGCCGCCCGCGATCGCACGCCCGCGACCGTCATTGCCGTCACCGGCTCCGTCGGCAAGACGACGACCAAGGAAATGCTGCGCCTGACGCTTGAGCCCTCCGGCAAGGTGCATGCCTCGGTCGCCTCCTTCAACAACCATTGGGGCGTGCCGCTGACGCTCGCCCGTATGCCGATCGACACACGTTACGGCGTCTTCGAACTCGGCATGAACCATCCCGGCGAAATCGGCCCGCTGTCGCGCATGGTGCGGCCGGACGTGGCGATCATCACAACGATTGCGCCGGCCCATCTCGGCAATTTTTCCGATGTCTCCGAGATCGCTGATGCCAAGGCTGAAATCTTCGAGGGCATTGTCAATGGCGGGGACGCGATCCTCAACCGCGACAATCCCTATTACGAGCGCCTTGAGCAGGCAGCACTTGCCCAGGGTGTCGAGAACATCCACAGCTTCGGCCAGCACGCCAAGGCCGAGTTCCGGCTGGCGGAGTTCGACGGTGCTGCCGAGCTTTCGACGGTGTGGGTCTCCTTCGGCGGCGAGACGCGCGAAGTGACGATCGGTGCACCCGGACGGCATCTCGCGGAAAACGCCATGGCAGTTCTGGCAGCCGTGTCGCTGGTCGGCGCGGATGTCGATGCCGCCATCGAGGCACTGGCCAATCTGACGGCGGTCAAGGGTCGTGGCCAGCGTCACAGGCTCAAGATGTCCGTTGGCGCGATGACGCTGATCGACGAAAGCTACAATGCCAACCCGGCCTCGATGCGTGCGGCGATCGCCGTGCTCGCATCCGCTCAGCCGACCGGCGACGGGCGGCGGATCGCCGTTCTCGGCGACATGCTGGAAATGGGCGAATTTGCACCGAGTGTTCATGCCGAACTCGCGGGGCCATTGCTGGCCGCCGGTATAGAGCATGTCTGGCTTGCCGGTCCGGACATGGTGGCGCTGCGTGATGCGCTGCCGGAAACGGTTCACGTCGTCTATCTCGAGACCACGGCGGAGCTCGCGAATTTCGTGACCGCAGAGGTCCGGTCCGGCGATGTCGTGATGGTCAAATCTTCTCTCGGCATCGGTTTCGGCAAGATCGTTTCGGCTCTGCTTGACAAGTATCCGGCATTCACCGACACGGAGCGCCACCTTTAATTCCGGGCTTTTTTGAAAGGGCTCCAATGCTGATCTGGCTTGTGGAACTGGCGGACAACCTTCAGTTTTTCAATCTCTTCCGTTACATCACCTTCCGGACCGGGGCTGCTCTGTTCACCTCGGCGCTGGTGGTCTTCCTGTTCGGCCCGGCGATGATCTCTTCGCTGCGCGTTCGCCAGGGCAAGGGTCAGCCGATCCGCGCCGACGGACCACAGACCCATTTCAAGAAGGCGGGTACGCCGACCATGGGTGGCCTGATGATCCTGGCGGGGATCGTGGTGTCGTCCCTTCTGTGGGCGGATCTCTCCAATGTCTATGTCGTCGCGACGCTTCTGGTGACGCTCGGCTTCGGGGCGATCGGCTTTTATGACGACTATCTGAAGGTGACCAAGCAGACGGAGAAGGGTTTCTCCGGCAAGGCGCGTCTGGGGATCGAATTCCTGATTGCCGGCATCGCCGTCTATTTCATGATGTCGACCGCCCTCAGTTCCGGGCCTCAAGGGTCGACCTTCGGTTCTTCGGTCGCCTTTCCCTTCTTCAAGGATTTTCTGATCGACCTCGGCATCTTCTTCGTGCTGTTCGGTGGTTTCGTGATTGTCGGTGCCGGCAATGCGGTCAACCTGACCGATGGTCTCGATGGTCTGGCGATCGTGCCCGTAATGATCGCGGCTGCCTCCTTCGGCGTGATTGCCTATCTCGCCGGCAATGCGGTCTTTGCCAACTATCTGCAGATCAACTTCGTGCCCGGCACGGGTGAACTTGCCGTCGTGCTCGGCGCCGTGATCGGTGCCGGCCTCGGCTTCCTCTGGTTCAATGCGCCGCCGGCCGCGATCTTCATGGGCGATACCGGGTCGCTCGCGCTCGGCGGCCTGATCGGCTCCGTCGCCGTTGCCACCAAGCACGAGATCGTCATGGCGATCATTGGCGGTCTCTTCGTCATGGAGACGCTCTCGGTCATCATCCAGGTCGGCTATTTCAAGCTGACCGGCAAGCGCGTCTTCCTGATGGCGCCGATCCACCACCATTTCGAAAAGCTTGGCTGGACCGAGAGCCAGGTGGTCATCCGCTTCTGGATCATCGCGGTTGGCCTTGCCATGCTCGGCCTGTCCACCCTGAAGCTGCGGTGAGGCGGCGATGATCCTGGCCACCACGTTCAAGGGCAAGACGGTCGCGCTGTTCGGGCTTGGCGGTTCAGGGCTTGCGACGGCCAAGGCCTTGCAGGCTGGAGGGGCCGTTGTCATTGCCTGGGACGACAATCCCGACAGCGTCGCACGCGCCGCAGCCGAAGGCGTTCCGACCCGCGACCTGCGCGAGATCGACTGGGCCTCCGTTGCCTCCTTCGTGCTTTCGCCCGGTGTGCCGCTCACCCATCCGAAACCGCACTGGACGGTGGGGTTTGCGCGCGCCGCCGGTGTCGAGATCATCGGCGATGTCGAGATCTTCGTGCGCGAGCGCCGGGCGCATGCGCCGGACTGCCCGTTCATTGCGATCACGGGTACCAATGGCAAGTCGACCACCACGGCGCTGATTGCCCATATTCTTCAGGCGAGTGGCCGCGACACCCAGCTGGGCGGCAATATCGGGCGTGCGGTTCTGACGCTCGATCCGCCTCGGGATGGCCGGTTCTTCGTCGTCGAGTGCTCGTCCTACCAGATCGATCTTGCGCCGACGCTCAATCCGACGGCCGGCATCCTGCTCAACCTGACGCCCGACCATCTCGATCGTCACGGCACCATGCAGCACTATGCCGATGTGAAGGAGCGCCTGGTCGCCGGGGCAAAGACCGCTGTTATCGGTACCGATGACAGTTACTGCGAACTGATCGGTGACCGGATCGAGCGGGCCGGGACGAAAGTCATCCGCATCTCGAAGCGCCAGCCGCTGGCGAACGGGCTCTATGCCGAGGGCTCGCGCATCATCAGGGCCGAGCAGGGCGCCACCTCGCTGCTGGTCGATCTCGACGGCATCCAGACGCTGCGCGGCAGCCACAATGCCCAGAATGCCTGCGCGGCGATTGCGGCCTGCCTGGCTGCCGGTGTGTCGGAAGAGGAGATCCGCAAGGGCCTCCAGAGCTTTCCGGGCCTCAAGCACCGCATGCAGCCGGTCGGCCAGCGTCGACAGGTCATTTTCGTCAACGACAGCAAGGCGACCAATGCGGATGCGGCAGCCCCTGCGCTTTCCAGCTATGAGCGGATCTACTGGATTGCCGGCGGTCTGCCCAAGGAAGGCGGGATCGCAAGCCTCGCACCACTCTTCCCGCGCATCGTGAAGGCTTATCTGATCGGCGAGGCTGCTTCGGCCTTTGCCGCGCAACTGGGTGACCGTGTTCCCTATGAGATCTCGGACCACCTGGAGCGCGCGGTTGCGCATGCCGCAGCGGATGCCGAGCGAGATGGCGAAGCTTCGGCTGTGATGCTCTCACCGGCCTGCGCGAGCTTCGACCAGTACAAGAATTTCGAGGTCCGTGGCGACGCCTTCGTGGCTGAAGTGGCGGAGCTCGAAGGGGTAACCATGCTGATTGATCTGCCGACAGGAGGCAAATGAGATGGTAAGCCGCGTGGAGAGGGGACCGGTCGCAGACTGGTTCTGGACGATCGACCGCCTGTTCCTGATCACCTTCGTCCTTCTGATGGGGATCGGGTTGATGCTCTCCTTCGCGGCCTCGCCGGCGGTTGCCGAACGCCTCGGGCTCGACAGCTTCCATTTCGTCAAGCGCCATGCCTTCTTCATGATGCCGGCGCTCGGAGTGATGATTGGCCTGTCTTTCCTCTCGCCACGACAGGTTCGCCGCGTGGCCATGCTGATCCTTGCGACATCGCTGATCATGATGGTGCTGGTTCTGTTCATCGGCCTTGAGGTCAAGGGTGGACGGCGCTGGTTGTCGATCGGCTCGATGTCGATCCAGCCTTCGGAGTTCATGAAGCCTGCCTTTGTGGTGATCTGCGCCTGGCTGTTTGCCGAACATGCGCGCCAGCCGGAAATCCCCGGCAACCTCTTCGCCATCCTGCTCTTCGGCATCGCGGCAGCGCTGCTGATCGCACAGCCTGACCTCGGTCAGACCATCCTGATCGGCAGTGTCTGGGGTGCGATGTTCTTCATGGCCGGGATGCCATGGCTGTGGATCGTCGTTCTCGGTGCATTGGGTGGCGCGGGTTTCTTCGGCGCCTATATGACCCTGCCGCACGTCGCGGGGCGAATAGATCGGTTCCTGACCGGGGAGGGGGACACCTTCCAGGTCGATACGGCCCGCGAAGCGATCATTCGCGGCGACTGGTTCGGCCAGGGACCGGGCGAGGGCATCGTCAAGCGGATCATTCCCGATAGCCATACCGACTTCATCTTCTCGGTTGCCGCGGAAGAGTTCGGCATCATCTTCTGCATGGTGCTGGTGGCGATCTTCGCCTTCCTCGTGCTGCGTGGCCTGAGCCACGCCTATCGTGAGCGCAACGACTTCAACCGTCTTGCCGTGTCCGGTCTCGTGCTGCTGCTCGGCATCCAGTCGATGATCAATATCGGCGTTAATCTCGAACTCCTGCCGGCCAAGGGCATGACGCTGCCGCTCATTTCCTATGGTGGATCGTCGATGACGGCGATTTGCGTTACGGCCGGATTCATCCTGGCGCTGACCCGCCGCCGTCCGGAAAAGCGCGCCCAGGAGCGCAGCCTCTTCCGCTCGGTTGCTGGTGTGCCTGCGGAGTAAATGCAGATGTCAAAGGGTATCGTGTTGCTTGCCGCTGGCGGAACCGGCGGACATCTTTTTCCGGCCGAGGCGCTGGCGCATGAACTGAAGGCGCGCGGTTACAGCGTGCATCTGGTGACCGACAAGCGCGCCGAACGTTATGCGGGGAACTTTCCGGCTGACGAGATCCACACCGTCTCTTCGGCCACCATCGGCTCGAAGAACCCGGTCGCCGTCGTCAAGGCGTTCCTGTCGCTGTGGCGCGGCTACCGCGAGGCGCGCGCGCTGGTGTCGCGTCTGAAGCCGAAAGCCGTCATCGGATTCGGCGGTTATCCGACCGTGCCTCCGCTCTTTGCTGCAGCCGGTCTCGGGGTTCCCACGGCAGTGCATGAGCAGAACGCCGTCATGGGCCGCGCCAACAAGCTTCTTGCCTCGCGGGTTCGCGCCATTGCCGGCGGTTTTCTGTCGCCCGGCGGTGAGCACAAGGCGAAGATGGTGCTGACCGGCAATCCGGTGCGGCCTGCGGTCATCGCCGCCGCAGCTCAGCCCTATCTGCCATCCAGCGCCGGCGAACCGTTCAATCTCGTGGTTTTCGGTGGAAGCCAGGGCGCGCAGTTCTTCTCCGATGCGATCCCCGGTGCCATCCGGCTTCTTCCGGATGCGGATCGCCAGCGGCTCGTTGTGACGCAGCAGGCGCGCCCGGAAGATCGGCAAAAGGTCATCGATTCCTATGCCACGCTCGGCGTTCAAGCCGATGTCGCGCCCTTCTTTACCGATATGGCCGAGCGGCTGGCCGGCGCCCATCTGGTGATCTGCCGGTCCGGTGCCTCAACGGTTTCGGAGCTTGCCGTGATCGGGCGGCCGAGCGTGCTTGTGCCTTATCCGCATGCGCTCGACCATGATCAGGCAGCCAATGCCGCAGCGCTTGCAGCACAGGGCGGGGCACAGGTGATCGCCCAGGCGGAGCTTTCCGCCGAGAGGATCGCCGACCTTCTTGCCAAGGCAATGCAGGGGCCAGAACGGCTGGCCGCCATGGCGTTGGCCGCGAAAACCACGGGCAAGCCCGATGCGGCCGGCTTGCTCGCAGACCTCGTAGAGGCTATTGCCGCCGGCAAGGGCATTGCCCAGTCGAAGGGAGCCACACAATGAAAATGCCGAAATCCATTGGCCTCGTCCATTTCATCGGGATCGGCGGCATCGGGATGAGCGGGATCGCCGAGGTGCTGCACAATCTCGGACACAAGGTGCAAGGGTCGGATCAGGCCGAGAGCGCCAATGTTCAGCGCCTGCGTGCCAAGGGCATCGAAGTCTTTGTCGGCCACAAGGCCGAGAACCTTGGTGACGCTGAAGTCGTCGTCGTCTCGACCGCAATCAAGAAGAACAATCCGGAGCTGATTGCTGCGCGTGAAAAGCTGCTGCCGATCGTGCGCCGTGCTGAAATGCTGGCTGAGCTGATGCGCTTCCGCAATGCGATCGCCGTCGGCGGTACGCATGGCAAGACGACAACCACCTCGATGGTGGCGGCACTCCTCGATGCCGGTGGCCTTGATCCGACCGTGATCAACGGCGGTATCATCAATGCCTATGGCACCAATGCCCGCATGGGCGAGGGCGAGTGGA
This sequence comes from Rhizobium sp., assembly GCA_029865885.1. Lineage (GTDB taxonomy): Bacteria > Pseudomonadota > Alphaproteobacteria > Rhizobiales > Rhizobiaceae > Allorhizobium. Next base: position 4,718 of record JARXAK010000087.1, on the reverse strand, counting down.
TGGTGGTCGAGGCGGACGAATCCGACGGGACCTTCCTGAAGCTGCCTGCAGATGTCGCAATCGTTACCAATATCGATCCCGAGCATCTCGACCATTACGGCACCTTCGACAATGCGCGTGCGGCCTTCCGCCAGTTCGTCGAGAACGTCCCGTTTTATGGTTTCGGCGTGATGTGCCTCGACCATCCGGAAGTTCAGGCGCTGGTCAGCAAGATCGAAGACCGCAAGGTCATCACCTATGGCGAGAACCCGCAGGCCGATGTGCGCTTCTCGAATGTGCGCCTTGATGGAACGCGCTCGATCTTCGACGTCGAGATCCGCCGGCGCCGCACGGGCCGGGTGTTCAACTTCAAGGATCTCGTGCTGCCGATGCCCGGCCGGCACAACATCTCGAATGCCTGTGCCGCGATCGCGGTTGCCAACCGGCTCGACATTTCGGAAGAGGCGATCCGCAAGGGCCTGCAGGGCTTCGGCGGCGTCAAGCGTCGCTTCACGCTCACAGGCACTTCAAATGGTGTGCAGGTGTTCGATGACTACGGGCACCACCCCGTCGAGATCAAGGCGGTGCTGAGGGCGGCACGCGAGGCCTGCCAGGGGCGGATCATCGCGGTGCATCAGCCGCATCGCTTCACCCGGCTGGCGAGCCTGTTCGATGACTTTGCCAACTGCTTCAACGATGCCGACACGATCTTTCTCTCGCCCGTCTATGCGGCAGGCGAAGATCCGATCGAGGGCATCGATTCGGAGACGCTGGTATCGCGCATCAAGTCAGGCGGCCACCGGGACGCACGTTACCTGCCATCGTCGGAACAGTTGGCCTCGCTCGTCGCGGGCATTGCGCAACCGGGTGATTTCGTGGTCCTGTTGGGGGCCGGCAACATCACCCAGTGGGCTGCTGCCCTGCCGGCGGAACTTGATGCAATTTCGGGAAAGTCTTGAATGAAACAGGTGGATGGGGAAAAGCTTCTGGCGTCGCTCGGCCCGGGGGTCAACGATCTCAAGGGGCGGCTGACGCCAGATGCGCCGATGGACCGGGTCACCTGGTTCCAGGCGGGCGGTCTGGCGGAACTGATGTTCCAGCCGCATGACATCGAGGACCTGACCAGTTTCCTGAAGCTTCTGCCGGAAGAGGTGCCGCTGACGGTCGTCGGCGTCGGGTCGAACCTGCTCGTGCGTGACGGTGGCATCCCCGGTGTGGTCATCCGCCTGTCTGCCAAGGGCTTCGGCCAGGTGGAGCTTGCCGGCGAGAACCGCATCCGTGCCGGCGCGATCTGCCCGGACAAACACATCGCCGCCATGGCGATGGACAACAATATCGGTGGCTTCCACTTCTACTACGGCATTCCGGGCTCGATCGGTGGCGCGATCCGCATGAACGCCGGTGCCAATGGCGGCGATACCGCCGGCCGGCTGATCGAGGTCGAGGCTGTTGACCGCAAGGGCAATGTGCACGTTCTGTCGAATGCCGAGATGGGCTACACCTATCGCCATTCGGCAGCACCCGAGGGCCTGATCTTCACCAGCGCGCTGTTCGAAGGCTATCCGGAAGAAAAGGCGAAGATCCGCGCCGACATGGATGCGGTACGTCACCATCGGGAGACGGTGCAGCCGGTCAAGGAAAAGACCGGTGGCTCGACCTTCAAGAACCCCGAGGGACATTCGGCCTGGGAGCTGATCGATGAGGCGGGTTGCCGCGGTCTGATGATCGGCGGCGCGCAGATGTCGTCTCTGCATTGCAACTTCATGATCAATGTCGGGCATGCGACCGGCTATGATCTCGAATATCTCGGCGAGACCGTGCGCCAGCGGGTCTTCGAGACCTCCGGGATCAAGCTCGAATGGGAGATCAAGCGCCTCGGCACCTTCATGCCCGGCCGCGAGGTCAAGCCCTTCATGGGCGTCGTCCCGGCCTGAGGCCTGATATCTCCGCACGAAGTTTTAACTCCGCTCAATTAGGCTTCTCGAAGGTTCGGGGAGTTTCATGTTCGATCTGGTGCATGTCTGGGTTATTCGGCAGCTGACGCTGGGTGAGTTTGCGTCGCGGCAGGCGGTGCTGTCGAAGGCAGTCTTGATGGCGGCAAAGATTGCCGTCTTTGCCTATCTGCTGAATATCATTGCCCATCTTATTCTCGTGGCTTTCGGGCTTCTCCCCTATCCCCTCCTTCAGGCGCTCGTGGTCGCAACGATGCTGACGCCGCCGGTGTCGTTCCTCGTTGCGGTTCTCGCTTATTCCGTCGTCGGTCTTGCAATTTATGACCTTGGCGTGTCGCGCCAGCGCTTCGAAACCTTGAGCCGAACGGACATGCTGTCCGGCCTGATGAACCGCCGCGCCTTTCTCGACACGTTTGAGCAGGCGAGGGGGCCTGTCGCCCTGATCCTTCTCGATATCGACCGCTTCAAATCGATCAATGACACGCTCGGTCACAAGGCGGGCGATGATGTCATCATGCGCACGGCGAAATGCCTGACGGAGGCGCCTGGCGCCGGTGAGGTCATCGCCCGAATTGGTGGCGAGGAGTTTGCGGTCCTGCTGAGCGGCCAGCAGACCGAGCGGGCGTTGCAGGTCGCCGAAAACATCCGGCAATCCGTGGAGAGCATGGGGCTCGCTGTCGGCGGGCGTCCGATTTCCGTTACGGTCTCTGCAGGTGTCTCTGAAGGTGTGGCGGAACGTGGCTTCAGCGAGCTGTTTTCGGGCGCAGACCGTGCCCTCTATCTCGCCAAGGCGAGTGGGCGGAATCGAATCGTGCATGCAAGGCAGCTCGTCGAAGCGTCTCTCGACGCTTCATTTCCTGACGACGCACAACGCGGGGCGGGGTTGGCCCGGCTCAGCGCCTGACCGATGCGATTGCGTCATTCAGAAATTTTTTCATAGTGTTCCCGTCGTTTCCTCAAGCATTAAATCACCTTATGCAGGTGGTGGTTTTGCGGGCGAGTTAACAAAAGTAAACGGTTCATTAACCTTAATGTTGTTCAACTGACCTCACGAAGCCGGATCAGTCTTTGCGGCTGCCGGTCGGGTTTTTGGATTTTGCGAGGCGTTGATGAGTGGCAAGCATGTGGCGGTTTTGATGGGTGGATTGTCCTCCGAGCGGCCTGTTAGCTTGTCCTCGGGGAATGCCTGTGCTGCCGCTCTCGAAGGTGAGGGCTTCAAGGTTACCCGCGTCGACGTGGGTCGCGACATTGGTCGTGTGCTTGAGGAGCTGAAGCCGGATGTTGCCTTCAATGCGCTACATGGTCCGTTCGGCGAGGACGGCACCATTCAGGGTGTGCTTGAATATCTCGAAATTCCCTACACGCATTCCGGCGTGCTCGCTTCGGCACTTGCGATGGACAAGAAGCAGGCCAAGATCGTGGCTGCCCAGGCGGGTATCCCGGTTGCCGATGCCATGGTCATCAATCGCTTCGATATCGGCAATACGCATCCGATGGCGCCGCCCTATGTCGTCAAGCCGGTTCGCGAGGGCTCGAGCTTCGGCGTCGTCATCGTGCGCGAGGACATGGCGCATCCGCCGCAGATCCTGACCTCCAGCGAGTGGCGCTATGGCGATGTCGTGATGGTCGAGCGCTATGTCGCCGGTCGCGAGCTGACCTGTGGCGTGATGGATGGCGCGGTACTTGGCGTGACCGAGATTGTGCCGCTTGGGCACAGCTTCTACGACTACGACTCCAAGTATGCTGCCGGTGGTTCTCAGCATGTGCTTCCTGCGCAAATTTCACCGAAAATTTACCAAAAAATACAATCATTGGCGCTGAAGGCACATCAGGCGCTCGGGTGTCGCGGAGTGAGTCGGTCTGACTTCCGCTATGACGATCGCTTTTCCGAGGATGGTGATCTGATCTGGCTGGAGCTCAACAATCAGCCGGGCATGACCCCCACCTCGTTGTTGCCGGAAATGGCTGCCCATGCGGGCTATAGCTTTGGTGAATTTGTACGTTGGATGGTGGAGGACGCTTCTTGTTCTCGTTGAGCGGCAACAAATTGGTTGAGGGTTCGGGCCAGTATCCCGCTGCTCCACTTGCCTCGGCGGAGGGGCGGGTGCTTCCGCGTCCGCTGCGTCGCCTCGTGCGCTTCGTGGTCAGTCTCTGCTCTGGTCGCATCGTCCTGCCGCGCCATCTCGGCAAGGTCGGCCTTGCTGCCTTTTACGGTCTTGTCGGGCTGCATGGTGTTGTCGTCGGTGGTCATGGCCCGGTGGTCATGCAGGCCGTCACGTCCAAGGCCGGTTTCGCCGTTGAGGATGTTCGCGTCTCCGGCAACCAGCATACCTCTGAAATCGACATTCTCCAGCTTCTCGGTCTCGATGGTTCGACCAGTCTCCTGGGTCTCGACATCGCTGGTGCACGCAAGGCGCTCGCGGAACTTCCCTGGGTGGAGTCGGCCGAAGTTCGCAAGGTCTATCCCTCCACGGTTGAGGTGGTTCTGCGTGAGCGTCAGGCCTATGGTATCTGGCAGCACGGCAATGACCTCTCGCTGATTCAGCGTTCCGGTTCTGTCATCGCGCCGCTGCGCGACAACAAGTTCGCTTCGCTGCCGCTCTTTGTCGGGCGTGATGCCGAAACGGCGGCTGCCGCCATCGATGAGGAATTCTCCAAGTGGCCGGCCATCGCCTCGCGGGTTAAGGCCTTTGTTCGCGTCGGTGGTCGTCGCTGGGATGTGCATCTGGACAACGGCGTCGTCGTTCGTCTGCCGGAAGAGAATGTCGCCGGTGCGCTGGCGCTGCT
>JARXAK010000096.1 GCA_029865885.1 Rhizobium sp. | reverse complement strand
CGGCATTCTCGGCCGTGAAAACCTCGCCAAGACCAAGCCGGGCGTGCGCATCATCAATTGCGCCCGTGGCGGTCTGGTCGATGAGGCAGCGCTTGCCGACGCGATCAAGTCCGGCCATGTCGCCGGTGCCGGTTTCGACGTGTTCGAAGTCGAACCTGCCAAGGAAAGCCCGCTCTTCGGTCTGCCGAACGTCGTCTGCACCCCGCATCTCGGCGCATCCACTACGGAAGCCCAGGACAACGTTGCTCTGCAGGTTGCCGAGCAGATGTCGGACTACATCATGAAGGGGGCCGTCTCGAACGCCATCAACATGCCCTCGATCACCGCGGAAGAAGCGCCGATCCTGAAGCCCTTCATCCGTCTCGCCGACGTGCTCGGCTCGTTTGCCGGCCAGATGACCGAGAACCCGATCAAGGAAATCGAGATCCTCTATGACGGCGTGACCTCTGGCATGAACACCAAGGCGCTGACATCCGCGCTGCTGGCCGGCCTCATCCGTCCGCAGGTGGCCGACGTCAACATGGTTTCGGCGCCTATCATGATCAAGGAAAAGGGCGTCATCGTTTCGGAAGTGAAGCGTGACAAGACCGGCGTCTATGACGGTTACATCAAGCTCACCGTCACCACCGAAAAGCAGACCCGCTCGGTCGCCGGGACCGTCTTCTCCGACGGCAAGCCGCGCTTCATCCAGATCAAGGGCATCAACATGGATGCCGATGTCGGTCAGAACATGATCTACATCTCCAACACCGACGTACCCGGCATGATCGGCTTCATGGGCACCACGCTCGGCAATGCCAAGGTCAATATCGCGAACTTCCAGCTCGGTCGCGACAAGGAAGGCGGCGACGCGATCGCGCTTCTTTATGTCGATGGCGCGATTGATCAGGCCATCCTCGACCAGCTGACCGCCAATCCTGCGGTCAAGCAGGCGAAGTCGCTTGTGTTCAACGTCGACTGACGTTTGCCCTCACAACACTGCAAGTCATGCACGGCGCGGGATCAAATCCGCGCCGTCTTTGTTTTTCTGATGGTGTCCGGTTTGGCGAAAGTTTTCTGCTTATGCCGCTTCTTGGCTCCTCGTCGCTCAATGAATTGTCGGCCTGATCATCAGGTTCTGGCTCAACGTCTGAATTCGATCACTTGAAATTCAATGGAAATCGGCTCGCTCTCACTTCAAATGTAAGAGAGCTCTCTCCATATGTGGCTCAAGCCCAAGGGGGCAGAACAGTTCGTTTCGAGGAGGACAGGAAAAACCTATGCGGCAATACGCAAAGACATTCGCGACACTCGCGCTCGGCATGATGGTCACGCTGGTGGCCGTCGATTTCGCCGAGGCGCGTCGCGCCTCAGGCGGCCTCGGCAGCCGTGGCACGCGCACCTTCGACGCGCCGGCGGCAACGCGGACAGCACCTGCGCCGGCAGCGCCGATCGAGCGGACGATGACCCCGCGCACCAACACCAATCAGCCCGGCGCCAACCCGTCGACCGCTGCCAATCAGGCAGCCCGTCCGGGTGGCCTCTTCGGCGGTCTCGCCGGCGGTCTGATGGGCGGCCTGCTGCTCGGTGGTCTGTTCGGCATGATGATGGGCACGGGCTTCGGCGGCGGCTTCGGCTTCCTCGGCCTGCTGCTGCAGGGCCTGTTGATCTTCTTCCTGATCCGCTTTGCGATGCGCATGTTCGCCAATCGTCAGGCTGCAACGTCCGGCGCCGGCAATCCTCCGGGCTTCGGCGGCTTTGGCGGTATGGCGCGTGACAACCAGAGCGGTGATCAGGCTCGCCCGAGCTTCCAGATCCCGAAGCTTGGCGGCGGTGTGGCATCGGCGGCGTCCGCGCGCCGGTCCGGTCAGCCCGACGAACTCGGCATCACGCCGAAGGATCTCGAGCGCTTCGAGGGACTGCTGCAGGAGATGCAGCGCGCCTATGCGGCCGAGGACTATGGTTCGCTGCGTCGCATCACGACGCCGGAAGCCATGTCCTATCTTGCCGAGGAACTGAGCGAAAACGCCACCAAGGGCGTCAAGAACGAAGTGCGCGACGTGCATCTCGTCCAGGGCGACGTGGCCGAAAGCTGGGCCGAAGACAAGATGGAATACGCGACCGTCGCGATGCGCTACGAGGCGATCGACTATGTCGTCGACCGTCAGAGCGGGGACGTGGTCGAGGGCGATCCGAACACGCCGGTCGAGTCGGTCGAAATCTGGACTTTTGCCCGTCGTCCGAACACCCAGTGGCAGATCTCGGCGATCCAGAGCGCCAACTGATCTTGAGCGGTATTGCGAGTATGAAACCTCCCCGTCGGGTTCGGCGGGGAGGTTTTTTGTTTTGGGGTGTTCTGTTGGTGGGCGGAGATATGGAGTGCGTGGTGCCCCCCTCTGTCACTTCGTGACATCTCCCCCACACGGGGGGAGAGTGGTCACCACCGCCGTGGCCGCCTGACCATTGTGAGGGGTACCAATCACTGAACGGTTTTGAAACGCGGGGACGTCGCGGCATTCGGCTCTCCCCCCGTGTGGGGGAGATGCCCGGCAGGGCAGAGGGGGGGGATCGCAAACGCCGACGTCAGCCGCCGCTCAAAGAACCTTCAGCCACCCTCAACCCGGGCACTGCTGCAACTGCCGGGCGTAAGTATAGGTGATATCTGTAAACCGCTTAGCGCCCCGCAGAGCCTCCGGACGCTTGTTATAGGCGCCGCGCAGATAGCCGGTGTGGCCGGAGTGATAGGCGAGATAGAGCTTGTAGGGGTCGTTCAAGGGGATGTTGACCTTCGTCGCGCTCTCGCGGTGATACCAGCCGATGAAGCGGATGGCGTCGGCGAAATCGGTGCGGCGGGCGCCCCAGCGGCCGGTTTCGCGCTGGTAGCGTTCCCAGGTGCCGTCGAGCGCCTGGGAATAGCCATAGGCCGTCGACGGGCGCTTGCCCGGGATGAAGCCGAGATACCATTTGCGCGGCGGCTTGGCGTTATGGCGGAAACTCGATTCCGTATAGATGGTAGCCATCAGAATGGGGACGGGCACGCCATATTCGCGCTCGGCGGCGACGGCGGCGCGGCGCCAGTTGTTGAACAGCCCGTCGCGCTGCTCGAAAATCGCGCAGGCATTGCGGGTCTGGGATGGCGGCTTGGCGCAGGCCGACAGCATCAGCATGACGCCGAGGGCAGAGTAAAGAGCGGTACGCATGACAAAACCTCGCTACAGGCCCGCCATTCTATTCATTAAAATTTAACGAAAGGTTTTTGCTTCGGTCCTTTGATCTTGCATCCCCCGATCGGGGGTGGGGCTGCCGGTCGCGTGTGGCCCGGGGCGCTTAACCCGATACAATGAGACGTTGACGACGGTTCGATTTGCCACCAGTCTGCCGGGCGGCCAGGGTCGGGAGGAGGGGCGGTGACGTCTCCGGCCCATGGTCGCAGGTGGACATCCGTCCGGGAGCGAGGATCTTTCAACCATGCAGCAGGTCGGCATTGGCATCATCGGATGCGGCAATATTTCAGGCGCTTATCTCAAGGCGCTCCAGCATTTTCCGATCCTGAAGGTTTGCGGCATCGCCGATCTCAATGCCGACCTCGCGCAGGCGCGGGCCGCAGAATTCGGTGTTGCGGCACGCACGATCGAGTCGCTTTACGGTGACCCTGATGTCCAGATCATCGTCAACCTGACGATCCCCAAGGCGCATGTCGAGGTGGGGTTGAAGGCGCTTGCCGCCGGCAAACATGTCTATTCGGAAAAGCCGCTCGGGGTGACCTTTGCCGAGGGCAAGCGGCTCGTCGAAACGGCCAGATCCTTCAATCTCCGGGTCGGGTCGGCCCCCGATACCTTTCTCGGCGGTGCGCATCAGACGGCGCGCGGGGTGATCGATCAGGGCGTCATCGGCCAGCCGATCGGCGGTACCGCCTATTTCATGTGCCCCGGCCATGAGCGATGGCATCCCAATCCGGATTTCTACTATGAGGCGGGTGGCGGGCCGATGCTCGACATGGGCCCCTATTACATCACCGATCTCGTCAATCTCTTCGGCCCGGTCGAGAAGGTCGCAGGCTTTGCCACCAAGGTGCGCGACAGCAGAAAGATCGGCAGCGAGCCGCGCCGGGGCAAGACGATCCCCGTGCATGTGCCGACGCATGTCGCGGGGCTGATGTCCTTCGCCAATGGGGCCGTGGTGCAGATATCCATGAGCTTCGATGTCGCCGCACACTGGCACAAGCCGCTCGAGGTCTATGGCACCGAGGGCACACTGATTGTGCCGGATCCCAATCATTTCGGCGGCGACGTCTTTGTCCTGCCGCTGACAGGCGAGGCGCAAGGGCGCCCGGTGACGCTGCCTTACTCTGACGGCAACTGGCGCTCGCTTGGCGTTGCCGACATGGCGCATGCCATCCTCTCCAACCGCCCGCACCGGGCGAATGGCGATCTCGCTTTGCATGTGCTCGAAGTCATGGAAGCCTTTCAGACGGCCTCCGACCGGGGCGAGACGGTCAAGATCACCACCAGCGTGGAGCGGCCGGCGCCGCTTGAACAATCGCTCGTCGATGGCCTGATCGGCCGCTGAAGACAAGAACAAGGAAGTTTACATGCGCCAGGTTCTGATTTGCTGGGGCGGCTGGGATGGGCACCAGCCCGACCAATGCGCCGCCATCGTTTCCGACATGCTGCAGGCCGAAGGGTTTACCGTCCGTGTCGAGGCGGGCACGGAGGCCTTTGCCGATCCCGCGATCCGCGACTACAGCCTGATCGTGCCGATGCTGACGATGACCAAGATCGAGAAGTCCGAGATCGAGAACCTGGAGCTTGCCATTCGCGGCGGTGTCGGTCTCGGCGGCTTCCACGGCCAGGCGGGCGACAGCTTTCGCGACTGCGCCCAGTATCAATACATGATCGGCGGCCAATGGGTCGCCCATCCCGGCAATATCTATGATTACACGGTCAATATCGTGAAGCCCGAGGACCCGCTCGTCTCCGGCATCGGCGATTTCCCCTATCGCTCCGAGCAATATTACATGCATGTCGACCCGAACAACGAGGTGCTGGCGACGACGACCTTTACCGGCGAGCATGATGCCTGGATCGACGGGCATGTGATCCCGGTCGTCTGGAAGCGCCGCCACGGGCAGGGCAGGGTGTTCTACTCCTCGCTCGGCCACCAGGCGGCGGAGTTCGAGGTGCCGCAGATGCGGGAGATTGTAAGGCGGGGGTTGGTTTGGGCGGCGCGGTGAGGGCGGACTAGCCGACGAGCCAGGAACGCACGGCCGTCCAGTTGTTGAGGATGACAATGACGGCGGTCGCGATCGACAGCATCGCGGCTGCCTTGCCCATGGTCGGCAGGCTGTTGACGCGGCCCTTGAGCTCGCCGAACTCGATCGCGGACGGTGCTGCCCTCAGCATGCCCTTGATCTCGGCAGTGTCCTGCAGGACCCGCTTCATATCGTCTTCGAGGGCTTTGACGCGCTGTTCCATGGTATCCAATGTGCCACCGCTCTAGCCTTGTTTCAAGGCGGCGGCAGTGGTTCCGGGGGTGAAGGCTCCACCATAGTCTTGACCGATAGGCGAGCGTGCCATCTAGAACAATTCTAGACAGCCTGAGGGCGAGCGCGGGCGCAGTGAAAGTTGTCTGATGTATAGATCTCGACTAACCGGCGATATCTAAGAAAAGGTGGGATAGATTGAAAAGACTGAGCATTCTAGTCGTTTTGGCCAGATCGAGCGGCGGATTGGCGCGAGGCGTTTTGACAGGATGCATTCGAAGTCAATGGGTGGCGCTTGACTGGCGACGCGAGCCCCATCATTCTTAGCTCAACTAAAGGGAGGTGTCATGAAGTCGATAGTATTCCTTGCGGTGGCATCGGCTGCCCTGCTGACAAGTGCGGCCACGACGTTTTCAGCGGAGTGGCTCACCAAAGTAGATGAGGACGTGTTCTCAGGTAAGAGTACTGCAGTCATGATCGGTGGCTCAGGAGCCCAGCTAAATGTTTACCTTTCCTGCGACGGCGACCGCAAAAACAGTCTAGCCGTGATTTTTAAAGCAGATGAGGGTGTCGTCGAGGATGTGGATGGAGAGCTTGTCCTTAAAGCTGACGATGCAGAGCCCTTCCGCTATGCGGTCAGATCATACAATCACAATGATGACTATGGTGGTTTCCTGGCCGAGTTGACGCCGGAGGATGCAAGTAAGTTGGTCGCTAGCATCAAGGGCGCAAAAAAGCGGGTAATCGCCGGCTTGCAGGTTGCCGCTCTAGAAATCAAGGCGTCCAACACTCTTGCGACAACCGGCTCAACCAAGGCTGCCGAACTGTTTGCCAAAGCGTGTGAGCTTAGTCAGTAAACGCGCTTCTCATTCCCCAGCGAGATACGGCCGCAGACCATGCGGCCTTTTTCGTATTCGCGCTAACAAGCGGATTTCTCATTTTTCCGATTTTGGTCGTCAAAAAATCTGGAAACGCCGTCCAGCTAAAATCTTAGGTACGCGATGTTACCTATGTCTTCGGTATGGACAAGAGAATTTTGGTAGCGGGGGGCGGACTTGAACCGCCGACCTTGGGGTTATGAATCCCACGCTCTAACCACCTGAGCTACCCCGCCACACATCGAACATCTGGGCTTGAAGCCGTCGCCGTCCGAAGCGATGGGCGGCTTATAAGGCGAGGGTCCGATCAAAGTCAAGCGCGGTTTGGCCAAAAACAACGTGGCTTTCCACCAGCTTGGGCCATGGTCTTGAGAGCCGCCTGGAAGCGGCCTCTGTCAGGCCGCCACGGGGCTGGCGAGAAGCGCCTTCAGCGAGGCTTCTGCCGTGCCCGAGCGTTCCGAGCGTTCGATGAAACCGCCGCCATAGACGCGGGCGTCGGCGCCGGTTGCCGAATAGAGCACGCAGGCCTGGCCGGGGGCCACACCGGCTTCGCCGATTTCGAGATCGACATAGACGCCCTTTTCGTCGGCATGCAGGACGGCCGGGGTCGGCGGGCGGGTGGAGCGCACCTTGGCGAAGCAGGCGAGGCCTTCGGCTGCATCTTCGGCCAGCGTGCGGTCGCCCAGCCAGTTGATGTCGCGCAGATAGACGCGGTGGGTTTCCAGCGCTTCCTTCGGGCCGACGATGACGCGGCGCGAGCGGGCGTCGAGATAGATGACATAGAGCGGTTCGCCGGTGGCGACGCCTAAACCCTTTCGCTGGCCGATGGTGTAATGCAGGATGCCTTCGTGGTTGCCCAAAACGCGACCATCGAGATGGACGATGTCGCCGGCCAGCGCTGCATTCGGCTTCAGCTTGTTGATCACGTCGGCATATTTGCCCTGGGGCACGAAACAGATGTCCTGGCTGTCGGCCTTCTGGGCGACGACGAGGCCCATCTCTTCGGCGAGCACGCGGGTTTCCGCCTTCGACATTGCGCCGAGCGGGAAGCGCAGATAGTCGATCTGCTCCTGCGTGGTGGCAAAGAGGAAATAGCTCTGGTCGCGCTCGCTATCGATCGGGCGGAAGAGGGCGCGGTGGCCGGGATCATTGGCGAGCGGCACGGACTTCGAGCGGATGTAATGGCCGGTTGCCAGTGCATCGGCGCCGAGTTCTTTCGCGGTCGCCAGAAGATCGGCGAACTTGACCGTCTGGTTGCAGGCCACGCAGGGGATCGGCGTTTCGCCGGCGACATAGCTTTCCATGAACGGGTTGATGACCGTATCGCGAAAACGCTGTTCGTAATCGAGCACGTAATGCGGGATCCCGAGCGTTTCGCAGACGCGGCGGGCATCGTCGATGTCCTGGCCGGCGCAGCAGGAGCCGGCGCGGTGGACGGCGGCGCCATGGTCATAGAGCTGCAGCGTGATGCCGAGGACGTCATAGCCCTCGCGCTTCAGGATGCCGGCGACGACGGAGGAATCCACGCCGCCCGACATGGCGACGACAACGCGCGTATCTTCCGGTCTCTTGTCAAAATCCAGCGTGTTCACGGGCTTCGTCTCTGTGCTTCATGTGACCGTTCAGCCCGCAATATGCGGGGATCTGGCTTCAGGCTTTGCGGGCGTTTTCGCGCGCTGCCGGTGCCGGGCCTTATGTTGACGGATATAGAAAGGATTGCTTCTTCGTGCAAGAGCAGCGATTCGCGGGGATTGCCCGCAGGGAGGTCTTGAGAATGCCCGTCCAGATGACCGTCACACCGGAGAGCTTCCCGATTGCGGGAACCTTCACGATTTCGCGCGGGTCGAAGACCGAGGCAAAGGTGGTCACGGTGCGTCTGACGGATGGCGTGCATGCGGGCCAGGGCGAATGCGTGCCCTATGCGCGTTATGGCGAGACGGTGGAAAGCGTCGTCGAGTTGCTCAAGGCGCTGGTGCCGGAGGTACGCCAAGGGCTCGACCGGACTGGCCTGCAAAGCCGGATGAAGCCGGGGGCGGCGCGCAATGCGCTGGACTGCGCTTTCTGGGATCTGGAGGCCAAGCGGGCGGGCAAGCCAGTCTGGCAACTTCTGAAGTTACAAGAGCCGAAGCCGCTTTCCGTCACCTACACGCTGTCGCTCGGCACGCCCGAGAGCATGCGGGCTGCGGCGGAGAAGGAGGCGCACCGGCCGCTCTTGAAGGTCAAGCTCGGTGGCGAGGGGGATGTGGAACGCATTCGGGCTGTCAGGGCTGGTGCGCCGAACGCGGCCATCATCGTCGATGCCAATGAGGGCTGGAGCCTGGATCAATACAAGGCGCTGGCGCCGGTGTTTCTCGATCTCGGGGTCAAGCTGGTCGAGCAGCCGTTTCCGGCGGGCGATGACGAGGCGCTTCTGGGTCTTAATCGGGTCCTGCCGGTCTGTGCCGACGAGAGCTGCCACGACACGGCGTCGCTTACCGCCCTCAAGGGCAAGTATGATGCCGTCAACATCAAGCTCGACAAGACGGGTGGTCTCACCGAGGCGCTTCTGATGCGCGATGCGGCGGTGGAAGCCGGTTTCGAGATCATGGTCGGCTGCATGGTCGGCACATCGCTTGCCATGGCCCCGGCGTTTTTGATCGGCCAGGGGGCGGCCTTTGTCGATCTCGACGGGCCGCTGCTTCTGGCGCGGGATCGGGAGCCGGCGATTGCCTATGACGGCGCGGTGATGCCGCTGCCGCCGCGTGGGCTGTGGGGTTAGATTTCCCGGCCGCGTTTTGCCGTACGACACCCCCCTCTGTCACTGCGTGACATCTCCCCCACAAGGGGGGAGAGCGGGGCGTCGCGTTTGCCGCTGCCTCTACGGCGCCAAAGGGTGTGCCAGGCTAGCGGAGTAGCCAGTCTCCGCCCTTGTGGGGGAGATGCCCGGCAGGGCAGAGGGGGGTATCGGTCCGGTCGTAGCGGCACCGCCGGATTAAGCCCTTCACACCTTCGCCATCCAGATCACATGTTTCTTGCCGCGACCGGTTCTCCCGGCGCGGACGGGAATCTCTTCCACGCCATAGCCGCAATCCTTCAAGCGGCGCGTGAAGTGCTGATCTGGCCCCTGCGACCAGACGCCGAGCACGCCGCCGCGGGTCAGGGCTGCCTTGGATTTCCTTAACCCGTCATGGGAATAGAGGCCGTCGTTCTGTTCCCGGGTGAGGCCGTCGGGGCCGTTGTCGACATCGAGCAGGATGGCGTCGAACTGTCCCCTGGATTTGGCGATCAGTGCGCCGACATCGCCGACGTGAATTGCCACGCGCGGGTCGTCGAGGCTGCCGGCATAGATTTCGGCCATCGGTCCGCGCGCCCAGTCGACGACGGCGGGCACGAGTTCGGCGACGGTGACCTTGGCATCCTGAGGCAGCACGGCAAGGGCGGCGCGCAGCGTAAAACCCATGCCGAGGCCGCCGATCAGGATGTGGGGGCGCTTGTGATCAGCGATCCGCTCGAAGGCAAGGGTGGCGAGCGCTTCCTCGGAGCCGCTGAGGCGGCTGTTCATCAGCTCGTTGGTGCCGAGCATGATGGAGAATTCTGATCCTCGGCTCTTCAAGCGCAATTCGCCGCCGCCGGGTATCTTGGCCGTGTCGAGCTGGATCCAGGGGAGCATGGGTCAATTCCTGCGCTTGAAGAGTTCGGCTGCCCCCTATCACGGCGGAGCCCAGAGGTTCAATCTCGCGCCGTACCGGAGATCAAGAACGAGACTTGCGGTTCATCCCGCTTCCGGGGATAGCTTGATCACTCCGGTCCGTCTGCCGGATCGCAATTGCTCCAGGAGAATACCCATGCCCGCCCCCGTGAACCTCTTCAAGAAAGCGCTGCGTGAAGACACCGGTCTCCTGACCGGGCTCTGGGTGGCGCTTGCCAATCCGCATTCGGCGGAAATCTGTGCCGGGGCCGGCTTCGACTGGATCCTGATCGATGCCGAACACGGACCAAACGACATTCCGCTGATCGCCGCCCAACTTGCCGCCGTCACGCGCCATCCGGCGCATCCGGTCGTGCGGTTGCCGGTCGGTGAGCCCTGGCTGATCAAGCAGGCGCTCGATATCGGCGCGCAGACGTTGATGATCCCGATGGTCGAGACCGGCGAACAGGCGGCCCTCCTCGCCAAGGCGCTGCGTTATCCGCCGGATGGTATCAGAGGCATGGGCGCGAGCCTCGGACGCGCCTCGAATTTTGGTCGTATTGCCGATTATGCCGAGACCGCAAATGCGCAAGTCTGTCTGATCGCCCAGATCGAAAGCCGTCTCGGTGTCGAAAATGCCGATGCGATCCTGGCTGTCGAAGGCGTCGATGCCGTGCTGATCGGGCCTGCCGATCTCTCCGCCGACATGGGCTATCGCGGCAAGGCGACCGTGCCTGAGGTGATGGAGACGGTCGAGGCGCTGATCGGCAAGATCAAGGCTGCCGGCAAGCCGGCTGGCATCATGACGGGTGATCCGGAGATGATTGCTCTGGCGCGCCGCGCCGGCATACGCTTCATGGCCAATGGCATGGATACGGGGCTTCTCGCGCGGGCGGCGGCCTCCATGGCGGCCGAGATGCGCGGTGCGGAGGGTGTGGCGGCGTCTCCTGCCGGCAATGCTGGCGGCTATTCGTAATCGGCGCGGTTGATGCCGTGGCGCTGGAGCTTGTCGTAGAAGGTCTTGCGCGGAATGCCGAGCGTCTCGATGGTCGAGCGCACATCGCCCTTGTTCGCCTTCAATGCGTCGCGGATGAGGGATGCCTCGTGCCGCTCCACCTGCTCCGGCAGGCTCATGACCGGTCCCGCGACCGGTGACACCGCTTTCGGCGGCGGGGTGATGCCGAGCACGATGCGTTCGGCAAAATGCGAGAGTTCGCGGACATTGCCCGGCCAGTCATGGCTCTCCAGGTGTCGGCGCACAGCGGTGGTCATGGCCGGTATCTCGCGGCGGAAGCGTTCGGCGGCGCGGGCGGTGAAATGGGCAAAGAGCAGCGGGATGTCAGCGCGGCGTTCCCGAAGCGGCGGTATCGAGATCGTCACGACGTTCAGGCGATAATAGAGGTCCTCGCGGAACTCGCCGCGCTCGGCGGGATTGCTGAGATCGAGTTTTGCGGCGGCGACGACGCGCAGGTCGACGGGCCTGTTTTCGTTGGTGCCAAGCGGGCTGACTTCCCGCATTTCCAGAACCCGCAACATCTTCAC
>JARXAK010000013.1 GCA_029865885.1 Rhizobium sp. | reverse complement strand
CCCCCCTTGTGGGGGAGACTGACTTGGCAGGGCAGAGGGGGGTAACACCCTCCGAAATCTTAGTTTTTGGGAGAAAAACATCATGGCGATCGAAGCAAGCAAATCGGGCGAGCGGACACCGAAGATCCGTCTGGGCATGGTGGGTGGCGGTGCTGGCGCCTTTATCGGCGCGGTGCATCGCATGGCGGCACGGCTCGATGACCAGTATGATCTCGTCGCCGGTGCCCTGTCTTCGACACCGGAAAAGTCTATCGCGTCCGGTCGTGAACTCGGGCTCGATCCCTCCCGTTGCTACGGCTCCTATGAGGAGATGGCGGAGGAGGAAGCGGCGCGTCCTGACGGGATCGAGGCGGTGTCGATCGTCACGCCGAACCATGTGCATTTCCCGGCGGCCAAGGCTTTCCTGGAGCGCGGCATCCATGTCATCTGCGACAAGCCGCTGACCTCGTACCTGGAAGATGCCAAGGCGCTGAAGGCGGTTGCCGACAAGGCGAAGGCGCTGTTCATCCTGACGCACAATTACACCGGCTATCCGATGGTGCGGCATGCGCGCGAGCTCGTCCGCTCCGGTGAGCTTGGCGATCTGCGTCTGGTGCAGATGGAATATCCGCAGGATTGGCTGGCCGAGCCGATCGAGCAGACCGGCCAGAAGCAGGCCGCCTGGCGCACCGATCCGAAGCAGTCGGGTGCCGGTGGCTCGACCGGCGACATCGGCACACATGCCTATAATCTCGGGTCCTTCATCTCGGGCCTCGAACTGGATGAACTGGCCGCCGACGTGCACACCTTCGTCGAAGGCCGCCGGCTCGACGACAACGCACACGTCATGCTGCGCTTCAAAGGCGGCGCCAAGGGTTTGCTCTGGTGCAGCCAGGTGGCGACCGGCAACGAGAATGGTCTGAAGGTTCGCATCTACGGCACCAAGGCCGGCATCGAATGGACGCAGGCCGATCCGAACTATCTCTGGTTCACGCGTCTCGGCGAGCCGAAGCAGCTGATCACGCGCGGCGGTGCTGGGGCAAATGCCGCAGCTGGTCGTGTGACGCGTATTCCATCGGGGCATCCTGAGGGCTATCTCGAAGCCTTTGCGACGATCTACACGGAAGCGGCTCACGCCATCAATGCGGCGAAGGCGGGGACTGCGGTCGATGCGGCAGTGGTCTATCCGACGGTGGATGACGGGGTGAAGGGCGTGGCGTTTGTCGAGGCCTGCATTGCGTCGTCGAAGCAGAATGGTGGCTGGGTGAAGGTGTAACTCCACCTCCCCCTTGAGGGGGGAGATCGCCGGGTGTCTCCCTCTTCTCCCCAGCGGGGAGAAGGTGCCCGAAGGGCGGATGAGGGGGAGCGAAGCTCAGGCTGTCTGTTCAACGCTTCGCCGATCTGCCCCCTCACCCCGCCTCCGCTTCGCTCGGCGACCCTCTCCCCGAGGGGAGAGGAGGTCACGCAGGCGCTCTGGCAGCCCCGGAGTTACCCACCCCGGAGCTTTGCTCCGACCCTCCCCCTCAAGGGGAGGGTGGATTTCCTGCAACGTTGCAGTTTTTTGTTTCTGCCGTCTTCACCGCGTCGTTCGATTGCTCTAAACCGCTCATCGAAAGACCAGCGGCGGACCTTTCGCCCTGATATGACGAAGGATGTGTTTGATGATCGATCCCAAGGCGCTCGCCTCGCGTTTTCCCGGTGACTTCCTGTTCGGGGTCGCGACCGCATCCTTCCAGATCGAAGGGGCGTCGAAGGTCGATGGGCGAAAAGCCTCGATCTGGGATGCTTTTTCCAACATGCCGGGCCGGGTGTTCGGGCGCCACAATGGCGATATGGCCTGCGATCATTACAATCGCTGGGAAAGCGATCTCGACCTGATCAAGGATATGGGTGTCACCGGCTATCGTTTTTCGATCGCCTGGCCGCGCATCATCCCTGAGGGCACTGGGCCGATCAATGAGAAGGGGTTGGATTTCTACGACAACCTCGTCGACGGTTTGAAGGCGCGCGGCATCAAGGCCTATGCGACGCTCTATCACTGGGACCTGCCGCTGGCCTTGATGGGCGAGGGTGGCTGGACGGCGCGCTCCACGGCGCAGGCTTTCCAGCGCTATACGCGCGTTGTGATGGAACGCCTCGGCGACCGGCTCGATGCCGTTGCGACCTTCAATGAGCCCTGGTGTTCGGTCTGGCTCAGCCATCTCTACGGTGTGCATGCGCCGGGCGAGCGCAGCATGGATGCAGCGCTTCATGCCCTGCACTATACCAATCTTGCGCATGGGCTTTCCGTGCAGGCGATCCGGGAGATTGCCCCTGATGTCCCGGTCGGGCTGGTGCTGAACGCCCATGAGACGCTGCCGGGATCAGACAGCGCTGCAGACCGCGCCGCTGCCGAGCGGGCGCATCAGTTCCACAATGGCGTCTTCTTCGATCCGGTGTTCAAGGGCGAATATCCGGCCGGGTTCCTCTCGGCGCTTGGACATCGCATGCCGAAAATCGAGGAGGGGGATCTCGCCATCATCAGCCAGCCACTCGACTGGTGGGGCCTCAACTATTACACGCCGATGCGTGTTGCCGACGATCCGACACCGGGTGCGGAATTCCCGGCCACCATTGGTGCGCCGCCGGTCTCCAAGGTCAAGACCGATATCGGCTGGGAGGTCTATGCGCCGGCGCTGAAGTCGCTCGTCGAGCGGCTCTATGCCCGCTACGATCTGCCTCCCTGCTACATCACCGAGAACGGTGCCTGCTACAATATGGAGGTCGAGGGTGGCGAGGTCGAGGACCAGCCGCGGCTGGATTACTATGCCGAACATCTCGACAAGGTCGCCGATCTGATTGCCGAGGGCTATCCGATGCAGGGCTATTTCGCCTGGTCGCTGATGGACAATTTCGAATGGGCCGAGGGGTACCGGATGCGTTTCGGTTTGGTGCATGTCGATTACGACACGCAGGTGCGCACCATCAAGAAGAGCGGCAAATGGTACCGGGATCTCGCATTCGAATTTCCGAAGGGGAACTTCAAGGCGGATTGAGGCTGCGGGGCTTTGCGCCCCGTTTGCCAGGCTCAGCCGAGCTTGATCAGCTTGTTGCCGGCCTCCACCTCGTTGCGCCGGTCGAAGTCCGCGCGGGCTGACTGGATCCGGTCGTGATGGGTGAACACCCAGCCGCCAAGCGCGCGGATCGGTTCGCCGAAGGAGCGGCCGAGATCGGTCAGGGCATATTCCACCTTGGGCGGCACGCTCGGATGCACGGTGCGCTCGACGATGCCGTCGCGTTCCAGGGCCCTTAGCGTCAATGTCAGCATGCGCTGGGATATGCCAACCACCGAACGCTTGAGATCGGAAAAGCGCTGCGGCCCGTCTCCGAGCATCATGATCACAAGTACCGTCCATTTGTCGCCGAGCCGCGCCAGCATTTCGCTGACGGTCTGGCATTTCGTCGGATCATAGTTGTCGCGCATGAAGCGTCCAATCGTTCTCTGCGTGTGCCCTGGTATCACGGGTGTGCCTACTTGCGGGGCATTGTCGAGTTACATATGTAGGCCTGGTTACTAATCTATACCAGATCTCGCAGCCAAGGCAACGCCTCCCAGGTCGCCGGCTCCGGTGGTCTCCACGACAAGGATGAGGCACATGTCCGCACTGATCGAAAAGCTGAACTGGCGCTATGCCACCAAGAAGATGGACCCGGCCAAGGTCGTTTCCGAAGACAAGGTCGAGCGCATTGTCGAGGCGGCTCGCCTCGCGCCGACCTCCAGCGGCCTCCAGCCGTTCGAAGTTTTCGTTGTGACCAACAAGGACGTTCTGGCCCGCATTCAGGAAATCGCCTGGAACCAGGCGCAGGTCACTGAAGGCTCGCATCTGCTGGTTTTCGCCGCCTGGGACAACTACACGCCCGAGCGCATCAACCACATGTTCGACCTCACCAATGAAGAACGCGGCTTCACCAACGAAGGCTGGGAAAACTATCGCCAGATGCTGCTCAACAGCTATCCGCAGCGCGATGCCCAGGTGAATTTCGAGCATGCCGCCCGCCAGGCCTATATCGGCTTTGGCATGTCGGTCGCCGCTGCCGCCTTTGAAGGCGTCGATGCGACGCCGATGGAAGGTTTCGATCCGGTGAAGCTCGACGAAATCCTCGGCCTCAAGGAAAAGGGCCTGCGTTCGGTGACGATCCTGCCGCTCGGCTACCGCGCCGCCGAAGGCGACTGGCTGGTGAACCTGAAGAAGGTTCGTCGTCCGAAGGACCAGTTCGTTTCCGTCGTCGCCTGACGCATCAGATCTGAAGCCGGCGCCTCCAGGCCGGCCCAAGCGAGGGCTCCGGGCAACCGGGGCCCTCTTTCATCTGCGGAATATGAGCATACCCTATTTTTTAGTTATTCTGCATATCCTTCAGTGCGTTAAGTCAAATTGAACACTTCTGACACAAGGTGTGGCCTCAGCCTTGGGTAACTCGTATGCGGCTTCACCATTTTGATAGACGGCTTCGGCCACTGGCCACCCGACGGGTGGCTGTCGCTGTGTTGCTCGTCGTCTTTGCGACAATGGCGATGATGGTGGCCTCGATCGCGATGTCGGCCCTTGATCGTGTCGCGAGCTACGCCAATCACCTGGACGAAGAACGCTCGCGCCAGACGCTGGTCGGCGCCATCCAGACCTTCGAACATCAGCTCGGCGCGACACTGATCGACTATACCGCTTGGGACGATGCTGCGACCAATGCCTATGTCAACAAGGACATGGCCTGGATGATCAGCAATTTCGGCGACATGACCTTCGACAGCGACCTGTTCGACGTCGCCATCGTGCTCGATGCCGAAGGACGGCCGATGATGGCCTATTCCGACGGCCAGCCGCTCGACGGCGCGGTCAAGGGCTATATCACGCCGGCCTTGATGGGATTGTTTGACAAGGTGCGCAGCGGCCAGAGCGGGCTGATGCCCCAGACGCTTGGCTTTATCCGGACACAGAAGGGGATCGGCTCGGCAGGCGTGGCGCTGATCCGGCCGAAATCCGGAGAGATCGGACAGCCCCCTGAAAACTACGTCTATCTCGCCTTTATCCGCCATCTGTCGTCGTCAACCGTCGAACGGCTGTCGGAGGCCTATGTGCTTCCGGGCCTGGCGCTTGTTCCGCCGTCCACAAACGCCACATCCGTCGCCATTTCGTCTCCCACCGGAGAGGCCATAGCGTCACTGGCCTGGACGCCACGCGCACCGGGTGATCAGGGCCGTGAACAGGTTGAGCCGTTGATCAAGGCCGCCCTTGTCATCGTGGCGATCTATGCGCTGCTGCTTATCGTGATCGGCAATTCCGAGATGCGCCGCGTGCGGGCCGATGAGGCGAATGCCGTCAAGCTCGCCCAGACCGATCGCCTGAGCGGGCTTCTCAACCGTGCAGGCCTGAACCAACTGCTGGAGGATGAGGTGCGGCGCGGCCGCGATGCCCGCGAGGACGTGGTCCTGCTCTATCTCGACCTTGATGGCTTCAAGGAGGTCAACGACGCCTATGGTCATGCCACAGGCGACCGGCTGATCCGGGCCGTGGCGGCCGGCCTGTCGGTGCTTGTCGGCGAAAACGCGGGTCTCGCCCGCATCGGTGGAGACGAATTCGGGATCGTCTTGACGGGCAAGGATGTGCAGGAGCGCGCCTTTGTCTTGGCGGACGCCATCATTGCCTTCTTCGACGAACCTGTTCTGCTTGGCGAGCGCACCGTGGTGGTCGGTTGCAGCATCGGGATCTGCGTCTCCGAGGGTGGTCAGGTTGAAGGCGGCGAGCTGACACGGCGCGCCGACATGGCCATGTATTCCTCCAAGGATGGCGGCCGGGGGCGCTGGACCATCTATGACCCGCGCATGGACGAGGAGCGGGAAAGCCGCAATCATATGGAAGTCGATCTACGGCAAGCGATAGGGCTGGGCGAGATCGATGTCGTCTACCAGCCCGTCGTGGATGCAAAGACGTTCACTCTCGTCAGTGTCGAGGCGCTGGCCCGCTGGAACCGCAAGGGGCATGGTCCGGTCTCACCTGATGTTTTCATTCCCATTGCAGAATCGAGCGGTTTGATCGACCAGCTCGGACTGTGTGTTCTGAGCCAGGCACTCCGCCAGCTCTCGCATTGGCCGGAGCTGAAGCTTTCGGTGAATGTTTCGCCCGGCCAGTTCCGGGATCCGGGCTTCGTCGATCATGTCGCGGCAACCTTCGACGAGGCCCGGATCGCGCCCGGCCGCATCGTTCTGGAAATGACCGAGACCTATTTCATCCAGAGCCCGGAACGGGCGCGCATTGCCATGGAGCGGTTGCGGGGGCTTGGCCTTCGCATTGCGCTCGATGACTTCGGCGCGGGCTTTTCCAGTGTCGGTTATCTCCGGCAATTCGGCTTCGATCGCATGAAGATCGACCGCTCGCTCGTGCAATCGCTGGATCGCGGGCATCGGTCCGTTGAAATGCTGCAGGCAACCGTTGCGCTGGCACGCTCTCTCGGCATCCCGGTGACCGCCGAGGGGGTCGAGACCGAGCAGCAGGCCGTGATCTTGAGGATTGCCGGCTGCGACCAGTTGCAGGGCTATCTCTTCGGTCGTCCGCAATCGCCGGAGGAGATTGATGCGCTGATGCTGCGGCCGATGGAATTGCGCGCCAAGGCAGCCGAACTCGCCTTTGCCGCCAGCCGCGACGGTGGGTTACAGAGCTGATATCCCGGACTGCCGTCTGATGGCGGCGTTCAGCCGCCGATATGCTTTTCGCCACGCTTCCTGGCAAGCGCGATCTGCAGCTGGCGCTGGCGATAACGATCGCGGTCCGCCTCGGTCCGGCTCTCGTAGCAATGGCTGCAGGAGACGCCTTCCTCGTAATGCGGATGGCTCAGTTCTTCCGGCGTGATCGGGTTGCGACAGGCGTGGCAGAGCTTGTGGTTGCCCTCTTTCAGGCCATGGGTGACGGACACGCGCTCGTCGAAGACGAAGCAGGCGCCATCCCACAGGCTCTCTTCTTCCGGCACGTCCTCCAGATATTTCAGGATGCCGCCCTTGAGGTGGTAGACCTCGTCGAAGCCCTGTTGCTTCATGAAGGCCGTCGCCTTCTCGCAGCGGATGCCGCCGGTGCAATACATGGCGATCTTCGGCTTGTTGTGCAGGCCGGGATTGTTCTTCACCCAGTCGGGAAACTCGCGGAAGGTCTTGGTGTTCGGGTCGACGGCGCCGCGGAAGATGCCGATCGCCGTCTCGTAATCGTTGCGGGTGTCGATGACGATGGTCTCGGGATCGGAAATCAGGTCGTTCCAGTCCTTCGGGTCGACATAGGTGCCGACGATTTCGTTGGGGTCGATGTCCTCGACGCCCATGGTGACGATTTCCTTCTTCAGCCGCACCTTCATGCGCAGGAACGGCATCTTGGATGCCCGGCTTTCCTTGTGCTCCAGGGCCATGAATTCGGGCTGGCTGCGGAGGAAGGCCAGAACCTTGGCGATCGCGGCATCGCTGCCGGCGATCGTGCCGTTGATGCCCTCATGGGCAATGAGCAGCGTGCCCTTGACGCCTTCCGCCTTGCAGAGCGCCTCAAGCGGTTCCTGGACGCTCTCGAAGCGCGGAAACTTGGCAAAGTGATAGAGGGCGGCGACGCAAAAGGCGCCGCTTGTCTCGGGGCGTGGGGCTGTCATGTGTTCTGTCATGGCCTGCGAAATACCGTCTCAGCCCCTGCAGCGCAACGGATTTCCGCTTCCCCCGGCAAGTTTGAAAATCGTCAATTGGCAGGGCGGCTGTGGGCGGAGGCGTGACGGCACTGGACAGCGCGGATCGGTTTGGTTAGACGAATGTAACTTTATAACGTTAAAGGTGACGCTCGTGTTCAAGAATATCATCGCTGCCTCCTTCCTTGCCATGCTGGCCGGTGCCGCACCCGCCATGGCGACGGATGGTGTCGTCGACATCGTTGCACCGTTCGAGATCACCGGCCTCGATCCGGCGAAGTCCGGCGACATCTTCCTGCGCATGCGGATCGTCGAGACGCTGGTTGAAGCCGACAAGAATGGCAATCCGGTTCCGGCGCTGGCGAAGAGCTGGGCCGTCAGCGAAGACGGCCTGACCTGGCGCTTCGAGCTGCAGCCGGGGGTCAAATTCCAGGATGGCACAGCGCTGACGGCAGAAGCGGCAGCGTCCGCACTCAATATCGCCAAGGCCAAGGCTGGGCTCCTCAGCAAGGCGCCTATCACCGAGATCAAGGCGGATGGCGAGGGGGCGGTCGTCGTCTCGCTGTCGAAGCCTTTTGTGCCGCTCTTGGCCTTCCTTGCCGAAAGCCGCGCCCAGATCCTGGCGCCGGCTGCCTATGAAGGGGCCGACGTCAAGGCGATCATCGGCACGGGTCCGTTCAAGCTCACCAAGCTTGAGGCGCCGCAGAGCCTCGCCGTTGAACGTTTCGCCGACTATTGGGGCCAGAAGCCCGAGATCGAAAAGGCGACCTATCTCTCGGTCAGCCGTGCCGAAACCCGCGCGCTGATGGCCGAGAGCGGCGATGCCGACTATGTCTTCAATCTTGATCCCGCGAGCCGCACGCGCCTCGCCAAGAGCGACAAGGTCGTGCTGCAGTCCGTATCGATCCCGCGCAGCGTGCTCCTGAAGGTCAATGCCGGCCATCCCTTCCTCGCCGATGTGAAGGCACGCGAGGCGCTGAGCTTTGCCATCGACCGCGAAGGCCTTGCCGTTGCGATCCTGCGCTACCCGGCAGCCGCCACGCAGCTTTTCCCGCCGAGCCTGAAGATCTGGCACGATGCCGATCTCGCACCGCTCGGCTATGATCCTGAGAAAGCCAAGGCGCTGCTTGCCGAGCTCGGCTGGACGCCGGGCGCCGACGGCATCCTGGAGAAGGACGGCAAGCCGTTCGCGCTGACGTTGACCACCTATCCCGATCGCCCGGAACTGCCGCTGATCGCCGCTGTCCTGCAGGACCAGCTGAAGGAAATCGGCGTTGCTCTCACCATCAACTCGACCAATTCCTCCGAGATTCCGGCCAAGCATCAGGACGGCTCGCTGGAACTGGCGCTGATGGCGCGTAACTTCGCGCTGGTTCCCGATCCGATCGGTACCATGCTTTCGGACTACGGCCCAGGCGGTGGTGACTGGGGTGCGATGAACTGGACGAATGCCGGCTTCGAAAAGGCGCTGGATGATCTGACCCGCGTTGCGGATCCCGCTGAAGGCGAGGTGCTGCGCCACCAGGCCGTGGCCGCCATCCAGGCCGATCTGCCGGTCATCCCGATCGCCTGGTATCAGCAGACGGTGGCCTTCTCGCCGAAGCTGGAGGGTGCGACGATCGACCCGTTCGAGCGGACCTTTGGTCTTGAAACCATGCGGTGGGCGAAATGACCAGGGCGATCCTGAACCGCCTGATCCAGGCGGCTCTGGTGGCCTTCATGGTGGGTCTCATCTGCTTTGTGATGACAAGGTCGCTTCCGGGCGACCTCGCCTACCGGATTGCTGCGGGCCGCTATGGCTATGATGTCGTCGACAGTGCGGCCGCTGCGAAGGTGGCCGCCGAGCTCGATCTCGCCAAACCGGCCATGCTGGCACTCTTCGACTGGATGGCCGATCTCCTGCGCCTTGATCTCGGAACCTCGCTGATCAGCGGCAAGCCGGTCATCGAGGAAATCGGGGTGCAGCTCGGCCATACGCTCGAGCTGGCGCTGGCCGCGATCGTGCTGTCGCTGTTCATCGGTCCGCCGCTCGGCATTCTCGCGGGTCTGAGGCCCGGTGGCGTGCTCGACCGCACGCTGATGCTGGTGTCGACGGCTTTGCGAGCGCTGCCGCAATTCGTCGTCGGGCTCATCCTGATCATCGTCTTCGGCATCACCCTCAATGTGCTGCCGGCGGCGGGGCACACCCATGGCGTCCATCTCGTGCTGCCGGCGCTGACGCTGGCGCTCGGACTGGCGGCGGTCTCCAACCGCGTGGCGCGCGATGCCATGGTCGCCGTATCGCGCTCGCCCTACTACGCCTTCGGGCGCACCAAGGGGCTCTCGGAATGGCAGGTCTTTACGCGGCATGGATTGCGCAATGTCGCCGTGCCGATCGTCACCTATCTCGGCGTGCAATTCGTTTATCTCGTTGAAGGTGTCGTGGTGGTCGAAACGCTGTTTGCCTGGCCGGGCATCGGCCATGCCCTGGTGCATGCGATCTTCGGGCGCGACGTGCCGATGATCCAAGGCACAGCGCTTGTCATGGGACTGATGTTCGTCGCGCTCAACGCGCTGGTCGATCTCTTCTGCCATGGTATCGATCCGAGGAGGCGCAGCGCATGACCACGCTTGATTATGTGGCACAGCGCCCGGCACGCTGGCCCAAGCGCCGGCTCGCCGGTGTGGCCATCCTTGGCGGTTTGCTGGCTTTCGCCTTCCTGCCGCTTCTGATCGGTGGCGCCGATCCGCTGAAGCAGACGCTGCGCTTCAGCCTGCAGGGGCCGAGCGCTGCCGACTGGTTTGGTTATGACCATCTCGGCCGCTCCATGCAGGCGCGGCTTGCGGGTGCCTTGCGCCTGTCGCTCGGACTGGCGCTTCTGTCGGTGTTCACCGCGATGATCCCCGGCGTGTTGCTCGGGGTTCTCGCCGCCTGGCGCGGCGGTTTTGCCGATCGCGCCGTGGGTGCTGTATCCGAAGCCTTCCTCGCTCTTCCGGGACTGCTGCTGGTGCTGATGCTGACGGCGATCGTGCCTGACAATCCGGCGATGCTGTATGTCGGCATCTCGCTGGTGCTGTGGGTCGAATACTTCCGCCTGACGCGGGCCATGGCGCGACCGCTCTTGCTGTCACCAGCGGTGGAGGCCTCGCGGCTGCTGGGTTTCGGTCCGGCCTATATCCTGCGCCGGCATCTCTGGCCGGAGCTCGCGCCGATGCTGCTGACGGTTGC